>SFCB01000207.1 GCA_004367505.1 Chloroflexi bacterium OHK40 | reverse complement strand
GAAACATCGACCTTGATCGCCAGCACGGGCGTTCGGATGGAGTATAGCGCACTTTTTCATCACGGCAGTGTGCGGCGAAGCCGCATGGGGGTCTAATACTGTTTCCGTCGTTGCCACAAGCGCAGGCGATGTACTGGTGAATTGCCCGCCGGAGACGCTCAAGTACCTGATGGTGGCGGGAATCGCGCCGCCCGCGCTGATCCTGCTGCCGCCTGACGTCGAGCCGGGCAGCGAACTGGGCTCCAGTGGCTTCGTACGCCGCGGCATCAACTACGCTAGCGTTGAGTTCCTGCTCTATTCGAACTTCTTTGTGCAGGGCCGCAAGGCGCGGCTCATCACCGTCACCGAGCGCCAGGCGGCGCGCCTGCGGGCCATCCTCGAGGAGACGATCAGCGGCCCGGCGGACCTGGCGGCCTACGGGCCGTTCGGCGCACTGCACACCGAGTGCGCGGCTGTGGCCATCTTCCCGCCGCTGGGCCGGGCCCCCCGCCAGGACGACATGGCGGAGATTGTGAGCCTTGAGGCCGGCGGCGGTGTGCTCGGGGCCGGTACGTCGGTGCGGATCGAGGGCGATAGCTTCGTCTTCGCCGAGGATGGCGCCGAGGTGGCCCGGGTGAGCACCAAGATCAACACCGTGGCGGTACCACTGACGCTCACCCCACCGCGGCCGCTGCAGCGCCAGGAGCTCACCCTGCAGTTCATTGGCGGGAGCGATGGCTTCGACCCGGCGGGGATCACCACCTGCTTCCTGGCCTACCTCGGGACCACAGTGCAGACGCAGGCCACCCTCTTCGATGCGGCCGCCTACGTCGTGATGCGCCTCGGCAACCTTGGCGTCTCACCCAGCCACGTGGCCGAGGTGGTCCTCTCCCACCTCCACGAGGACCATCTCGCAGGTCTGCCCGAGCTGATCCTTATGGGCAGCCACCGGGTGCGTCTCGTCACCTCTGATATCATTTACCAGAGCCTACTGCGTGTGCTCAGCGCCATGCTGGCTCTGCCGGCCCAGGATGTGGCCGCCCTCTTCGACTACTTTCCGCTCAACCCGGGCGCACCTCTGGAGCTCGATGGCCGGCGCTTCGAGGCGATCTACGCCGTCCACTCCATCCCGACAATCGCCGTTCGGGTGAACGGCGTCTGCTACTCTGGGGATATGCGCTACGATGAGGAGTGGTTTGCCGAGCTCGTGGAGCGCGGGGTGCTTACGCCCGCGCGGCGCGATGAACTGGTGCGCTTCGCCGAGGGCGCAAGCGTGCTGGTGCAGGATGTGGGCGGCGGCGCGATCCATAGCACGATCACGCCGCGCTTGCTCCAGGCGCTCACCGCCAAGAGCCAGCGGCTGGTGCTCGCCCACACTAGCAAGCACAATCTCCCCGCTGATAGCTCCGAGCTCGCGGAGCGGGTAGAGTTTGCAGCCAGCGGCCACGTGGTGGGCCTCGGCGCGCCCCTCCCCGATGATGACCAGATCGAAGTGGCCGAGACGATCGCCGCATGCCCACTCTTCGCGCGACTGCCCACCGCCGAGCGCCTGGCTCTCGCCGAGGCCGCTGAGGTGGTCTCCTGGCCCGACCGGGCCACCATTCTCCGCGAGGGTGACCCTTCCGACGGCTGCGCCTATATTGTCCACTCGGGCCTGGTGGAGATCCTGATCGGTGGGCGGCCCGTGCGGGTGCTAGGGCGGGGGAGTAGTATCGGTGAGCGCGGCGCCATCCTTGGCGACCCTCGCTCAAGTACGATGGTCGCACGGGGCGAGGTGGAGTTGCTACGGCTGAGCCCGATCGTCTTCGGGCCGGCGGCGGAGCGCCTCGGCCTGGCCCAGGCCTTCGCGCGAGCCGAGTGGCTGAGCGGCGCGCCAGTGCTGCGGGAGCTGCCGTGGGCTAGCCTGCTGGACCTGGCGCTCGACTTTCAGCCGCGCAGCCTGGCCATGGGTGAGCAGCTATTCGTGGCCGGCGAGCCTGGCTTTGAGGGTTATATGCTCGTCTCCGGCGCGCTGCTCTTCCTCGACGAGGCCGGCAGGATGATCGAAGAATTGCGCACCCCTGGTGAATTCTTCGGCGGGCGTTCGGCCCTGTATGGAACGCCCCGCAGCGCCACCGCTCGCGCTACCGAGCCTGGCGAGGTCTGGGCCCTGCCAAAACCCGCCCTGGAGCGGCTCAATATGCTCTATCCGAACCTGCTGCTGCATCTGCGGGCCGTGGAGGCCAACCACGCGTCGCGGCGCCCGGGTAACCAGGAGACACGGCGACCGTCGTAGGGCCAGCGGCCCGCCGTTGCGGGCCTATGGCGCATCCTCGGCCCAGAGCATGGCGACCCGCTCGGGGCTCAGGGCGATCACTCCATTGTCCAGGGGTGCCTCGCTAATCGAGCGCCAGCCGAGCACCTCGTCGCCGGCACTGGAGTAGACGGCGAAATCACCGCTGAGCGCGCCGTTGGTGAAGTAGCGCGCCTGGGCCGGAAAGAGGGCCAGGAAGCGCCCGGCGAGCGCCTCGACATGCTCAGCGGGGATGACCTCGGCCGGGTAGGCGAGCTCGCTGCCGATGACATGGGCGAGCAGTTTCGCAGCAATGCGTCGCGGTACCTCCACCCAGCCATCGCCAAGACCACGGAAGCCAGCCTCGACGGCCAGCGCATCGAGCGCTTCGGTTGCCACGTCCGGGGGCTCGGCCAGACGCCGCACCTCCAGGGTAAGCGGGTAGCTCGGCCGGCGGGCCCGCGCCAGATCGCGCGCCAGCGCAGCAATGGCCGGATCGGGGTCGGGCAGCAACTCCACGGGCGCCATAAGGCCTCCTCACCGCTGAAGGGGTATCGCGATGCAGAGATTATACCGCTCGTGACGGGATCCGTAGCGCCCCACGGGATCGCCCGACAGCTACCGGCCAGCCCATGACTACGCCGTCGTATCCGGCGGGGCGGACACAGCGCCGGGGGCCACCCCGAGCAGACCGGCGAGCTCGCTCAAGGCGGCCTGCTCCTGCTCGCTCACCACGGTACCGCCAAAACCAAAAAAGCCGCCCTCTCTGGCGGCGCCCGCCGCCTTCTGCGCCACCGTGTAGAGCCACTGCTTGAAGGCGGGCGCCTCGTCGGGTGCCTTCGCATCGAGCAGAGCCACGGCCTCGCGCACCAGCCCCGCCACATGGGCCTTACCCTCCTCCACGCTGCTGAAGCGGGGGAGCTCGGGCTTCTCCTGGCGCGCCTTGATATCGGCGGCCACAGCTCTGAGGATCTCACCGGCGCTCGCATCCTTCTCGACCTCGACCACTGACGAGACGGCAGCGTAGAGCTCCTGGATCATGCCGATAGGCCCGCTCGGGCTGGCCAGAGCGACCATGAGCGAGGTGTTCAGGGGCGCGAACAGAACCTTCGACCACTCCTCGGGCGTAAAGTCGGCCTTGCTGGCCATAGCGCGTTCCTCCAGGGTATCATCACAGTAGCGGCCACCGACGACCAACCGTGGCAGGCGAGGGGCTGGAAAAGCAGCCGATCGTCTGGTAACGATGACGCCAGAGGTGCCATACCGGTCACCGGAGCAACAACACAGCGCGCCCGGCAGCGATGCCATCCGGGCACAATGCTATAATCGGCGCAACACCCGCGACAGTAGGAGAAGCTCATGAGTGAGAACGCGGCGCCAGTGGAGGCTGGCCAGCGGGAGATCGACCGGCTGAGCGCGAACGCGATCAGGGCCCTGGCGATCGATGGCGTACAGCAGGCGAACAGCGGGCACCCCGGCCTTCCTCTCGGCATGGCCGATGCGGCATACGTGCTCTGGACACGCTTCCTCAAACACAACCCCGGCGACCC
This sequence comes from Chloroflexi bacterium OHK40, assembly GCA_004367505.1. Taxonomy (GTDB): domain Bacteria; phylum Chloroflexota; class Chloroflexia; order Chloroflexales; family Chloroflexaceae; genus OHK40. The sequence goes on along the minus strand of SFCB01000207.1, from coordinate 42,661 downwards.
ACACTGGCCCGACCGGGACCGCTTCGTGCTCTCGGCAGGCCACGGCTCGATGTTGCTCTACGCGCTGCTCCACCTCACCGGCTACGAGCTCAGCCTGGACGACCTGAAGCGCTTTCGCCAGTGGGAGAGCAAGACGCCCGGTCACCCCGAGAATTTCATGACGCCGGGGGTTGAGACGACCACCGGACCACTCGGCCAGGGGCTCGCCACAGCGGTGGGGATGGCGATCGCCGAGCGCTGGCTGGCCACCCAGTTCAATCGCCCCGGTTTCAGCCTGGTGGACCATCACACCTATGTGATCTGCTCGGACGGCGACCTGATGGAGGGCATCAGCCACGAAGCGGCGAGCCTGGCCGGGCATCTGCGGCTCGGCAAGCTGATCGTGCTCTACGACGCGAACCAGATTTCGCTGGACGGCGCGCTGGACCTTTCGTTCTCGGAGGATGTGGGCCAGCGCTTCGAGGCCTATGGCTGGCAGGTGCTCCACGCCGATGGCCACAGCATGCCGGAGGTGGCCCACGCCCTCGCCGAGGCCCGAGCAGAAACCACACGACCCTCGATCATCATCACGCGCACGACGATCGGCTACGGGAGCCCGAATAAGGCCGGGAGCGCCAAGGCCCACGGCGAACCGCTCGGCGCCGAGGAGGTGAAGCTCACCAAGCAGAACCTTGGCTGGCCCACCGAGCCGGCCTTCTACGTGCCTGGCGAAGTCTATGAGCATATGCAGCTGGCCCTGGAGGTGGGCGACCGGCGGCAGCGCGAGTGGGAGGCGTTGCTGGCACGCTACCGCGCGGCGCACCCGGAGCTCGCAGCACGCTGGCAGCACCTGCAAAGCAAGACGTTACCTACCGACTGGTCGGCGGTCCTGCCATCCTTTGCGGCAGACCCGAAGGCCAAGGGCACGCGGGTGGCCTCCGGCGAGGTGATCAACGCGCTGGCGGCCCACGTGCCGGGCCTGCTCGGCGGCTCGGCTGACCTCGCCAGTTCGAACAACACGCTGATCAAGGGCGCCGGCACGCTCAGCGGAGCGGACTTCAGCGGGCGGAACATCTACTTCGGCGTGCGCGAACACGCCATGGGCGCTGCGCTGAATGGCATGGCACTCCACGGCGGGCTCGTCCCCTATGGCGGAACCTTCCTCGTCTTCAGCGACTACATGCGCCCGGCGATCCGCCTGGCGGCCCTCATGGGCCTGCAGGTGATCTACGTCTTCACCCACGACAGTATCGGCCTCGGCGAGGACGGCCCCACCCACCAGCCGATAGAGCACGTGATGTCGCTCCGGCTCATCCCGAAGCTGCGCGTCTTCCGCCCCGGCGACGCCAACGAGGTGGCGATGGCCTGGCGCGCCGCCCTTGAGCACCAGCATGGGCCGACCGCAATCGTGCTCTCACGGCAGAACGTGCCCACCCTCGATCGGACGGGCCTCGGGGCGGCTGAGGGCGCGCTACGGGGGGGCTATATCCTGCGCGACGCCCCCGGTGCGCGGGTGGCCCTCCTGGCGACGGGCTCCGAGCTGGCACTGGCGCTGGCGGCGGCGGATCGGCTGGCGGAAGAGGGTCTGCCGGCCCGGGTCGTGAGCATGCCCTGCTGGGAACTCTTCGAGGAGCAGGACGCGGCTTACCGCGCGAGTGTGCTCCCACCTGAGCTCACCGCGCGGGTAGCGGTAGAGGCCGGGCGCAGCCTGGGATGGGAGCGCTATATCGGGCCGCGCGGCGCGGTGGTTGGCGTTGACCGCTTCGGCAGCTCCGCACCATACCAGGAGATCTTCAAGCACTTCGGGCTGACTCCCGAGCACGTGGCCGAGGTCGCCAGAAGGGTCGCCGAGCAGTAGGCAATCTCTGCCCAGACCCGTAGCGACGGCCGATCGGCCGTCGCTACGGGTGTTCGAGGGAGCCGTCTGTGGCCCGGAGCGCGGCAGCGTAAACCGTGGCCAGCGGTACACCGTGGGCCCGGGCGATGGCGGCGCAGTCGTCGTATTCCGGTGCCAGGCCGGCTACTGCGCCATCGAGTAGCTTGCGCTTCACCCGCACCGGGCCCCAGGGTGTTGGCGCCTGAACCCCGTCGCGGGCGGCAGCCAGCCGTTCAGCCGGGGACCAGCGCACGCCGAGGCTGGGTGTCTCGCGCAGGATGAGCCCGGCGAGCTCTTCGGTTCGCTCAGGCCGGGCCAGGCAGGCCAGCTGTAGCGCCGGGCGCCCCTTCTTCATGACCAGTGGCACGGCCCAGGCGTCGAGTGCGCCAGCGGCCAGGAGCCGTTCGATGGCGAAGGCGATCAGCTCGCCCGTGGCATCATCGAGGTTGGCGCGGAGCTCTACCAGCGTCTCGTGGGCAGGCGCGGTGACGGCGCCGGCGGGCAGGGCGGCCACACGCTCGTCGCCCGCCGCGTGGCCATGCGTGTGGCCATGGTCGTGCGTGTGGCCATGGGTGGCAGGTAGCACCACCTCGCGGGCTGGCTCACCAAGCCATACCCGCAGCCCGTTGAGCCGGGGAAACTGCTTGTGGCCCAGACCATAGCCCACGCGACGGATAGTCATTGGCGGCTGGGTGAAAGCGGCGAGCTCCGCGAGGAGCGCCGCAGCGGTGGGAGTAACGAGCTCACCGTCGCTCCCAGGCGGGGCGGGGAGCACAGGCGCGCCGACCTCGGCGAGCAATGCGATCGTGGCCGGCGCGGGCACGGGCAAGGGGCCGTGCTGGGTGCGCACCCAGCCGCGCCCGAGGGGGAGGGGCGAGGCGTAGACGGCCTCGACCCCGAGGAGCGCCAGGCCCACGCAGAAGCCAACTGTGTCTACGATGCTATCGACCGCGCCTACCTCGTGAAAGTGGACCTGATCGATCGGCACTCCGTGGACGGCGGCCTCGGCGCGGGCAAGGCGCTCGAAGGCGCCGAGGGCCCAGGCGCGGCCCCGGGTCGGGAGCGGCGCCTCCGTGATCAGCGCCCGGATCTGGGCCCAGTCGCGCTGGGGCTGCTCTCCGGCCAGATCAACGCTGAGCCGTGTGCCGCTGATCCCGTGGCTTTGCAGGCGCTCAGCTCGCAGGCGGTACCCGCCGATTCCCAGCGCCGCAAGGGCCGACTCCAGCGCGGCCAGGTCGAGTCCGGCATCGAGCAGCGCGGCGAGGAGCATGTCTCCCGCAGCGCCGTGGAAGCAGTCCAGGTAGGCGATTGTCATAGCACACCATGCTCTGAGAAGAAGCGACGCACGCGCTCGCGGAAGGCATCGGGATTACGCCAGGCAATCAGGTGACCGGCCTCCGGCTCGTAGACCATGCGCGACCCCCTGATCCCGGCGGCCACCGCCCGGGCCTGGGCATCGGGCACAAACGGGTCCTTGCCACCCTGGAAGATCAGGGTCGGGGCTGTGACGGTCTCCAGACAGGGCGCCACAACAGTGCGCGCGGCGGCCATCAACTCGATAGCCCGCTCGACGCTGGCGTTGAGCGTGGGCCACCAGTCGGCGCCGTGCTGGGTGGCCATATAGCGGTGCCACGACGGCGACATACTCGCCGTGCTGTGGTGGTGCGCCTCCACGGTCGCAGTCGTCACCTCGCGAAAAACGCCGTCGAGCACGAGGGCCGCCACCCGGTCGGGCCGCTGGCAGACCGCGTTGAGGGCCGTAATGCCGCCAGCGCTCATGCCGAAGAGTGGCACGGGCACCTCGAACAGCGCGCTGAGCAAGTCGGCCAGGGCCTCCCCCTGCATGGCGAAGTAGCGTGTGGAAAAGAGCCCCTCGGGACGAGCGGAGTGACCGTGGCCCAGCAGATCAACGCTGATCACGCGGTGCTCGTCCGCGAAGCGGGCGGCCAGCCGCTCCTGGGTAGCTGCGCTGTACGTGTTGCCATGGAGCAGCACGAGCGGCACCCCGGCACCAACCTCGAGATAGTGCAGCGGCCCGTGGCGGGTGGGAACGAAGTTCAACGCTTCCCTCCTGACATCGTACGACTCCCCGTCGATCACCATTCCTCTTGAAGTGTATCGTACGATATGTTATAATGCGCGCCCTTTTAACAAGAGGTTAAAGCCATATAAACGCTTGACAGCGGTGATAGAGCGTGGGCTCGCGCCTGCCACGGCTGGCAAGCAGCCGGGCACTCGTGCTAGGCAGAGCATGGCGCGCAACCGGCTGCCGTGGGCGTGCCGGTTATTGTGTGTCTGCCGGGCCCCGCCCCAGGGAGGCTTATGATACATGCTGGAGCCAGGCTTGCGTGGCACGCCCTGCTCGTTGTGCTGATCGCTGCCGGCCTTGCCCTCGTGCCACCAGCGCCAACGACTGCCGTCGAACTGCCGCCAGCAGGCTCGGCGATCTTCATTCAGACGAATGGCCCCACCGCGCCGATCGCGCTCGGCGACTGGTACAGCGCCATCACCAACGGCATCGGCGGCGGTTATCACTACGTCTACGCTAATATTCCGTGCCGCTGGCCAGCCAACCTCGACGTACACCTCGACCTCTACAGCCCCGAGATGAACTTCTCGGCCCCTGCGCCACGGATCGACGAGAACTCTCGCTCGGCCCCCGACGCAACCTTCTTCGAGCTCTACGCCCCCGGTACGCCGGTCAACCTTCCCCGTGAGCCCGGCCCCGGCGCCCCGGGAAGCATCGTGAGCCAGAGCTTCCAGCCTACCGCCACACAGCCGGAGCGCTGGGTACGCTTCCACACGCTGCGCGCGCCGGTAGCCTGCGGCTCCTACCTGCTGCGCACCGCCACCGCCGAGGACTCCGAGAACGGCTGGCGCCTGCGGGTGGGCTACGATACCGACGCCGACCCGAACAACACGCCTCCGCCCAACTACGACAACCCCGATGGGAGCCCCGGCAGCGGCGACGAGGCGACGATCAGCATCCTCCAGACAACCTACCAGCACGTGCAGACGGGCCGGGTTGAGTGTATGCTGCACTACCAGTTTGTCAAGCCCGGCTTACCCGAGGTGCGCTTCCACAATTTCGACCTCGACAATAACGAGCGCGTGACCTACTACCCGCCTAGCGCCGTCTTGAGTCTTAACGGCGATCTGACCCCTGGCGCTATTGCCGGCACAGTCTCCGGATTCACCCTCTGGAACAATGGCACGCAGACCGATCGCGGCACCGGAGATGTGGTCATCAACCCTGAGCCGGGCTGGTGGCGCATGGTGACGTGTGTGCGCGACTTTAATCAGTTTAACCAGGAGGGGATCAGTGGCGAGCCGACGTTTCGCGAGCCGCCACCCGAGCCCGATATGGTGGTGAGTAAAGACGACGGGCGCACGATTGTGGCCGGTGGCGAGACGCTCACCTACACGATCGTCTTTACCAACCAGGCGCTCACATCGAGGCCCAATCCGGGCGCGGCCTTCGATGTGACGATCACCGACACGCTCCCCCCAAACACGAGCTACCGTGGGTGCGGTTTCGCCTCCCCCGGCCTGCGCGGCAGCTGTGGGCTCCAGGGCAATCAGGTCGTCTTCCGGCTCGATGACCCCGTCTTCGCGGGGGCGAGCGGGGCCGTGACCGTGACCGTCAGCGTCAATGGGAACGCGACGGGCGAGGTTGTGAACACCGTTGCGCTGGACTATACCGACCTCCTGGCGAACCCCTACCCTACCGAGCGCGACGACGACGTGAATAGACTGCAGCCGGGGCAGGGCGCGCCAATCCTCGACACGCTGAAGACGGCCAGGCTCACGGATGACCGCAATGGCGACGGGCGGGCCAACCCGGGTGAGGTCGTGGAGTATATGATCACCGTGCGCAACAGCGGGAGCGCGGCCGCCACCAATGTCATCGTTCGCGACGAGCCCGATCGCAATACGCTGCTCGTGCCCGGGAGCGTACGGCTGGTGCCCGGTGGTACCGTGCTCACCGGAAACGCGCCCGGCGATACGGTTGTGACGGCCAACCTCGGCGTGATCGACCCCAACGCCAGCGCCAGTGTGATCTTCGACGTTGAGGTGCTGGCGAGTGTACCGCCCGGGGTGACGGAACTGGTCAACCAGGCAACGACGGGCGCCGATGGAGTGCCCGACCAGCCCAGTGATGACCCCGATACGCCGGAGCCCGACGATCCGACCAGGGTGCCCTTCGTGCCGCCGGGGACGGCGGTGACGCTGACCAGCTTGACCGCCCAGCCCTGGGGCGACGGTGCCATTGTGCGCTGGTCGACCGGGCTGGAGCTCAACACGGAGGGCTTCGAGCTGTGGCGCGCCACCGGCCCGGATCGGGGGAGCGCCAGGGTGATCACGCCGCTGATCCCGGCCAGCGGCGCGGGCAGCGGCTACGAGTGGCATGACCGCGGCCTCACTCCGGGTGTGGCCTACTTCTACTGGCTGGTCGAGGTTGAGTACGGCGGCGCGCGCACGGAGTTCGGGCCGGTACGGATGGCAGCAGGGCGCCCGAGCGCCACCGAGCTCGTCCACCTTCCATTGCTGCAACGGTAGCGCCGGTCTGTTAGGATAATCACGACCGTTGAAAGTATGTTAGGATACGTATCCGGTTTCGTCGTACGCCATAGGCGCTGAAGCACCCTACAGGAGCCACCGATGAAGGCTTCACCCGCGCGGGCCTTGCTCTTTGTGATTGGGATCATGCTGATCGGCTGGGGCCTCGCGCCGCGCCTGAGCGTGCCAGCGGCGGCAGCACCGCTCCTGCTCGTCACGGAGACCTCGACGGCAGAGCCGCCAACACTCACCCCATCGCCCACCCGCACCGAGAATCCGCAGCCTCCGATCACCGTGACGCCATCGTCCACCGCCACCGCCACGCCTATCCCTTCTGCCCCGCCGGACGAGGAAGATGATGACCCTGATCCCACCGCGACGCCTACTGCCAGCGCTACGCCCGTGCCCACGCCACAGGGCATCGGCCCCGATCCGGCGATCAGTAAGTCGGTGAGCCCGGGAAGCGCCGTTGTGGGCGATACGGTCACCTATACGATTATTGCTGCCAACATTGGCGATGCACCCGCAGCAGGCGTTGTGGTTGAGGATACGCTCCCGGCCTTCCTCGCTGTGGGAGAAGTACAGACCACCCGCGGCCAGGTGAGCGTGAACGGGCAGACGGTGCGCGTCGAGATCGGCGACCTCGGCCCCGGCGAGACGGTTGAGATCCGTGTGACAGCGAGGGTGACGGCACCGGCATCGGCCCCGAACAATACGAACCTCGCTGCGATCAGCAGCAGCAGCCCGGATGCGAACCCGGACAACAATCGCGCTTCGGCTCCTCTGGACGCACTCGCACCCGCCGTGCTGCCGGTTACCGCCGTGGATGAGGGGAGCCTGGCACCGCTGCTCGCGACGGCCCTGGGTCTCGCCCTTGTCGCCGGGAGCTTGCTCGTACGCCGCAAGGCCGCCCGGCGCCGCCCCTAACGCAAGAATCGCCCAGGTATCGGGGAACCGTAAGCGGATGGCAGTCTGACGCGCTCCATCCCTCCGCAGACGGCGGGACCTTTTCGTGAAGTGGGATCAGGTTCGACCTCCCCCGTGAAACGCGGCAACTACCCTCTACAGGGCCGAAGCATGCGCTGTGGCGATGCTTCGGCCCGCCGTCGCTCATCCTATGGAGAACCACAAGCGTTCGGTGCGGATCCGGTTGGGCGCCACCGTTGTGCTCCTCCCACCCCGGCTGAATGGTGTGGTTCTAGCTCGGAACTCCGGTACTATGCGCCTCCGCCTCACGTCGCTCCTGCTCCTCGCCTCCGTGCTCCTGGCCGCCCTCGCCTGGCCCACCGCACCCGCCAGCGGGGCCGACCCTGAGCCTCAGCTGATCGCCCTGGCCCTTCCAGCGGAGGCTGACGCGACCCCCTCCCCCGGCTCGCGCGCTGTGCTTGTGCGCGAGGGCTGGTTGCGCGGCCAGCGCGTGGGCGTCTACGCGCTTGAGGGCGCCACCTCGATCGCCGACGCCTCTGCCCAGGCAGCGCTTGCCAACGCGCTCGTGCCGGGGGCACGCCCCTTCGCGGCCACATCCGCCACCCTCGACAGTGCCCCCTTCGCCACCGGCGCACCCCCGCCCGACCCGGTGGTGGCCGGCCAGGCCTGGCGCATCACGGTAACGGCGGCGGGCATCCAGGCGATCAGCGCCGCCGCCCTGGCGGCCAACGGCCTCGATCTCGGCCAGATCGATCCATCCCGGCTTCGGCTCTATCACCGGGGCGCCGAGGTAGCGCTCGAAGTGCTGGAAGAGAACGGCACAGTGGCTGGCCTGCGCTTCTACGCCGAGCCCGGCGACCGCTGGAACGCCACGTCGATCTACTGGCTGACCCTCGGCCAGGCCTCGGGCCTGCGCATGGAGCGCCGCAGCGCCCAGCCCACCGGCGCTCCCGTGACGAATACGGCCCTGGAACGGGGCGTCTGGCGCACCAACACAATCCTGGAAACGCGCCTGCCTGGCCCCGATGGCGATCACTTCTTTAGCGCCGATCTGCGGGTGGTGTCGGCCGGCCGCAACGACCCGCCGCCCCAGCCCGCTGGCGCCACGGCGCCCATCGCCACCACGCTCCCCCCCGTTCCCGGCGCGGCGACGCTCACCGTGGGCGGTGGAAGCGTTTCGTCGCGCAGCCATACGCTGCAGGTGAGCTTCGGCGGCACCCAGCAGACCTACCAGTGGGCTGGCACTGGCACCTGGACGGCACAACTCAGCTTTAGCGCGCCTGGAGCCAGCACAAGCGCACTGGTGGAACTGCGACCGCTCCGCCAGCCAGACGGCTCCTACCTCAGCGACAGCATTCATGTCGATAGCGTCGCCTGGGAACTGCCGGTGGCGCTCACGCTGGCTGAGCAGGGCGCGCGCTTCGTGGGCCAGGCCGGCCAGGTGGGCTACCAACTCAACGGGATGCCGGCCGGCGCCAGCGTCTATGATGTGAGTGACCCCGCGCGGCCGGCCCGTCTGAGCTTCAGCGGCGACACCTTCGAAGCCAGCGCGGCCACCCCGCAGGTCTACCTTGTTACCGGGCCGGGGACACTGCACGAGCCCACGGTAACGGCCCACAGCCCGACCAACCTCGCGCAGCCGCTGAACACCGAGGCGGTGTACATCGCGCCGGGCGCCTTCCTGAGCGCCCTGGAGCCGTTGCTCGAACACCGCCGCACGCAAGGGCTCAGCGTCGCTGCCGTCGCCACCGAGGCGATCTACGATGCGTGGAGCGGCGGGCACGTGAGCCCCGAGGCGATCCGCAGCTTCCTGCGCTACGCCGCCGAAAACTGGGACGTCGCGCCGAAAACGGTGGTGCTTGTGGGCGACGGCAGCGCCGACCCGCGCAACTACCTCGGGCGTAACAATATCACCTGGGTGCCCCCCTATCTGGCCCCCGTCGATCCCTGGCTGGGCGAGACGGCCTGCGAAGCCTGCTACGCCCAGTTGCACGGTGACGACCCGCTGGCTGACGGCCTGCCCGACCTGACCTTCGGGCGCATTCCGGCAAAAAGCGCCGACGAAGCGGCGGCCCTGGTCGCGAAGATCCTGGGGTATGAGCGCAGCAACTCGCTCGGCGCCTGGCGCGCCACCGTGGCCTTCGTGGCCGACAACACCGACCTCGGCGGCGACTTTGCCGCAGCCGCAGAAGCGAGCATGGCCCTGCAGCCGGCCCAGGCGCGGATCTACCGGGTGGCCTACGATCCGCAGGCGCCCGCCGGCGATCCGTGGCGCGAGCGAGACCCACTGCGCGCCCTGGCCCGCTCCATGGGCGCCTTCAACGCGGGGGCAGCCGTGGTGCACTACGTCGGCCACGGCCTGCAGTTCCAGTGGGCCTACACCGGCCCACCCCTGGGCGACAATGAACCCGACGACAAGCAGTACCTGCTCGGGCTCTTCAGCGTCGACGAGCTCCAGAACGGCCCCTGGCTCCCGGTGGTACTGAGTATGACCTGCCTGACAGGCTCGTTTCAGATCCCGGCCTTTAGCGGCACCGCGATCGACGAACGGCTGGTGGCCCGGCCCGATGGAGGCGCGATCGCCGCGTGGAGCTCAACGGGCCTGGGCGTGCTGTACGGCCACGATGCGCTCCAGCGCGGTTTCTACCGGGCACTCTGGGCGGCGCCGGGCCAGGCCCGCCTGGGTGAGCTGACGATGGCAGGTTATGTCGAGCTCTTCACTCAGCAGCAGTGCTGCCAGGAGAGCATCAACACCTTCGCACTCCTGGGCGATCCGCTCACCGCGCCGCAGATCAGGCTCGACCAGCGCTACCTTTCGCTTCCGCTGGCGGCACGCTAATGCAGCCGTCCAGGAGACCCTTGCCGGTTGTCGTTGAGGGGCGAACAGAACGACTGGTCGGAGCCATGGCTCACAGCGTTGGATCACGCTGCTGGCCCTCACCCCCGCTTGCGCGGGGGCAGGCCCCCCGCTTGCGCGGGGGCAGGCCCCTGGTCCCCCTTTCCCGCTCTGAGAGAGGGAGAACGCAGCCCGTCAGGATGCGGTACATCGCCATGCAAACGCGCGTTCTGTCCGCTCTTGAACCCGCGCTAGGAACTGGATGGTGTCTGACGCGCACCAGCCCTCCACAGCGGCTCAATTGCTCCGGAAGTGTTGAGAGCGAAACAGTGCGTGGTTGAGCACAATCAGAGATCAAGGGTTGGCAGACGCGGTGGGGAAGCTGGGCTGCTCATTGGTCACCACCACCTGGTCCTCGCGGACCCAGCCCTGAAGGCGGGCGCCGCCGCGAACAAACACCTGGTACCAGCCATCGCGCCGCTCAAAGGGGAAGAGACGCGCCTCGGGATCGAGGTTCGCAACCGTGCGCGCATCATCGCGAGGGGCGGTCCGAAGTGTTGCGCCGCCGGGGCCAGCCACGAGGGTGGAGAATTCGGGCGGGAGCAGCGCGGCACCATTGTTCGGATCGCGCTGGCGCAGGTAGGCCAGCACCCCCTCGGCGATCCCGCGAGCCACCCGATCGGGCTGGCCAAAGAGCACCCCCCGATCAGCGGCGCTGGTCATAAAGCCCATTTCGACAATGATCGCCGGGGTTGTGCGCGCGATCGCGTGGGTGTGGCGACGGTAGTTGAAGGCGTAATACCCGCGCATATTCACCGTGACGCCACCCGTATCCTGGGGCAGACCGGTCGCCGGACCATAGGCCGCCGCCACGGCTTCGAGCAGCGCCCGTGAGGCCTGGGAGGTGCGCCAGGGCGTGGCGAGCTTCCAGCCACGGGCCGCACCGCTCTGGGAGCCGTCGGCGTGGATGGCGATAAAGGCATCTGCATCGTAGGCGGGCGGCACCGTCGCGGGGAGGATATCCACCACCACGCCATGAGCCTCAAGGAGCGGCTTCACGCGGTTGGCAATATCGAGGTTCAGTTCGGCCTCGGTGACACCGCCCCAGCGGGCGCCAGTGGAGGTGCGCAGCCGAGCCAACTCCTCGGGCAAATCCTGTGAGTTGAGGTGCCCGACCTGCAGACCAACCCGGGGCGGTGTACCGGCAGGGCGTGGGCTAGGTGTAGGGATGGCCGTCGGAGAGGCGAGGGGATCGGGCGTGGGCGGCAGTGCCGTCGGGGACGAAACGGCGCCGGATGTCGGGGTGGCGGGCTGAGCTAGCGCGGGCGGCGCACTGGTGACCGCCTGGGGAGCGAGTGGGGCGGCCAGAAGCGGCGCGTCGCTACCAACGAGCTGTGCCGGGGCGGAGACAGGTGGCTCGACGGTGGATGTGGGCGCGGGCGCTGAGGCCTGGGCGGCCGCACACCCGGAGAGCAGGAGGGCGAGCACGAACAGGGCTGACGCTGCGACGCGGCGTGCGCTACCGGGCGTGGACATTCGCAAGTTCCTCGGCTATCATCTCGCGCAGAGTTGTTGATCCCATGTGTACCATACAATCCTGAGAGTGAGATGAGCGCAGCCATGGATGTGATCAAGGTCGGCGGCAGCGCCGGCAACAACTACGACGCCCTCTGCGACGATCTGGCCGCCCGCTACCGGGACGGAGCGCGGACGGTGCTGGTTCATGGCGGCTCCGACGAGACGAACCGCCTCGGCGAAGCCACCGGCCACCCGCCGCGCTTCGTCACCTCGCCTAGCGGCTACAGCAGCCGCTACACCGACCGGCGCACACTGGAGCTGTTTATGATGGCGGCCGGAGGCCTGGTGAACAAGCGCCTGGTAGAGCGCCTGCAGGGGCGAGGCGTGAATGCGGTGGGCCTCAGCGGCCTGGACGGCAGGCTCCTGGAGGGCAAGCGCAAGGCGACCATTCGGGTAGTCGAGGATGGCCGGCAGAAGCTGCTCCGCGACGACTGGACAGGCACGATCGAGCGGGTGAACGAGCAACTGCTGCGCACGCTGCTCGACGCGGGCTATCTGCCGGTGGTAGCGCCGCTGGCCTGCTCAGAGGCGGGCGAGGCGCTCAACGTGGACGGTGACCGGGCTGCGGCGGCGATCGCGGCGGCCCTTGGCGCCGATACACTCTTGCTCCTCTCCAACGTGCCCGGCCTGCTGCGCAGCTTCCCCGACGAATCCTCGCTGATCGCGCACATCCCGCGGGCTGAACTGGAGGCTTACCTCCCGGTTGCCGAGGGGCGCATGAAGAAGAAGCTACTTGGCGCCCAGGAGGCTCTGACCCGAGGCGTGGGCCGGGTAGTGCTGGGCGATGCCCGCCGGCCTGGCTGCGTCACGACCGCCCTGGCGGGCCAGGGAACGGTGATCGATTAGCCAAACACCTCGGCGAGCTGACGGGCAGTGAGGGTAAAGGCCCTGGCGAAGCCGCCCACGTAACGCGCCTCCTGAAGCTCCAGGCGCACCAGCAGAAAGTCGGGGAAGCCAAAGAGGTAGGCTTGCTGGGGGAGCCGCTCCAGATAGACAGCGCGGGCGGCCTCGTAGTCAGGCGCATCGGCGGGCAGCGGGGCCGCCAGGCACTGGAGGGTCACCCGTGGGAGAGCCTGGGGATCGCCTTCGCCCACGTCGGGCAGGGCCACGAGCAGCGAGGCTCGCTGGTCGGCCAGCAGGTGGCGCGTGTGGGGCGACAGGCGACTCACGTGGATGAGGACGGTGGGAAGCAGCCCCTGCCGGCGCTCCAGTGCGTACAGCACCATGGAGACAAAGGGCGCCCCCGCGTCGAGGGTGCCGAGGGCGGCCTGCCGGCGTGACTCCACCAGGGCACGGAGCGCCTCACGATCTTCTGCCTGCATCCCAGCTCTCCTCATACGGCGATCTCGGCCTGAGCGACGATCCGCATCGGCGTGACACGTACCAGGATCTCGCCCGGCACACCGTTGCGCACCCCGTAGGCCTCGGCCTGCTCCGGACCCATATAACGGCCAGCGATCACGGCTGCCCAGCGGCGTAGCTCACCCAGATCTTCCGAAAGGCTGGCCATGCCTTCGATCTGCACATAGGCGAAGGGCGGCGCCTCATCGTCCACCACCAGGCAGACCCGTGGGTCGCGGCGGAGATTGGCCGCCTTGACGGTGGTGTGCCAGGTGGTGAAGATCAGCGCGTCGCCGTCCATGGCGAACCAGATCGGGGCAGCGTGGGGCCGCCCGTCCGCCCGCACAGTGGCAAGCGTCGCCGTACGCGGGCGTGCCAGCAGAAACTCGCGGATCTCATCGGAACGCATCGCGCGCATTGGTCTCCTCCTCCCCGGGCTCCCCTGAGTATACGCCACACATCCTGGCTGCGTCTACTGGCACGGCCCTTGCATGAGGGCGCCGTAGCGGTGCGATGTGCGCGTACGAGCGGGGAGAAACCTGTTTTGATCACCAGCGGCCCCATTATCGAGCTGCGGGGCGCAACCCTGCGCTTCAGCGACGACGCGGGCGTGGAGGAGCTGAATCTGACCGTAGAGCCCGGCACGATCGTCGGCCTGATCGGCCCCAGCGGCTCGGGTAAGACTACCACCGTGCGTCTGCTCACGGGCGTCTATCGACCCCAGGCGGGTAGCGTGCGCGTTCTGGGACAGACGCCAGCCCGTGGCAACCGCCGGCTGCGCCAGCAGATTGGCTATGTGCCACAGCTCTTCACGCTCTACCCCACCCTGACGGTCTGGGAGAACCTGAACTTCGTGGCCTCGCTCTACGGCATGCCCTACCTGGGCCGGCGGCGACGGCTGAAAGCCGTGCTGGAGTTCGTGGAGCTCAGCACGGCCACCCAACGCCTGGGTCGCGACCTGTCGGGGGGCATGCAGCGCCGGCTCTCGCTGGCCTGCGCGCTCGCCCACGACCCGACCCTGATCTTCGCCGATGAGCCCACGGCCGGGATCGACCCGGTGTTGCGCACCAGGTTCTGGGAGCACTTCCGCCAGCTGCGCGATGCCGGGCGCACCCTGTTCGTCACAACACAGTATGTGGGCGAGGTGGCCAACTGCGATCAGGTTGGCGTGATGCGCGATGGGCGCCTGGTAATCATGGACAGCCCCGACGGTCTGCGTCGCAGAGCCCTGGGTGGCGAGGTTGTGCGCCTGGTGGTGGAGCCCCAGGGCTCCCGCGAGGCGGCCCAGGCGTTGCTGCGCCACCCGGCGGTGAGCGACGTGCGCCGGGCGCGGGATGAGCCAGGCGCGCTCTTTGTCACTGTCGAGGGCGCGAGCGAGGCGCTGCCGGTGATCATCCGGCTTCTCGGCGAGACCCCTGGAGTCATCGTGCGTACCGCCGAGGAGTACCAGCCCCCCTTTGATGACATCCTCGTGACGCTACTGCGCCAGGAGGAGGGTCGTCATGTTTAGCCCGATCATGCGTGCCCTGGCCTTCTTCGGCAAAGAGATCAACGAAGTGCGCCGCCAGCCGCGCCTGGTGCTGAGCCTGCTGCTCGGCCCCTTCGTGATCTTGCTCCTCTTCGGGATCGGCTATCGGGGCGGGCAGCCCACGCTCCAGGCGGCGATCGTACTGCCCGAGGGTGAGGCAACGATCGACCAGGAGTATCTGACGCAGCTGACCGGTGCCAACTTTGAACTGGTGAGTGTCGGGGCCGACCGGGGCTCGGCTGAGGCTCTGCTCCGCGCCGGCGACGTCGACGTGGTGCAGATCTTTCCCGCCGATATCGAGGAGCGGGTGCTCCGAGGCGAGCAGGCCGCCGTCGAGTTTATGGCCAACGAGATCGACCCCTTCACCGAGCAGTGGATCCAGTACCTGGCCTACGCCCAGATCTCCGAGATCAACCGCGAGATCCTGGTGCGGAACGCCGGCGCAATGCAAGACGAAGCCCGGGCCATAGGTACCCAGCTAGCCGACGTGCGGACCCAGCTGGAGGCCTTCGAGAGCGGCACCGAGAACCTGAACCAGGCCCGGCTCCAGGAGTCGGTGCGGAGTTTGCGCCAGGCCGCCGGCGCCCTCGCGGTGAGTGCGCTGATCGCCAGGGGCGACGTGGACGGCGAGCGGACCCGCGAGCAATTACTGGCGCTCCAGGCCGACCTGGACGCGCTGGACCAGGCGCTGAGCGCGGGTGAGCTTGAGCGCGAGCGTGAGCGTGTCAGCGCGACGCGTGAGCGGATCAGCGAACTGGAGAGCACCACCAGTGCGCTCGGCGCGCTGCCCCCGACGGTGATCGTCTCGCCCCTAGCGGCCAGCTACCAGAACATGGTTGGCACGGCCTACGACCCGATGGTCTTCTACGCCCCGAGTGTCCTGGCGATGCTGGTACAGCACATCGCCATCACGCTTGGCTCGCTCTCGCTGGTGCGTGAGCGGCTCCTCGGCGCGACCGAGCTGTTCCAGGTGGCGCCGCTGAGCCTGCGCAGCGTGCTGGTGGGCAAATACCTGGGCTACACCACCTTCATCGGGATCATCGCCGCCGCCCTTGCGGCGCTCATGCTGCCGCTCGGCGTGCCTTTCCTCGGATCGCCCTGGGCGGTGGCCGGGATCGTGGCGCTGCTTACCCTGGCTTCACTGGGCGTCGGCTTTCTGATCTCGGCCCTCTCGCGCTCGGAGAGCCAGGCCGTACAGCTCTCGATGCTGATACTGCTGCTGTCGGTCTTCTTCAGCGGCTTCTTCCTACCGTTGCAGAACTTCTGGGCGCCGGTAAGGGCGCTGGGCCAGGCGATTCCCCTCACCCACGGCATCGATGGGCTGCTGAGCCTGATGCTCCGTGGCGCCCCCCCCGATGGCACCACCTGGGCCGCGCTGGGGGCAATCGCCGCGGTGGGTTTCCTCGGCGCGCTGGTGGTGGAAGGGCGGCAGCTCTATCGCTGAGGCCGGGCGGGGTGGCACGTGCATTGCAGAGAGGGACAGTGAGGGGGGGCCCCACCCTCACGACTGAAGGGGGCACGTGCACAGGAGGACCGTATGCGCAAAGGTTTTACGATCGGTAGCATCCTCACCGTCATGGCGCTCCTCGCGCTGGTGACGTTCGGCTTCGGCGGGGCGGCGTACGCCCAGGGCGGTACGGGGACAGCCACCCCCGCCACTACAGGCACAGCTGAGACAGCGACAACGGCGACCACCACGGGCACTGAGACCGCGACCACCGCCTCGCCCGCCACGACGGCCACCGCCGGTACTACCGGGACGGCCGCGCCGGCTGCTACCGCCGGCACCACCGGGACAGCGACGAGTGGCGGGTCCGGCACGACCGCGCCGGGCACCCTGCCGAACACCGCCGAGGGTGAGAACCCCATGGCACCGCCCATCGTCTTCGTGCTCCTGCTGGCGCTGATCACGGGCGCCGTGGTCTTCTTCGCGATGGGCGCCCGACGCGACGCCGAGCGCTAACAGGGCTCTCAGCCTGTCAGTTCAACGGGCGCGCGCCGGAACGGGCGCGCGCCCCCCGGGAGCACACCATGCAACTCGACGGAAAGGTCGCCCTGGTGACGGGCGCTGGCTCGGGGATCGGGCGGGCCGCAGCGCTACTACTGGCGCGCGAGGGCGCCCGGGTGGCCACGCTCGGGCGTAGCAGCGACGAGCTCACCACGGTGGTGCGGGAGATTGAGCGCGGAGCAGGCGACGGTGCCCGAGGCGAGGCGATGGCACTGGTCGCGGATGTCTCCCGGGCCGACGAGATGACCGGTGCCGTCAAGCAGCTTGTTGAGCGCTGGGGGCGCCTCGATATCGTCCTGGCCAACGCGGGCGTGAACGGCGTGTGGGCGCCGCTGGACGAACTGGCGCTTGAGGAGTGGGAGGAGACGCTGCGGATCAACCTGACCGGCACATTCCTGACAGTGAAGTGCGCGCTGCCCCACCTCAAACGGCGCGGCGGCTCGGTGATCATCACCGCGTCGGTGAACGGGACACGCATGTTCAGCAACACCGGGGCCTCGGCCTACGCCACCTCCAAAGCAGGCCAGGTAGCCTTCGGCAAAATGATGGCGCTGGAGCTCGCGAAGCACCGGGTGCGCGTCAATATCATCTGCCCGGGCGCCATCGAAACGGCGATTGACCATAACACCGAGAAGCGCAAGCTCGATCAGGCACGCGAGCCCGTGGATTTCCCCGAAGGGGAGGTGCCGCTCACCGACGGGCGGCCGGGTAGCGCCGATCAGGTGGCCCGGCTAGTGCTCTTCCTGGCCTCCGACGCCTCCAGCCACATCAGCGGCACGGAGATCTTCATCGACGGTGCGCAATCGCTGCTGCAAGGATAGGCGCGCCGCCCTCACATGAGGCCTTGTGGATCGTTATATCTGTGAGGGTTGTGATATCACATCCGCCTTGATACCGTGCATCGGTGGGGAGGCGCGAAGGGGCCGTCGGCCCTTTGCAACCCAACGTCGTGCACCCGATCAAACATGGCATGGTATCAGAGAGCCAGCGCGGTGCCAGCACGTTGATCCGATCGATACCGGCTCTGGAGGGAGTAGAGGTAGAGCAATGGCAATGATCATCCAGCTACTACTCATCGGGATCTGGGGTGCCATTGTGACGAGACACACTCGGCGCCTGTACCGGCTCGCGGTGGTCCCAGCCATCGCGGACCGAGCCCGGTTCGTACGCGACAAAGCCCGGCGCATGTGGTGGTGGCTCGGCCGCGATGAGTTTCTGGGGACACTCCAGCGAGACACGCTCCGCTGCGTGGAGGCGACGGTGATGGTGGGCGTGATTGCCCTCGGGTTCTAGAGCGAGAGCCAGGAAGCGGAGCCCCTCCAGCGGTCGCGGTTCTGCCGCGCCTATCCGCGATGGGGGCTCAATGATTCTGGGGCATGTGCGCGCGCCAGCCCGGGTTGCTGAGCGCCTGCCGGGCGTGGCGACACTACTCCGAGCTCAGCTCAAACGGCTCGACGCCAAGCATGCGCGCGGCGGCGGCGCGGTCGCCGTGGGCACGCTCAAAGGCCAGCGCGATCAAGCGGCGGCGGAGGCCAGCGACAATCGTGGGCAGATCCTCGCCGCCGATCAACCTGCTGAGGGCGCCATCCAGGATCTGCTCGCGAGCTGAAGCATTGTCGCTGAGCAAGAGGTGCTCGGGGCCGATCAGGCCCCCCTGAGCGAGCACGACCGCGCGCTCGATCGTATTCTCGAGCTGGCGCACATTGCCGGGCCACTCGTAGGCGAGCAAGGCCTCCATCGCAGCCTCGGCGATCCGAGCCGGGGCATCGCCGCTGAAGCGGTGCTTGTGGAGGAAGTGATCCACGAGCAGAGGGATATCGTCGGTACGCTCGCGCAGGGGCGGCATGTGAATATTGACCACATTGAGCCGGTAATAGAGATCCTCGCGAAACGTACCACTGCGCGACTCTTCGAGCAAGTCGCGATTGGTGGCGGTGATGATCCGCACATCGGCCTTGATCACCCCGTTTCCACCGACACGCTCGAAGGTGCGCTCCTGGAGCACCCGCAGCAGCTTCTTCTGCGTAGCCGGGCTGATCTCGCCGATCTCGTCGAGAAAGATCGTACCTCTGGCAGCCTGCTCAAAGCGCCCCTTGCGCTGGGCGAGCGCGCCGGTAAAGGCGCCCTTCTCGTGACCGAAGAGCTCACTTTCGAGCAAGGTCTCGGGGAGGGCCGCACAATTCACGGCGACAAAGGGACCTTCACGGCGGGCCGAGCTCCGGTGGAGCACGTGCGCGACGAGTTCTTTGCCGGTGCCGCTCTCGCCGGTGATCAGCACGGTAGCGTCGCTGGCGGCCACCCGGCCGATCAGCTTATAGACCTGCTGCATCGCTGAGCTGCGGCCGATCAGGATATCACGGGCATCGGTGAAGCCCTGCCGCTCAAGAACCGTCACCCGCCGGGTAAGGCGGCGATGCTCGAGCGCCCGCTGGACGGTATGCAAGATCTCTTCGTACTTAAAGGGCTTGCTGAGAAAATCGTAGGCGCCCCGCTGCATGGCCTCGATCGTCACGGTCGAGGAGTCCTGAGCGGTGATGATCAGCACCGGGGTATCGATACCGCGGCTGCGCAACTCATCGAGCAGCGCGAGACCGTCGGGCTGGGGCATGCGGACATCGAAGATAGCGACGTCCGGCTCCTCGGCCTCCAGCGCGGCCAGCACCTCCGAGCCAGAAGAGGCGACACGGATGGTAGCGCCCTCGGGCTCAAGCATGTCGCGCAGCAGATCCCGGATCGGAGCGTCATCGTCGGCAATCAGGATGGAACTGCCCTCGAGCTTCATAGTATTCCTTATCACACGACGCGCGCATGGGCTTGCCCTTGCCGCGCCCGGGAGCTACTCCCCTCTTGTAGCTGCCAACCGCAATTATACCAGCCCTTGCGCCGCTCTCTGGAGCAGCCCCCGGCGCCCGTTCGCGAGGGTGTGGCATACCTCCCTGGCTGCACGCACTGTGCCATGGCCGCCTTTGGGGCGGCCATGGCGTTCAGGAGCAGGGCGCGGACGGCCAGTACGGCAACGCTCGCCGCGCCCGATGCGTGAGGCGGGGGCATGCCGTTCGGCACGCCTGCCTGGATGCCAACTCCGGCGCAACTGCTAGCCGACAGAGCGCCTCTCTGGCACGATACTTGCACGGAGAACGGGGCGAGGGCCATGGTGCGGCGGGGGTCGCACAATCCTGGCCCGAGACGAAATAAGGAGGAGACCGTGATCAATTTCATCCTCTGGCTCCTGTTCGGTGCCCTGGTTGGCTGGCTCGCGAGCCTGGTGATGCGCACCGACGCCCAGCAGGGCGCGCTGCTCAACATCGTGGTCGGGATCGTCGGCGCGTTTCTCGGCGGCTTGATCTTCAGCATGCTCGGCCTCGGCGGCAGCAACATCAACAACAGCGACTTCAGCCTCAGCTCGCTGATCGTCTCCTTTGTGGGCGCCATTGTGCTGCTGGGGATCGTCAACCTCTTCCGCCGCGGCAGCGTGCGCTGAGCGAGGCAACCCCGGCTGGAAGATGCGGTCAGGCCACGGGCTCTGAATGGTCACAGCCCTCACCAGCGCCGCAGGACTCACTGCGAGCCCTGCGGCGCTTCTTGAGCGGCGGGAACACACTTACGCGAATGAGAAACCAGCTCAGTGCTATCTGGCGTGCGCTGTGGAGCGGGCTGAAGGAGCGGCGGGTCCTCCGGCTCCCCCGCCCACGCCCGGTACCGCAGGCCTTGATGTGGGGTGAGACCCGGGTGCAGTTGCCCAGCGATGGCGAAGGGCCGCTCTTTCACCGCTGCTATTACATCGACATCGCACGCCCGCGCCTCACCCGCGAGGCGCTGATGGCCCGCATCCAGCGCGATCTGCCCGACTTTGCCCCCGCCGCACTCGCCGCATTCCGCAAGGTTAAGGGGCACCCACAGCGCATGCAACCGGGTGACGAGTACGATATTCGCATTCTCGGGCCCTGGAACGGCCAGGTGCGAGTGACCGAGGTCACTCCGACCTCCTTCAGCTTCATGACCCTCGCGGGCCACCCCGAGGCCGGGCAGATCACCTTTGCCGTGCAGAAAAGCCCGGTAGCCGAAGGAGCCCTGCGCTTTCAGATCCGCTCCTGGGCACGCAGCCGCGATATGCTCGTGAGCCTCACCTATCGCGAGGGCAAGATCGGCAAAGAGCTGCAGAAGAACGCCTGGGTAACCTTCTGCGAGCGGGTGGTGAAGGCGAGCGGTGGACAATCGCTCGGCGAGGTTACTGTGGAGACGGAGGAGCGCGACTTCACCGGGGAGGTGATCCCGATTGTCTGAGCGCCCCCTCTACGAACAATACCGCGCTCGGATCGATGCTTTGCGCAACCTGCCGCTCAACTTCGACCTGGAGCGCCGTGAGCAGTTCACGACGGCCAACGGCTGGCGTGTGGACGATGTGCAAACCGAACTACCCCCTGAGCCGCCCGGCCCGCCTCAGCCGGGTGGCTCCTGGGAGATCGCGAAGCAGGTACTGCAGGAGTACCGCTTCGCCGACCCGACCATCATCACCGGGATTTTCTACCCCGACCAGCCGATTGAGGGCCGCGTGATGCTGCTGCGCGCCCGGGCTTTCGGGCTCACCTTTTACTTTGGCACGCGCGTGGGCAACGTGCGCGACGAACAGCGCGTAGGCGAGCGCGGGCCAGAGCAGGTCTGGGGCTTCAACTACCAGACGCTCGAGGGTCATCTGGAGCGGGGCCAGATGGAGTTCAGCGTGATCAAATGGCTGGAGAGCGGGCAGGTGGCATTCCGCATCCATGCCTTCTCTCAGCCGGGCGAGATCCGCAACCCGATCATTCGCCTTGGTTTCCGCCTTTTTGGCCGCCGGGTGCAGCTGCGCTTTATTCGCCGCTCGCTGGAGCGGATGCGCCGGCTGGTGGCCGAAGAGCTCGCCAGCGGCACACGGCAACTCTCTGACGCCGATGCGCCTCCGCTACGTCCCGCCAGCGACGATAGCGCCGCCGCCCGGAAGGTCGAGGAGCTGCGCGAGCAGCGCTCGGCGGGTAGTGCGTCGAGCGCAGGGCTTCTGGAACGAACCACTACCCGAACACCACGATTGCAGAAGGAGACACAAACGATGGCCACCCTTTCCCGGCTGCGCAAACACAACCCGATTCGGCGGGAGGACATCCCGCGCTGGCTGACGTTTACCGGTTTCTGGGGCGCGATCTTCTACCTGCTCAGCTGTGTGAGCCTCGTCGCCGGTAGTGAGCGCCGGACTGTGCAACTCCACCCAAAGACGCTCGGGCTCGGGTTGCTGCTCCATGTCGCCAGTTTCATGGCAGGGGGGGCGCTGGCGGTTGCCACGGGCTCGCTGGTGCGCGGCAAGAGTAGCACCGTGCAATCGGAGGAGCAGATCAGCAGCGGGCAACTCGAGCGGACCGTCGTCCAGCAGGGCCTGGGCGGCGCCGTCGGGTCGGTTGTACCCTTCGGGATGGCTGTGGGCAGTATCGAGCTCGCAGGCAGGATCACCGGGGTCCCCGCCTTCGGTCAGCGCAACACCGTCAACTGGCCGATTGCCGTCGGAACCATGGTCGTCAGCAGCGGCCTGGTCGCGCTCGCCGTGAGCCGGATCACCGCGTGGGTTGCGCGTGACGCCAGGCGCGGCGGCTGAGGCGTGTGCGCGTGGCTTCAACGGGCCGGAGGTTGTGGCACACTTCTTGCAGCGCTAGCCGGAACGGGTGCGGACCACACGCGGCGCCGCACCCGAAGGATAGGAAAGGCTGGCGTTGTGTGGCCCGCATTCTTGTCGTCGATGATGAACGTGCCATCACCGATTTCGTGGCCGATGCGCTGAGCGACGAAGGTTATACCGTTACCGTGTGCCACGACGGCGCGAGTGCTCTGCTAGAGGTTCATCGGGAGGCGCCCGATGTAGTGCTGCTCGATATCGGGCTTCCGGTGATGAGTGGCGATCTCGTTTTGCGGCAACTGCGCGCCGACGGTTTCACAACGCTCCCGATCATCGTGGCGAGCGCCGGCACCCACCTCGATCAATTCCTCGCGCTCGGGGCCACCGCCATTCTCAGGAAGCCCTTCGGCCTCGAACGCTTGATCGACCTGGTGGCCGTGTACACCAGCGGCGAGCAAGCGCAGGGGCTCGAACGCAGCATTGTGCAGCCGCCCCTTCCATCATCGACGGGCGACTGATAGCGCAAGCGCAGTAGAAGACTGGGCGAATACAAAGGACCAGACACTGCTGCCCGAGGTAGGGCGGGTTTCATAACCAGCGCGGGTTGCGCTCTGCTTGCTCCTGGCTTCTGCGGAAGCAAAGCCCCACAGCAGAGCGCCTTTTACATCCCCTCCCTCAACAGTTCAGGGGCGCACCGATCAGGCGAGCCATGGGCGGCCTGCCCCATCCTGGTGGGCCGCGCCTAGCGGAGATGCGAGGGCGGGATCTTCATCAGGTCGCGGTACTTTGCCACCGTACGGCGTGCGATGGGGTAGCCCTGCTCGGCGAGCAGGCGGGCAAGCTCATCATCGCTCAAGGGCCGTGGCTCATTGACGATCAGTTCACGCAGCACGTCCTGCACACCACGGGCCGCCACGAAGAACTCACTCATGGGCAGCAGCGTGCCGTTGGGCAGCAGCGCCGTCTTATCGGCGGTTGCCCGGCTCACCGTAGACTCGTGGACACCCAGCTCGACCGCGATCTCGGCGCGGGTCATCGGGACGAGGTGGCGCACGCCGTGGAGGAGAAAGGCCTCCTGGCGCTCGACGATCACCTCGCCGATACGCTGGAGCGTGTTCTCACGCTGGCGCAGGTTGGTGAGGAAGACGCGGGCGCGAGCGATGTACTCCTGAACGTGGGCCCGCTCTTCGTCGGGGAGCGAAGCCGCCTTGCGGGCGAGGTCCTGGTAGAGCGGATTGAGGCGCAGCACACGGCGGGGCGAGTGGAGCACCTCGACCACAAAGGACTCGTCGCGACGCAGGATGGCGATATCGGCGGTGCGGTAGCGGGTGCGCTGTGGAGGCGCTACCTCAGGCATGGCCGCCTGAGCCGGGAAGGGCCACAGGTGACGGCGGATGAAGGCGCGGGCAGCCTCCACCTCGTCGGCGCTGATACGGAGCTGGCGGGCGATCTGCTTAAAGCGCCCGGCGCCGAGATCATCGAAGTGATGCTCGATGATCGCCCTGGCGTAGGGAGCGCTGACGCCCTGGAGCGCCAGGAGATCGATCTGCACGAGCAGACACTCCTGCGGGCCACGGGTGGCGATACCGGGCGGGCCAAGCTCACGCAGGCGCTGCAGCACGGCGAGCACCCGTTCGAGCGGCACGCCGAGCAGGCTGGCGATCACCTCAGGCTCATCGGCAAGGAAGCCCCGGTCATCGAGGTTGCCAACGAGGGCCAGGGCGATCGGGTGCTCGGAGACCGGAAGGCTCGCGTAGAGATCGCCGAGGAGCGTCTCGCCGAGGCTACGCGGCGCGGCCACGAAGAGGAGCGGGTCGACATCGTCGTCGCGGCTCGGGAGCGGCCCATCGCTGATCGCGTCGGAGCTCGCGCAGCCCACACAGATGCCATCGATCACCAGGCCGCCACAGCGCGCGCAGGCCTGCTCGTACGTCTCCACCTCATCCAGCGCGGGGTTATCGGCCAGCTCCTGCTGCACAAGCTGCTGCAGATCCATGCTCGGCAGTGCGAGGAGCTGCGCAAGGTTCAGGAGTGCCGGGGTGACGCGCATGCCCATCTCGGGGGCCATTGACATCTCGAACATAAGGCACCTTTCCTACCGACACGGAGCACCACCGCACGCGCCTGGCGCGATCATCGTAGCACAGCGGCGCGCCCTCAGTGTGCCGGCAGCAGATGATGGGCGACTCCAGAACTCTGTTCAGTCGTGATCACTTCGAAGCCTCTTCTCTAACAAGAACCGTGCCAGGGTCATCGTACGCTTTGGCACACAACCTGCATAGCAGGGCTCCGAGTGTCACGGACAGCGCTTTCTCAACTCACCCACGGAGGAGATCATGACAACCAGCACGCCCCCTACACCTGATGCCGATGCCGCCGCTGCGGCCGACCCAACCGTCGATGCTGCCCGGGTGATCAAAGAGCAACACGTGGTGACCGACGGCCAGGCGCATACCACCCAGATCGAAGAGACGACGGTCATCGTGCCCTCAGCGGCGGCGATAGAGCGCCGCCGCTTCCTGCGGACACGCCGTACGATCTATACGATTGTCAATATTATCGCGATCTTCATCTTCATCCGCTTCTTGCTCTTGCTTTTTGGCGCCGATCCGCTGAATGGCTTTGCCAGCTTTATCTACACAATCACCTTTCCCTTTGTGCTGCCCTTTAGCGGCCTGTTCGGCGCCCGGACCGTACCGGCGCTCGGCGTGAGCGTCTTCGAGGGGTCGGACCTGGTGGCGATCGCGATTTATTACCTGTTTGCCTGGATAGCCACAAAGGTGGCTCAACTTATCTACATGCGCACGCGGAGTGAACCTACCGAGGCCAGGGCGGCGTAGCCCTCACCTGTACATGGCCCCACCGGACTCTAATGACGCCCCCCTGGCTGGCTTGATGCCTCCAGCGGGGCGTCGGAATGCCCTGATGTCCGTGAGCCACCTCTCCATCAGGAACTGTTGCCGCCAGAGGGCTGGGTGCGGGTGGGCTTGAGGATGGCGGCCACGGCCTCGATCAGGTGGTCGATATCGAAAGGCTTGGTGAGCAACAGATCGACGGCGAGGCTGGCAAGGCGCTCGGGCGAGCGGTCGGCCGTCATCAGGATAACCGGCAAATCTCGCAATCCATCGGCCTGTAAACGGCGCAACAGCTCGTCGCCACTCATCCGTGGCATGCTCAGGTCGAGCAGGAGCAGATCCGGACGGTGCTCGCGGATGGCCTGGAGCGCGCCGATGCCGTCGTGAGCTACCCGTACCGTATAGCCCTCTTCGGCTAACGTATCGGCAACCAGTTCGGCAATCTCTCGATGATCATCAACTACAAGGATGTGGGCGGCGCGCGCTTCACGGCGCCCCTGCTGAAGGATCGGGTTCCAATGTGTATTCTGGTGAGAGTTTAGCATAGTGTATATTGGACAGTTGCACGTATGCCCGAACGATTGTTTCGAAACATCAAAAGATAAGCTCCTGCAAGGGGCCTTTGCAGGAAGCGTGCCAGATCGGCAGGTGGCATAGTTCTTGCCCTGCGGGTGGCAGGACAGGAGAGCTCATAGGAGACGATGCATGCCCGCACTCGACTGGGAGCGCATCCTGCTAGCCTGGCTCGCTGACAGCCTGCCGCTGGGGATCGTCATCACCGACACAACGCTTGTCATCAGAGCCTGTGGGCCATGGATCGCGCAGCACAGCGGGCGGCCCATGGGAGCGATCATTGGACAACCGTTGCACGCGGCCTTTCCGGAACTGGAGGCTCGCGGCATGGTTGGGCACTACCACGAGGCGCTGCGCGGCGCCGCAATCGATCTGCCGCAGGCCAGGATCGAGTACTTGCTGCAATTTCCGGCGTCCATCGAGGGTCTTTCCCAGATGCAGCAGGCGGCGCGGATCGCACCGCTCCGCGTTGACGGGCAGGTAGTTGGCACACTCACGACCATCACCGACCTGAGCGAGCAGGTGGCCGAGCGGGCCGCCAGGCGACGCGCCGAGCGGGACGAGCAGTTCCTGGCGCAGTTGAGCACCACGCTCGCCGACTCGCTCGACTACCAGAGTACCCTCGACCGGCTCGCGCGCAGTGTGGTTCCCTTTCTGGCCGACTGGTGTATGGTTGAGATGGTGGGCGAACCGGGCGCCCGGCGCGTGGGCGCTGTAGCTTATGACGATCCGCGTCTGGAAGCGACGGCGCGCGAGCTGCACGCCCGCTACGCCCAGGCCCTCGAAGGGCTCGGCCAGCTGTCGATGGTGTTGCGCGAGGGCAAGAGCCTGCTGCTCGCGACGATCGACCCGGAGGAGCTTGCCGCCTCCACAACCGATGCGGAACAACGCCACCTGGTGGCGGCGCTCGGTCCCGCCTCGTGCATCAACGTGCCGCTGCGGCTCGGCGAAACGGTAGTTGGCGTGATGATCCTGGCTCGCGCGGCGGCGCGCAGCCACTACGGGCCGCGCGATCTCGCCCTGGCCGAGGAGGTGGCCCGGCGGGCCTCTGCCGCAATCGCCAATGCCCGGCTCTACGCCGCGGCCGAGCGCTCACGGCTCGAGGCGGAGGAGGCGCTACGGATCCGCGACGCCTTCTTCTCGATTGCGGCCCACGAGCTGCGCACGCCGCTCACTACACTGCTCGGACGGGTGCAGTTGCTACAGAAGTGGATCGAGCAGGGTAACCCCAACCGCGAGCGCATCCAGCGCTCGGTACAGATTGTGGTCGATCAGGCCCAGCGCCTCAACCGGATGATCAGCGCGATGCTCGATATCTCGCGCATCCGTTCGGGCCGTTTTAGCATTGCGCCTACGGCGATGGATCTGGCAAGCCTGGTTCGGCGCGCGGTCGATGAGGCCCGCGCAACGGAAGAGCTCCACCAGCTCACGCTGGAGGTGCTCGCCGAACCGCTGCTGATCCACGGCGACGAAGCGCGCCTGGAGCAGGTGATCCAGAACTTGATCGGGAACGCGATCAAGTACAGCCCGGCCGGAAGCAGGGTTGATGTCACAGTAGAACGGAGTGGGACGTCAGCTTGCCTGAAGGTGCGTGACGAGGGGATCGGTATCCCGGAGGGCACCCGTGAGCTGTTGTTCCGCCGTTTCTACCGGGCCGAGAACGCGGCCCAGCTCGGGGTCAGCGGACTCGGAGTCGGTCTTTTCGTGGTTCGCGAGATTATCGAACTGCACGGGGGCACGATCGACGTCGAGAGCCGCGAGGGTGAGGGCAGTGCCTTCACGGTGCGCTTGCCGCTCTCTGAGGGGTAGCGGCCCCCTGCGCCTCACGGCTCACGCACGACCGATAATGCAATGTCCAGAGGGTGGAGCTGAAGCTCGTAAGCCAGCCGCCAAGCAGTACTGTGATGACCAGGCTGTAGATTGCCAGGACGATCAGCGCCACCCAGGGGATGGCGCCGCTGCGGTAGAAGCTCACGAAGGCCGGCACGGCGATCGCTAGCGCGGGGAGGGTGGAGATCGCGCCGAAGATCGACCCCGTCAGCAGGAGCGCCAGCCAGACGAGCAGGGTCTGGCCGAAGTTGCGCGTCACGAGCCGCCAGGCGCGTCCCAGGCTTGCCAGGGGCCCCAGACCTTCAATCACACAGGCACGCTGGGCCATCCGGCCAAAAAAGCTCAGCGCCAGACCCAGCACGAGCATTAGCAGCACCAGGGGCACCAGGCAGAGGAAGAGGGCGGCGACGATCGGCAGCACGGTCTCGGGGGAGGGGCCATCCAGCGCCCGCAGCTGCGGGACGATCAGGGCCACCCCGACGGCAGCCGCGACGATCAGGAAAAGGGCGGGCGTGCTTATGATCAGCGCGAGCAGGAACATCGGCAGCAGGCGGGCAAAGCCAACACTGAACGCATCCCCCAGCCTGGCCGCGTAGCCCTGGTCCGCCACGTCGGCCATGCGGATCATCGCCCCGTGGGCCAACTGGCCCACCAGGGTGGTCAGGAGTGCCCAGAGCACGGTGACCACCACCGCCCCGAGCACAAAGGGGAGCGGGTTGGCCAGTACAGCGCGCACGAAGGGGCTGTCAAACCAGGCGACGAGCTCGCGCGGCATGCCGCCCTCACCGGCGGGAAAGCGCGTGTTGACGTTGAAACTGCTAGTTGCGTAGTCACCGGCGCCCACGACGGTCGCGAGCATGCCGAGAGGCCAGAGGCCCCGCACACGCCACCAGAGCAGCGCGGCGCGACGGAAGAGATCGGGGAAACTCATGGCGTGGGGCTTTCGATCGCGGTCGCCGGCGCGCGCCCGACGCGGAGCGCGAGGAAGAGGCTGGCACCGGCAAGGCGGACAAGACCGGCGGCGACGAGGGCCATAGGCACCCCGATCAGGTCGGCCAGGAGCGTGCCGATGATCGGCATCACGAAGAGCGCGGCGTTCTGGAGCGTCTGGTACAGACCAACGTAGGTAGCCTGGTGGTCGGCCGGGATGGTGCTCAGCACCAGATCGAAGTTAACGAGGTCGTTCCCAGCGGCGAAAAAGCCGACCGCGCCAGCCAGCAGCGCGAGCATCCAGACATCGCTGGTGGTCACGACGGCGAGCGGGTAGAGGGCCATGCCGAAGCTCGTAGCCAAGAGGACCCCGCCCACGCCCACACGCCGGACAGCGGCCGACCAGATGAAGTAGGCGACGAGGAGCACCGCGCTGTTGGCCGTGGTGATGATACCGATCCAGGAATCGGATGCTCCGACCTCGCGTACCCAGTAGAGGGGCAGTAACGGCAGAGCCATGGCCACACCGCCACGGAAGACGAAGGCGCTGCCAGCGAAACGCAGGAAGGCCGGCGACGCCTCGCGCAGGCTCTGGATGAAGGCGCCGGGACGTATCGCCGAGGGAAGCACCGCCAGCATCTGGCGCCAGGCGCTCGCCTGCTGGCTGGCCCTGGCATGGGGCTCACCGGCGGCCGGATTATCGGGCAGCGTAATCGAGCGCGAGAAGAGATAGCTGAGCAGCCCGCCGGCGAACGAAGCGATGAAGACCAGTTGGTAGTTCAGGGGGAAGGGCACCCGGTCGAGAAACTGGCCTACCAGCGCGACAGTCACGGCGGTGACCGCGCCCAGACTGGACCAGCGCATACTCATCAGGGCGAAGCGGTTCTTCGGCCCGGCCACACCGCCCATCACTACCGTGAAGGCTACGTTCACAAAGGTGCTCGGCACCGTCACCAGGGCCCAGATCCCGATGATCGTCCAGGGCACGGCGCTCAGCGGTAGCACAAATGGCAGCAGGCCGAACAGTGCATACGACCAGAGCACCCACACGCGCATGCCCGAGTACCACGGCACGATGTTGCGCTGGCGCTCGAGGAACCGCCCGATCGGCACCGCGAGCAGCGCGCCGGTGAGGGCGGGCAGCGAGGTGAGCAGGCCCACCAGCAAGGCCGAGGCGCCAAGCCGGACGAGAAAGACCGGGAGGAAAGTGGCGACACCGGTGGCGATACCTACCCCGATGCCATCGACCAGCACATTGCGCACATTGCGCTCAGCGACCGTCCGAGGTCGCAGCAGGGCGCGCGCGCCTTCGCGGAATGAGGACCATCGCATAGCGCCCATTGTGCCGCACATCCGCGCCTCGTGCAAGCGGCGTCGAACGTGCATGGCGCCTTCAATCAAGGCGCCCGGTAGCTCACGATGCCCGCCCGGACAGACTCGATGGCGCCGGTGTAGGGCACGACGATGCGAGCCTCTTCGGCAGAGTGTCGGGGGAGCAGGGGCACGGTGAGCTCGGTCCGATGCTCCACGCTCGCCTGGCGCACCGTGACCTGCACGAGCACGTCCTCGGCCGCTTCGTCGCCGTGATTCTCCACCAGTATCGGCACCTCAACCTGGCTTCCCCGGGTGATAGGGTCGCCCGGCGTGACGATCACGGCCACCAGCGCCCCGACTCCATCCAGGGCGTCGGCGGCAAGAAGGCCGGTGACCACGAGTAGCACTGCGCCCACCAGCGTGTCAGGGTGCATTGTCGTATCGAGCTGGCCGAGCAGCCAGAGCACGAGCGCGGCCACGGCCAGGCCCAGCCCCAATTCCTCGACCGAGTCGATCAGCACCTCGGCCAGGGAGGCATCCGGGTGCAAGCCAGCGTAGCGGTTATAGCCGATCAGCAGGAGGAGCGTGCCGAGCAGCCCGGCGCCGAGCCGCACCGGCCCGCTGATCTGCCCAAGGCGCCAGACCTCGGCGGTGTATAGCAGCGGCAGGCTGAAGAGCAGCCCGCCGGCGACGCCACGGCCATACTCGCGCAGCGACCGGGCGACCGAGCGGCCGCCATCGCGGTTGCCCGCGCCCGTCGCACCTTGAAACCTCTCCGTTGCCACGGTGTGGTCCTCCGGAGCCGGGCGACTGCAACCGGCGTGCCACGGTGGTGGCAGCGCCGACGCCCTCCGAGCACACCAGGCGGGGCCGGGATGGGTGCGCAACCGCTCCCAGCCGATGCGCTACAATAGGTGCGCAAGGGAGCAGGTGGCTGCCTGGAACAAGGGAAATCCATGACTACCACACCGGACATCGTGCGTCCACCACGGGAACTGGTTGAGGGCCTGGCGGCGATCGGGAGCGCCACGGCGGCGGGTGAGCTCAGTCGCCTGGGCATTCGCGACCCCTTCATGAAGGGGCCGGTGGCGTGGAACAAGGGCAAAGCGATCGCCGGGCCCGCGCTCACGCTCCAGTTTATGCCCAAGCGCGAGGATCTCTACGGCGACAGCGAGTATCAGGATCCGGAGCGGCAACTGCACCGCCACGTGCTCTACCACACCCAGCCCGGCGACGTCGTCGTGGTGGATGCCCGTGGCGATATGGCCAGTGGCGTCTTCGGCGAGATGATGCTCACCTACTTCAAGGGGCGCGGCGGGGTGGGCGTGATCATCGACGGCTGCATCCGCGATTACCCGAATGTGAAGAAGCTCGATCTCGGTCTCTGGTTGCGGGGTGTGACGCCTAACTTCCACACCCAGACCAACATTGTGCCTTTCGCGGTCAATGGCCCGATCGCCTGCGGCAATGTGCTGGTGATGCCCGGCGATATCATCGTGGCCGACGACGATGGCGCCGTGGTGGTGCCCGTTGCCCTGGCCCCCCAGTTGCTCGCCAGGGCCAGCGAGCACGCCGAGTGGGAGGATTTCGCCCGGCTGCGTCTGAGCCAGGGCGGCGACTTGCGCAAGTACTATCCTCTCTCCGAGGAAGCACGCCCCGAGTATGAGGCCTGGCGCAAGGCCCAGGGTTTGTAGCGCCGCTGGTCCACCGCCGTGCGGCGCCACACCACGAACCGTGTGGCGCCGCGCCCATCGCTACTCGATCACGAGCCGGCTCCAGTTCAGGCGCTCCTCGCCGGCCCACAGGTTCCCCATGGCTCCGTCCAGGAGAGCCGTGGTGAACCAGGCCCAGTTCTGGTCGTAGTAGTTGTCCGGGTCGCCCCAGTAGGCCCCACGCCCATCCTCAACGTATGCGCCACCGATCTTCTGGTCGAAGGTCTGGAAGGCGATCGTGTCGCCCCCACTGAAGAGCAGGGCCGGGACCACCCCGGCGTACATAGCCAGCGACTCGTACGCCGTGGCTGGCGCCCCGTCGAGGGTGTAGGCGGCGGCTAGCCTGCCCTCCTCTTCCAGCCGGGCGCGCAGGAAGCCGAAGCGGCCGATCGCCGCCCTGGCCCGCTCATCGCGGTACCAGAGCCAGTCCAGGGTGAGCCGCCAGGGCGCCCGCAGCCCATCGTAGCCGAAGACGTCGGCACCCTCGACGCCCTCCGCCGGCACTAGCGCCCCGGTTGCCGGATCCAGGCCCACCCAGGTGGGCAGCAGGCCCCCGGGGCCACCGAAGCGCGCGTCGGCATGGAGCCGCTCCAGCAGTGCGTACGAGCTATCCACCAGCTCCATCCATGGCCGCCCGGGGTCGGCTTCGGCAAAGATCCGGTAGGCGTAGGGCGCCAGGTAGGAGGGGTTGACCACGAGTGGCCTCCCGTCGTCGCCGCGAGCCCACTCGCCCGCTACCACCACACGCTGCCCACCCGCTACAGCCGTCTCTCGTTCCCAGATCCCGGCAAGCATGGTTTGGGCCGCGGCCGCATAGGCCGGCTTATCCCAGCGGCGGGAGGCCAGCAGCAGCGCCAGGGCCGTGTCCACGTCGGCGTCGGTGGCGCTCCCCGCATCGAGGATGCCCGGCGCCTCGCCCGCGCGGGGGCCGTAGAGCCAGGCGAGCAGGCCGCCCGGCTGTTGCAGGTTGGCCTCCGTCCAGGCCCAGACGGCGTCGAAGGTCTCCTGGTCGTTGGCATACACGGCACGCAGCAGCGCGTACGATTGGCCCTCGGAGGTGGTAACGCCGTCGCGGCCCGGGTCGATCACCCGGCCATCCTCGATGAAGCGCTTCGCGTAGCTCTCCCAGCTCCGCTCCAGCACCTGCGCGGTGGGCACACCAGGGTAAAGCTCGCGCACCTTGCGTACCTCAACGGGCCAGCCCCCCGTATCGAAGGATGTCACGCGGGTGGAGTGGAGGAGCACCTCGGCCACCAGTGGCAACGCCTCGATCCGCACGTCCTTGCGCAGCTGCGGCGTGGTGATCACATAGTCGAAGTTGCGGCGATCGTTCGCGAAGAGATCGTCGCGGATCTCGGGGTCCAGGTCCACCTTCCAGTACCAGTGGGCGTAGGGGAAGACCGGCCCATGCTCGTTTGAGTGCAGATCCAGCCACATCGCCTGATCGATGATCATACGGCTCTCAGGCGGCAGGTTGGCGCGAATCCAGGCCACCGCCTGCCCCTGCACATCGGCGGGTGTGGTCGTCCAGGCAATGAGGGGGTTCTCGCGGTAGCCGTAGTTGGGCCCCTGGAAGCCGCGCACGGTTCCGAGGGCACAGCCGGCGAGCGCGGCGGCGGGCACGAGCAGCCAGAGGCGGGCCAGCCGGCGCCTGGTACGCAGCGCCCCGGCGGCCAGCCCAACCACCACGCCCAGGTTGATCGCGAGCAGTGGCAGCAGCGGCACCAGGTAGAACTCGATCACGATCCCGCCGCGCCCGAGGAAGAGCCAGAGCATGGCCGTAGCGAGCCCGAGCAGGCCGGCCACGGGCCGCCACGGCGCCAGCCCGAGCGACAGCACCATCGCCCCGCTACCCGCCAGGAGGAGCAGCGGCTCCTCCTGCACCCAGCGCCGCACCATCAGCCAGAAGAGGCTATCGGCGCCGAGGAGCCCCGCATCCTTGCCGCGTGAGCCCTGGAAGGCGAGCGAGCCGAGCAGGCTCACATGCTCGCTATCGCCGCCGAGCAGCGTGCCGCTTGGAAAGAGCTCTCCCTTCAGCGCGGCCATCAGCACATAGAGCGAGACGATCGCGCCACAGATCGCCAGCCAGCCTGCGCTGCTCAGCCAGCGCTGGGTCGGGTGGCTGCGGTGCCAGACGAGCACCGCCAGCACCGGCACCAGGAAGACGGTGAGCTCCTTGGAGAGGATGGAGATGCCCAGGGCCGCGGCGCTGGCCCAGACCCGCTTCAGCGAGAGCTGGCCCTGGAGGAGCAGCAGGATGCTCAGCAACATCCAGAAGGCGCTAATGTTGTCCAGGAGTACACGTCGCCGGTAATAGATGCCGTAGGCCGAGAGCGCGAACGCCAGGGTGGCAATGCTGGCGGCCACGATGGCGGGGGCGCGCCACGAGCTCCCCGCCGATGGCCAGCCATCCGTATCGCTCCGGGGCGCGGCGGCCGCCGGCTCCCGGTGGTTCACCAGCGTCGCCCGCACGATCAGGTAGACCATCAGGGTAGAGGCCACCTGCATCAGCAGCATGAGCACCCGCCCGGAGTTGACGGTCGTGCCGAAGGCGTGGTAGCCCCCGGTCAGGAGCGCCCACGCCGCCAGCTGAAACCACCCGGCCGGCGCGTGGTCGTACCAGTAGGTGTAGGGCGCCAGCTCGCCCAGGTGGGAGACGGCCCACGCCTGGGAGATGTAGGTGCCCTCGTCGTTCTCGTAGTACGGAAAGCTGAACATGTTGTAGCCGTGGGCCAGGGCGGCCACCAGCAGCAGCGTGGCAACCCAGATCTGCTCACGGTGGCGGGCCAGCCAGCCCCGAAGCGACACTGGCTCCATGGGCGCGGCAAGCTCGCGCTGAAGGGTCCGGGTTTGCATACGTTCCAGGCTCCTATGCTCCATGGCACCACGTGGCTCGTTCGGCGCCTCCCAGGCGCAACATGCTGCGTCGCCGCGTGGGCGACCGAACGATGGGTGTGGTTCCTTTCATCTCAAACCCTGTTTAAGCGGGTGAACGACGGTGGGGTGCGCAGGGGCCGGTGACCCCTCCGCACCTCCCCACCGATGCACGGTATCAAACCGGACGTGAGTTCTTTCCCGCGCCCACCTCGCGCTCCCCTGCCGGCGCGGGTGGCGCGGCGAGGGGGCGATGAGCGCCGATGTGGGCCGTCTTCTCCCAGCTCTGCTCGCGCCGCAGCTCACGGTAGACGGCCCTCAGCGCGCTGAGGCCGAGCATCCACTGATAGGGCAGGAAGGTCAGCGCCATCACGAGCGGCATCAGGATGGGTAGTCGCAGCCGGTACTCGCGGGTGAAGAGCACGGCGCCGATCAGCGTGGCGACGAGCTGCAGGAGCAGCACATACAGTGGCAGGAACGAAACGATCGTCACCAGCAGCGGCAGCTCCAGCCAGATGATGGCGCACAACATGAGCGGCCAGAGGAGCAGCAGCACGGCCTGCAAGAGCGGGTAGCTGAGAGTGTAGATCGCCAGCAGCCGGCGCCCGAAGCCCGGCAGCCCCCGCCAGACACCCTTGCGCAGCACCTGGAGGAAGCCCTGGCACCAGCGCGTGCGCTGCCTGATGAACTGCCCGACCGTGGCCGGGGCTTCCTCCCGCGTCACGCGCTGGGCATCGTAGACCACGCGGATGCGCTCGCCGAGGGCACTGAGCCGGATACCAATCTCGGCATCCTCGGTGAGGCAGCGCTCGTCCCAGCCGTCCAGGCGCTCCAGCAGGTCGCGCCGTATGAAGACGGTGTTGCCGCCGAGGGGGATCATGCCGACGGCGGCGTGGAAGTGGAGCCGGCTCTTGAACCAGAAGAAGTACTCCAGGCAGTTGTGCACACTGAACCAGCGGTCACGGAAGTTCATGAGCTGCACGCCCGCCTGCACCACGCCCACCCGCTCGGCCAGCATCACGGTGTTGACGGTGTTGAAGATCTCCGGGTCGATATCGTCCTCGGCGTCGAAGATCGTCACTACCTGGTTCCGGGTGCGCCGCAGGCCCACATTAAGGCCACGGGGCTTGTTGATCGGCGCGCCATCGAAGGTCTCCACACGGATGCGGGGCGAGCCCAGCGCCTCGATCGCGCGCTGGGCCTCGGCAATCGTGCCAGTATCGTCGGCATGGCAGATCACCACCACTTCGAGCAGGGTGTGGGGATAGTTGGCCGCCCAGACGGAGCGGATCGTGTCGGCGATCACCGCCTCCTCGTGGCGGGCCGGTAGCAGCACGCTGAAGGAGTAGCGCGGCGGCAGGTAGGACTGCGGACCAGCGCTGGAGGCCAGGCGCTCGGGGTGTTCCCAGGAGTAGAGCATCATGGCGAGGGAGAAGAGCGCCTGTGCGAAGAGGGCCAACGAGCAGGCCAGCACCAGGCCGGGCAGCCAGCCACCACCCAGGCGGGCGAGCAGGCTGAGGGCGCCGACGGTGGCCAGGGCCACGAAGGCCCGGGCTGCCCACGTGCGCAGCCGGGCGAAGCGCCCACCGCTGGCCGCCGGCTGCGGCCAGGTCAGACGACTATTGACCACGTAGTTCCAGGCGGTGGCCGCGCCAATCGCCAGCAGGTTGGCGATCAGCAGCGGCAAGGAGGTGTGGGCGGTGAGGGCAGCCAGGGCCCCCACCGAGATCGCCATGCCGCCCGCCGCCACACTGTGGTAGCGCAGCAGGCGCCGGCCAAAGGCGTGGCGGTGGGCAGCCGACCGGAACGTCCAGCGGTCGTTGAGCAGGAAGTTGCTGATGATCGCGGCCTCCGTGGCGAGCAGGCTCGCCACCACCGTAGGCAGACCCAGCCCGACGGCCAGCGCCCAGAGAGCCACGGTGTTGACGCCCACGCCGCTGAGCCCCACCAGTCCGAAGCGAACACCGCGTGCCCGACGCAGCGCTCCCCAGGGCTGTGTGCGTTCCATGGCCTACTCCCCGCGCTCGGCCAGCGTGCCGCCGAGCTCACGCGCCTGCAACGGCAACCCGGGGTGGCCGGGCCGGGCCGGGTTGGCGCGCACGGCAGGGGTCGGTCGCAGGCGAAGTTGCAGTACCAGCAGCGCGGCCTCAAGCACAATCCTGCGCGACATCTTCGAGCGGCCTGCCACCCGGTCGGGGAAGACGATCGGCAACTCGCGCAGGTGGAAACCGGCCTGGTGGCAACGATAGTTCATCTCAACCTGGAAGGCGTAACCGCTCGATCGGATGCCGTCGAGGTCGATCCGGCGCAGCACCTCACTGCGGAACACCTTGAACCCGCCCGTACAGTCGCGCACGGGCATCCCCAGCATGGCGCGGGCGTAGAGGCTGCCACCCCGGCTGATCAGCCGGCGCGTGAGCGGCCAGTTCTCCACCCGGCCACCTGGCACGTTACGCGAGCCGATGGCCACGTCGGCGCCCTCCTCGACGAGCGCGAGGAGCCGGGGCAGGTAGTGGGGCTGGTGCGAGAAGTCCGCGTCCATCTCGGCGATATAGCGGTAGCCGGCCCGCAGGCCGTACCGGAACCCCGCGATGTAGGCCGTACCCAGGCCAAGCTTACCGGGGCGGCGCAGCAGTTGCACCCGCACCGTGCGGGCGGCAAGCGCTGCCACGAGGTCGCCCGTACCGTCGGGCGAGCCGTCGTCCACGACGAGCACATCGAACCGGGGGCCCTGGTCGAGAATGGCGGCGATCAGCCGCTCGATATTGGGCGCCTCGTTGTACGTAGGCACAACGACGAGACAGTAGCGCGCCATGCGGGCGCTGTGGCCGGGCGCGGTGCGGCGCGCGGCGGGGTGATCAACCTGGCGCATCGGAAGTGCTCCTTCGTTGCACACGGGCTGGAGGCGGGGCCGGGGGCCCCGCTGTCGCAGGTGCGCTGGGTGAGGAGCAGGCGCCGCGTGGTACGCCGGAAGAACCGGGCGTGCGCTATACTGTGCTTGCCACGCAGGAGACCTGCTCCGAATGCCTCCTCGCTTCGGTCAGTTCCGTGTTGTGGTATGCGAGCAGGGAGTGTTGCAGCACTCCCTGCTCACCACGTTGAGCCCATGGCACAGTGGCCGTCGCCTATCGCATCGGCGCGATGGGCGGCTTTGCACTACCATAAGGCGATGCGAACGGATGGTGAGCTGACTCCTACATCGTCGGGGAGCCTGGTTCCGCTACACTGGTAGCGGGTGGCGTCGGCGCGATGTGGGTGCCCCGGAGCAGTTCCGGGGAGGCTGGGCCTGGTTCCCGCACTGGCAGCTACGACTGTGGGGGCTCGCGCGGCGGGGCGCGAGGGGCCAGGCTCGGGTGGGCAGCTGGTTGCCCTGAGGGGTTCGGTTGTGGGGCCGCGGCAGAGCCTCGGGCGCGCAAGCCGGGCGCGCCGGTGAAGCGCCTAGACTATAGCAGACTTGCCGTTCATCGTGCAACTAACGAAATTTTCATATTTAACTGATTATTAACCTACACCCGTTCACGGCGAGGCCCCTCCCCCCTCGGGGCCATCAGAGGCTGCGAACGCCCCGGGCCGCAGCAGCCCCCTGGCAACCAGCCGTGGTATCATGGCGCCTATGGCTGCCGTCGCGCGCAACCCCCTGCTAGAACTACCGCCCGCTGCCCTGGCCCTGGTGGCCGGCGAGGCCCGCAAGCGGCTGGTGAGCTACCTGAGCCGCTGGGGCCACCACGACGCCCTCCTGGCCTACCTGGAGCTCTGGCTGGCCGACCAGCCCAGCAGTGTAACGCTACGGGAAGCCCGCGCCCGCGTGCTGGTGGAGCTCGGCCGCGGCTCTGAGGCGCTCTCCATGCTCGACCAGCTCGACACCGAGCGGCCTCCGAGCGTTACCCGCCGCCAGCTGCGCGCCCGCGCCCTCGCCGCCGCCCGCCGCTTCGCCGAGCTCGAACTGGCCCTTGATGCGCTGGCCGAAGATGAGGACCAGGCCCTCTTCGCATGGCTGCTCCGTGGCGACTCGCTCCGCGCCCGTGGCCGCCCCGAGGATGCCGCCGCTGCCTATCTTCAGGCCGCCGCGCTCGACCCGGCAGCCCTGGCCCCCGCGCGCCACCTGGCTGAACTGGCCCTCGAACAGGGCGACCCGGAGGCCGCCCGGGGCCAGATCGACGCGCTCATGCTGCGCCCCGGCTATACCCCCGGCGCCCAGGACGTGCGGCTGCTCCTGCGTGCCGCCGAACTCCTGGCCGACGCAGAGGCGCTCCCCGCGCTCCAG
This sequence comes from Chloroflexi bacterium OHK40, assembly GCA_004367505.1. Classification (GTDB taxonomy): domain Bacteria; phylum Chloroflexota; class Chloroflexia; order Chloroflexales; family Chloroflexaceae; genus OHK40. The sequence continues at coordinate 4,038 of SFCB01000207.1, read as the reverse complement.
GCCCAGCTCGCCGCACTGGAGGCCACCGACCGCGCGGCGACCTTCGTGGCCCTCGGCATTGCCGATCCCAACCAGGGGGACGGCGCAGAAACCCGCCAACTCTCGACCCACTCGGCCCCCTCTCCTGCTCCACTCCTCCCCGAAGAGGCTTACACCGCCCTGCGCGAGTGGTTCGGCCTGAGCGAATTTCGCCCGAACCAGGCCCGCGTGATCCACAACGTACTGGCAGGTACCCCGACCCTCGCCGTCATGCCCACGGGTGCTGGCAAATCGCTCACCTATCAGCTCCCCGCCCTGTTGCTGCCAGCGGCGACGGTGGTGGTCAGCCCGCTGATCGCCCTGATGAAGGACCAGATGGACGGCCTGCCCGCCGAGGTGCGCGAGCGTGCCACCGTGATCAACTCCAGCCTGAGCGCCACCGAGCTCGCCGCGCGCCTACGGGCACTGGCCGCCGGCCAGTACAAGCTCGTCTACATCGCCCCCGAGCGGCTCCGCCAGCGGGCCTTCCTCCACGCCCTCAAGCGCTGCGGGGTCGCGCGCTTCGTGATCGACGAAGTTCATTGCCTGAGCCTCTGGGGGCAGAGCTTCCGCCCCGACTACCTCTTCATCGGCCGGGCACTGGAGGAGCTAGGCGCTCCACCAATGCTGGCACTAACGGCTACCGCCACGAGCGACACCCGCGATGAGATTCGCGGCGCGCTCGGCGAGAGTGAGACGGTAGTCGCCTCGGTGTTCCGGCCCAACCTCTACTTCCAGGTGCTGCGAGCGGGCAACCGCGACGAAAAGCGCCAGGCGCTGATCGAGCTGTGTCAGCGCATCGATGGCCCGATCATCGTCTATGCGCGAGCCCGCCAGGCCTGTGAGGAACTGGCCGAAGCCCTGCGCGGCGCCGGCCTGGCCGCCGACCATTACCACGCCCAGGTTTCCGATCGGGACGGGGCCCAGACACGCTTTATGCGCGGCGAGACCCGGGTACTGGTGGCGACGGTGGCCTTCGGCATGGGCATCGACAAGCCAGACATCCGCGCCATCATCCACTATAACCTCCCCCAATCGGTCGAGGCCTACTACCAGGAGGCTGGCCGCGCCGGGCGCGACGGACGCCCCGCCCATTGTGTACTGCTCTATGCCGCCAGTGACAAGGGCCGCCTGAGCACCTGGCTCGAGGAGGAGGCGATCACCCGCGACGACCTGCGCGAGCTCTTCAAGGCGCTCCGCCGCCTGATGCGCGGCAGCGTCGATGTGGTTGACCTTGCGCAGCTCCAGCGCGCGATGCCCGGCGACGACGAGACTCTCGTGCGGGTGGGCCTGAGCATGCTTGAGCGCGTGGGCCTGCTCCGGCGCCACTTCGATCTGCCGGAGACGGCCACCCTCACCCTTACGGGTGCGCCCGCTCCCGACAACGAGGCCGCCCGCGTGGCCGAGGTGGCTGGCCTGGTCGTTGGCACGCCCCGGGAGGTGGATGTACTACTGCTCGCCGAGCGGGCCGGACTGCCACCGGCCGAGGTGGAGGCCCGGCTGCTCACCTGGCACGACGCCGGGTACCTGCGCTTCCGTGGCGGCCCGCGCCTGCCACTGATCGAACTGCTGCCCGCCCCACCCGACGTGGCTGACCGGATCGATGCGCTGCTCCACGACTACAGGCAGCGTCAGGAGCAGCGGGTGGAGGCGATGGCCGCCTATGCGCGAAGCGCCGAATGTCGCCACCGGGCCCTGGCCGCCCACTTTGGGCAGCGGCTGGCGCCCTGCCGGACCATGTGCGACATCTGCGCGCCCCAGGCAGGTGCCGGGGTACGGGTGGCCCGTAGCAGTCGTGGCGTGACCATGCCCAGCGCCCGCGACGAGCACGACCCACGCCCGGACGTTCGCCGCCTGCTCGACGGGCTGGCCAATCTGCCCTTCGCCATGGGCCGCAGCGGGCTGGCACGCGCGTTAAAAGGCGGCGCGAACAGCCCGGTGGAGCCGGAGCGACTGCCCGAGCACGGCGCCCTGCGCCACCTCAGCCTCACCGCGATCGAGGACCTGATCGAGCGCCTGATCGACGAGGGCTACATCGACCGCGACGCGCGCGACGAGTACCGCCGCCTTTCCCTTACCATTCTCGGGAAAAAGGCCCGCCGCGACGCCGCCTATCTGCCCGCCTGGGAGTGACGAGGCCCACCCACCCGGCGCCGCGCCACCAGGCCGCATCCGGGCGACGTGGGGATGTAGGCCCCCTCCCACGCAACCCCACGGCTGCGGACCGTCGCTCGTTCCCCCTCACCCCCGGCCCCGCTCCAACAAGGGGTTCAGGGGCGAATCCGTATCGGGAAGCCTTCCGCCCCCCAGTTCCCACGCTGGGAGCGGGGGCCAGGGCACGCTCCCGCGTACGCTGGGTTCCCGCGTACGCGGGAACGACACCCGGGCGCGTGTGTATCACGCCCGCGCCGGCGGGCGTCCAGGGCGGGACGTACGCGGGCCTGCCCGCGCACAACCCCCGCGCACGCGAGCATGAGGGCCAGGACATTGCAACAGCCCTGCAGGCGGACCGAACAGATAGGGCAGGGCGCAAGGCTTCCTGCGCCTCCCCGGTCCCCGATCCCCTCAGGGCAGCACGGCCCGTCGGTAGCCCAGCGCGGTGACGAATGTTTCGGCGATCAGGGCATGCCCCTGGGCATTGGCGTGGATGTCGCCGAGGAGGGCGAAGGTGTGGGTATAGGCCCGCCCGCCCTCAAAGGCCAGGTAAACATCGGCCACGGCGACGCCCCGCCTCCCGGCCTCTTCACGGATAGCGGCGTTGAGCCGCTCGACCCAGAATGCATCGCTGCCATGGACCGCCGGATCGCCGCCGTAGGGGTTGTAATAGGTCATGATGGCGATGTCGGCGGTGGGGCCAGCCGCCGCCCGCAGCGCGTCCAGGCTACGGGCGATGTTGCGCCGTGCGGCGACGATGGCGGCCTCGCGGGCGACGGGGCCAGCCCGCTCCACATTGCGCAGGTCGTTGCCGCCGATGTCGAGCGTGATCGGGCTGATACGCCGGCCATCGCGCCGGGCGGCCTCCAGTAGCGCTACGGCCCGTGGAAGCTGCCACGCCACGAAAGAACCGCTCGTTTCGCCGGGCACACTGAGATTGACCAACTCGATCGTGCCTGCCTCGGCCAGCGCGGCGTGGATCAGAGCCGGATAGCTCTCGCTGGCGCTGTCGGCGAGGCTGGCGCCCCAGGCCAGCGAGTCGCCGAGGGCGAGGTAGGTGGCGCCGGGCCCGTGAGGGGCGTAGGCCCGTGGCTGGCGGGCGCTCCAGGCGCCAGCGCCAGTGATGCCCGCGCCAAGCACGAGCGCGAGGATCAGGAACGCGATGGTTCGTCGTCTCATAGGCCCACCGGACGCAGCGCGCTGCGCCCGCACACATGGCCTCTGTTCTGCCGGGCACGCCGCCCGGCCGAAACAATGAAAAGCCCCTGCATGGCAGGGGCTTCTCTCGGGGGCGGGGTCACCGGTTCGGTAAGACCTAGCGGGCCTCACCAGCGGCGACGCCCAAACGCTTACTATCACTCATGGGCATCACCTCCTTCGTGCCTGAACGGCATTTCGAGTTGGCTCATGTCCGACACGAGTACTATACCGAAGGCCGCCCGTAGTGTCAAGGGCAAGTGTGGCTGTGGGCCCTCCGCCTTCTGGCGGATTGTCCCGAGCGAGGCCCGACGATCCGCCAGCGCGAGCGTCGTCCCACTCAGGGCGTGGCCAGCGTGGGCGTAGGTGTGGTGGGGGACAGCGGCGTGGCGGCAGGCGTCGCTCCGACCACGGGAGTGCGCAGCAGTGAAGGGATGAGCAGCGTCTGCCCGGGCTGCAGGGCGTTGGGGTCGGTGAGGCCATTGGCGGCCACCAACTCATCGACGGTGGTGCCAAAGCGCTCCGCGAGGTCGCTCAAGGTATCGCCGGCCTGCACGGTGTAGAGGGCGGCCACCGTTGGCGAGGGGCGCTCGATGGACGCGAAGGCGGTCGCGGTCGCGTCGATATCGAGCGTGGGCGCCGGGGTGATATCGAGGACGGCGGGGAGGG
>SFCB01000281.1 GCA_004367505.1 Chloroflexi bacterium OHK40 | reverse complement strand
CATGGCCGCCGATCTGACCGACCATGTCTGGTCGATCTACGAATTGCTCACCTTCCAAACTGCGCCCAAACGGATCCACGCTGTCTTGTAGTGCTACCGTGGATTGCAGTAACGCTCAATTTTCTTTTGCCCCGCATGATGCCAGGCAATCCGCTGGCCCTGATCGCCGGTGAGGATGTCAATCTGCTCTCGCCCGAGCAGCGCGCCGAGTTGGTGGCGCGTGTCGGGCTGGACCAACCACTGATCGTCCAGTACGGCCGCTATCTGCAGAACATTCTGCGCGGCGAGCTTGGCTACTCCTTTCAGTGGAAGCAGCCAGTTGTCGATGTACTTGCCCAACGCCTGCCCTGGACCCTCCTGCTCACTGGTACGAGTCTCGTGATCGCGACACTCATCGGCGTTGTGCTTGGATCGCTCACCGCCTGGCGCCGGGGCAGCCGTGGAGATGTTGGTACATTTATCTTCTTCTTGTTCCTCGAGTCGCTCCCCGCCTTCTGGGTGGGCATGCTGCTTGTGGCGATCTTCGCAGTCCGCTGGCCGCTGTTTCCAACCTTCGGCGCGACGTCGCCATGGGAGACACTCACCGGATGGGACTACGTCCTCGACGTACTACACCATCTGGCACTACCCCTGGCAACGCTCACGATCGTCAGCGTCTCAGGCACCTTTATCGTCGCTCGTTCAGCGATGATGGCTGTGCTTGGCGAGGAGTTCATCACGGTGGCGCGGGCCAAAGGGCTGGCCGAACGGCAGGTGCTCTTTCGCCACGCCCTGCGCAACGCGATGCTCCCGATTGCAACGGTCTTCACGCTCAATCTCGCCTTCGCCGTGAGCGGAGCGACGGTGGTCGAGACCGTGTTTTCGTACCCCGGCGTGGGCAGACTCATTTTTGAGGCGGTGCTGAGCCGCGATTACCCGGTGATCCAGGCCGCCTTCTTGATGATCACGGTGCTCGTGATCCTCGCCAATATTCTAACTGACGCCATCTACCCGCTGCTTGACCCGCGCATCAGAGGCGCGGTGAGTAGCGCACAGGGAGCGGCACGATGAGGTGGCACTTGCTCCTGCGTAGCGGTCCCGGCCTGACGGGCATCGCCATTCTGCTCGCGCTGACGCTGATGGCCCTGTTCGCGCCCTGGATTGTCCCATATGACGCGAGCGAGCTGAGCGGAAGACCGTTCGAACCACCGAGTGCGGCGCATCTGCTCGGCACCAACGATATCGGCCAGGATATTCTCAGCGAGCTGATCGTGGGCGCACGGGTTTCGCTCACTATTGGCGTCCTCGCGGCGATCATCGCCGTGGTGATTGGCACGCTTGTCGGCGTTGTCGCCGGCTACTTTGGTGGCCCGATTGGGGCGGTACTGATGCGCCTGGTGGATGTGGCCCTCGTCATCCCCTTCGTGCCGCTGATGGTTCTGCTCGCCGCCTACCTGGGGCAGAGTCTATGGAACCTGATCGTCGTGATCGGCCTCCTGATCTGGGCGCGTCCGGCACGCATCATTCGCTCCTACGTGCTGACCCTTGCCCGTCAGGACTACATCCTCGCCGCGCGGGCGCTGGGCATCCCAGGTGGACGTATTGTGCTACGGCATGTCTTGCCGGGCGTCTTCTCCCTGGCCCTGGCGCAATTCGTCCTTGCGGCAAGCGCCTCGATGTTGCTTGAGTCGTCGCTTAGCTTTCTTGGCCTCGGCGACCCGACTCAGAAGAGTTGGGGGACTATGCTCTTCTACGCCCAGACCCGCAGTGCATTTCTGAGTGGTGCGTGGCTGTGGTGGGTAGTGCCGCCAGGGCTAATGATCACGGTCGCCGTGCTCGGGTTCGCCCTGGTGGGGTTCGCACTCGAGGAAATCACGAGCCCAAAAGTACAGCGGCAGAGCGCGCCGCCAAAGCCGACCCGCACCAAGCTGCCGGTTGTACCCTCGCTGCCAAAGGCAGGCGTCACCTCCTCAACACCGGAGAAGCAAGGGTAGTCGGCCATAGGCTATTTGGCCTATGGGCAGGTGCGCCACATCACGCTCTCACGTCGCATCGCGATAAGCCATACTACAGCGTGCACGCTTCACGCTCCTGGAGGAAGTTTATGGCAAGCACAAGTCATATCTCCACAACGCTTGGGCTCCACACAGTCGCTGCTTCACGCCCACTACGCGACGGCTTGGTCGCACTTGGCGGCCTCGGGCTGATCGGTGGCCTGTATCTGGACGGCTGGGCACATGTTCACCTCCCCACACTCGAAAGCTTCTTCACACCCTGGCACGCGGTGCTCTACAGCGGCTTCTTACTCCTGGCCGCGAGCCTCGTAACGCCGGTGCTACGAGGTCGCCTGCATGGTGTTGCGTGGAGCAACGCCGCCCCGACCGGTTACAGCCTCGGCCTGCTCGGCGTCGCGCTGTTCGCCCTTGGTGGCCTGCTGGATCTCGGCTGGCACACGCTGTTCGGCATCGAGGCCGACGCCGAGGCACTGCTCAGTCCGCCCCATTTGCTGCTCGCCACCGGCGCCGGCCTGATGCTTTCCACACCGATCCGCGCCGCCTGGGCACATGACGACGCTCCGCAGGGCTGGCGCACTTGGCTGCCGCCCCTGCTCAGTCTCGCTTTAGTACTCGCGCTGCTCGCCTTCTTCACGAGCTACACGCACCCGTTCTCTCGCGCCGCGGCTGCAGCCGGCGAGCGGCCCGTGACCCACAACGAGACCCACGGCAGCGTTGACCTCGCGATGAGCGCCATCCTGCTCCAGACAGGCGTACTCAGCGGCGCGCTGCTGCTGTTTGTGCGGCGATGGGGGTGGCGGTGGCCGCTTGGCAGCCTGACGCTGCTGTTCGCCCTGACCCTGAGCCCGCTCACCGTGATGTTCGACCGCTTCCTCGGTGTTCCATCGCTCCCCTTGATCGTCGCCGCGCTGCTGGCCGGCGTGAGCGCCGATGTGCTACTGCGGCTTCTGCGCCCGTCGGCCATCCACCTCTGGGCGGCGCGTAGCTTCGCAGCCCTCGCTCCTGCCACCCTGTACACCTTCTACCTGGCCGCCATCGTATTCAACGGTGGTGTCTGGTGGACGCCGCACCTGGTCTTCGGCGCGGTGGTTCTGGCCGCGATCACCGGCTGGCTCGTCAGCTACCTCGTCTTCGCGCCAGCTTCTCATCTGGCGCCCGGGCGGGAAAGGAGACCGCAATGACTCACCAGCATCACGCCGCAGCCCCGGCCCAGGCGACGTTTAGCCTTGTCGGCCTGCACTGCACAGGCTGCGCCGACGCTGTCGAGCGTGCGCTCAAGGCCAACCCCCATATCACGAGTGTTCATATCGACTGGCCGAACAGTATCGCCCATGTCAGCTACCACGCCGGCATGATTGACGAGGCGGCTATCCGCGACTTGATCGAGGCGACCGGCTGCCCCTGCGAGAGCACAGACCACGCGGGACACACCGACGGCCACCACGAGCACGCAGCGCACGGATCACCTCAGGCACGGATGCGCAACCTGCGCCACGGCGTGGATGTGCAGCCCATCATGATGGGCACGCGCCACGACCGCATGCAGTACGAACTGCCCGCCACAGGCGCCTTCACCCAGCACGCGCCGAACGCCGCCGCAGCCCGCTCAGGCGACCGCAGTGTGGTGGATCACAGCGCCCACGGCGCCGCCCCGATGGACCACGCGGCGATGGGTCACAGCGCCCACAGTGGTGCAGCTACGGCACCTACCGCTGGCGCTCCAATGGATCACAGTGCGATGGGTCACGGCGAAATGGACCACGGGGCGATGGGCCACGACATGTCCGACCCCTCGATGGCGGCGGCGATGGAGCGCGATATGCGCAACAAGTTCTTCATCGCGCTCGTGCTCACCATTCCCACCGTGCTCTACTCACCGATGGGCATGAACATCTTCGGGATCATGCTCCCGACCTTCGGGCTCAGCATGGACTTGATCATGCTCATTCTGACGACACCTGTGGTCTTCTACTGCGGCTGGATGTTTATCGGCGGTGCCTACCACTCGCTGCGCCGCCGAGCGCTCAACATGAGTGTGCTCGTCGCCACCGGCGTGCTCGCCGCCTACGGTGGCAGTCTCATCCTGATGGCCCTCGGCCAGGAGACTTTCTTCGAGGCCGCGGCGATGCTCGTCACCTTCGTGCTGTTCGGCCACTGGATGGAGATGCGCTCGCGTCGTGGTACCTCAGAGGCCCTGCGGGCGCTATTCGACCTCGTTCCGCCCCAGGCCACGGTGCTGCGTGACGGCAAGGAGCTCACGATCCCGAGCAGCGAGGTGCTGGTCGGCGACACTGTGATCCTCAAGCCGGGCGACAAAGTGCCAGTGGACGGCGAAGTCACCGACGGTGAGACCAGCATCGACGAGGCATTGGTTACGGGCGAGAGCGTGCCGGTGACGAAGCGGCCCGGTGATGAGGTGATCGCCGGCTCGATCAATCGCAGCGGCAGCGTGCGCTTCCGCGCCACCAAGGTGGGCGCCGACACTACACTGGCGCAGATCGTTGACCTCGTCCAGCGCGCCCAGAGTTCCAAGGCTCCCGGCCAGCGCCTGGCCGACCAGGCCGCCCAGTACCTCGTCATTCTGGCCGTAGGCGCCGGCCTGCTAACGTTCTTCGTCTGGTTCTTCGTGCTCGGCGCGCCAATCGAGCTGGCCCTGACCTTCGCGATCTCGGCGGTGGTGATCGCCTGCCCCGACGCCCTGGGCCTGGCAACGCCAACGGCCGTGGCCGTCGGCACCGGTGTGGCTGCCCGTCACAATATTTTGATCAAGGACGCGGCGACCCTGGAGGGCGTTTCGGCCATCACCGCCATCGTGCTCGACAAGACCGGCACCCTTACCGAGGGCAAGCCCGCCCTTACCGACGTGGTAGCGAACCGAGCGATTACTGAGAGTGAGCTGCTACGGCTGGTAGCCTCTGCCGAGCGCGGATCAGAGCACCCGCTGGCCGAGGCGATTGTGAATGGCGCCCGAGAGCGCAGTCTCGATCTCGTCGAGGCGAGCCAGTTTGAGGCGATCGCCGGCCACGGTATCCGGGCGGTCGTAGCCGAGCGCACACTGCTGATCGGAAACATCAAGCTGATGCGCGACCAGCGTATTCTTGCGGAAGGCCTTGAGGCCCGCGCGGCCGAACTGGCATCGGCCGGCAAGACGCCGATGTTTATCGCAGTGGACGGGCAGCCAGCCGGCCTGGTCGCCGTCGCTGACACGATCAAGCCGACGGCGTCCGAGACCATCCGCCGGCTCAAGGCTGCGGGCATTGAGCCCGTGATGATCACCGGTGACAACAAGCGCACCGCGGAGGCGGTGGCCCGCGAGCTCGGCATCGAGCGCTTCTTCGCCGAGGTGCTGCCGGCCGACAAGGCCAACCACGTCAAGGCGCTCCAGGCTGAGGGCAAGAAGGTCGCAATGGTTGGGGACGGGGTGAACGACGCACCCGCACTCGCCCAGGCCGACATCGGCATCGCGATCGGCGCGGGTACCGACGTGGCGATCGAGACCGCCAATGTTGTGCTGATGAAGAGTGACCCCCTCGACATTCTGCGCGCAATCACGGTCTCCAAGGCCACGGTGCGCAAGATGAAGCAGAACCTGTTCTGGGCCGCGATCTACAACGTGCTCGCTATTCCAGTGGCGGCCGGCGTGCTCTACCCGAGCTTCGGCATCGAGCTGCGGCCAGAGTGGGCGGCGCTCTTAATGTCGGCCTCGTCGATCATTGTGGCAGTGAACGCGGTGCTGCTGCGCAACGTCGAGCGCGAGCTAGGCGGACCATCCCAGCCCCAGCCTGCCACGAACGGACGGCCCGCCCCGGCAACCTAGTCGGCGAAGCGCTGGGGTAGACAAAGAGCGAGCCGGGCAGGTACACAGCCCGGCTCGTCGCTTTACGCTCCGATTCCTACGTTCCCGCTACGCCATCTGAGCCATCTGGCGGCAGCTCTCGGCGCAGCGGCGGCACTGCTCGGCGCAGGCCAGCATCTGCTGGTCGCCGTTGGCCATCTGCTCGCACTCCTGGGCACAGCGCTCGCAAGCCTCGGCGCAGACGCCGCAGGTGCGCGCGTGCAGCGGCGAGCCACGCAGCATAAAGTTCGCGCTGGTCTGGCAAGCTTCGGCGCAGTCGAGCAGCGTGGTGATGTGCTGCGCCGACGCGTGCTCCCCGCCCATGCCGAGACAGTGGACGGCAGTAGACGTGCAGATTGCGTGGCAGTTCAGGCATTCCTGGATACAGCGCTGCATCTCGGCGTTCATACCCTGTGTTCCGTGGTGCATCTCAACTCCTCCTGTATCAATTCAAGGCAACGCGCACTCCGCGCGCTACTGACTCCGCAGCGGCCGGTCGATGTTGTACCACTGCTTCAGCCACGCCTGCAGCTGGACGATCTCCTCGCCCTGATCCTTGACGATCTCGGCAGCGAGCTTGTACAGGTCGCCGTGATAGCCGCCGACCAGCACGGACGCCGCCATCATCGAGGCCATCGCGTGGTGCTCGGCAAGAGCACTCATGTAGGCGATATCGAAGTCCGCACCGCTCTTGGTTTGCAGCGACTGCATCGCGCGCATCATCGCCTCCATGCTCGGCATGGTGCCGTGCATCATTGGCATGTCCATCTTGCGCATCATCTCGGGCGTCATCATGTCGCCGGCGGGCGGCTGCATGCCGTACCAGTCGCGCAGGTAGTTGCTCATCAGCTGGATCTCCATCTCCTGCGCGCTGATCACCTTCTGCGCGAGCTCCTTCAGCTCGGGCTTCGTCGCCTTCTCCAACGCCATCCGCGACATCATGATCGCCCCGCGATGGTGCGGGATCATGCCCATCAGAAAGTCCTGCTCCAGCTGGGCCTGCCGGCGGTCCGGCACGAAGTCTGGCACCGACGGCTGAGCCGTCGCCGGTGACCAGAGCAATGCCACTGCCGCCAATGCTACGACTAGCCCGACCATCAGTCGTACCGAGCCCATCACCGTTCGTTGAGCAACCACACCAATACTCCTTCCAACGCGACCGCTGTGTCGTCAAACTCGACGGAGCACTCAGCGTGCCAATGGCCGCTCCCTTCGGACAGGAATCGTACCTAATTCGCCGCTAGAGCGCGGAAAATGTACATGTAGCGAGATCGCCTCATTACTGACTATCGTCGAAATACTCCACTAAATTTGCGGTATCTGTTCCAAAAATGCGCTATCTCATACAGGCAAACATTTGTACGAAACAGCACGACGCTACGCTGTTTATTCTGCTAAACGCATTTCCTTGTAGCACCGCTGACTGGGGCGTTTCCAACAATATCCATAGGCGAAGGCGTGGCAATTCCAACATGATTGTGGCAAGAGCGACAAAAAAAGGTTCGAGACGGCAGCGCAAAGGCGTAGATTTGACAGCGTCGTCGCAGCCCTGTATGCTTCTCAGAGATTTCACCAACCTTTCACCTGTGGCTCAGCTTTCATGGATAGCCTCACCTATCGCAGCACACACTACACCCCCAGGCACAAATTTCCCATGCATACGGCCCGACGCGGTCCCTGTCCGACACCGCCGGGGCGTGTGAGGCATCGTCTTGACCGTGGCAGTCTGTCACAAGGAGGTTCTGTTGGCTGTCCCTCCCACCTCGCGCCACGACCGCGCGCTGGAGCAGCTGGTTCGCCGCGCCAACCAGCACCGTGCCGGCTACAGCTCCCGTCACACCCGGCTCCAGGCACTCTCCCGCCTGACCTTTACCTCCTTCGTCCGCACGCTCGCACAACGCACACCAGCCCGCCTCTGGCTCCATCTCGTCGTCGCCACCCTTGTCCCCCTCGCTCTGGTCCTCAGCCAGAACAGTGCGGTGCTCCTGGGGCCTCGTGTCGATGAGGTGATACCTCCAGCGTCGATAGAGGAGACGGCAGCCCACACTGTTCCGCTCACACTCGGTCCGATATCGCTGGAAAACGAGATTGAGCTTGGCGAGGCACCGCTGCCCGACAGCGCCTTTGCTGATATTGTGGCCTTGCCCGAGGTGCAAGCGGCGCTTTCACGCCAGGCGATCTTGGCCCCGGCAACCTTTGAGACAGTTGTGCTCGGTGACAGCGTGAACGTGCGCAACGGCCCCGGCCTGATCTACGACAAGATCGGCGAGCTTCCTGGAAGCACCGTGTTGGCCCTGGAGGGCTACGCGGAGGATTGGTTTGTGGGGCGCACCGCTGAGGGCGAGCGGGTCTGGATCGCTGGCGAACTCGTCGCGGAGGCAACGGCTGCTCGCAGCATACTCGCTCCCGCAAGCGAGATCCCGCCGCCGCCCCCGCCGAAGATTGCGGTTGTTGCCGAGGAGGGCCTGAGCCTCCGAGACGGGCCAGGCACCGCCTACGTCAAGCTTGACAGCTTCACCCAGGGAACGCAGATCGATCTGCTGTCGCGCTTCGAGAACTGGTTCGAGGTGCGTCACCCAGGCGGGACTATCGGTTGGGTGACCGGCGACTTCCTGCAGATCGCCGAGGGCGTGATCCCGCGGCTGGAGGTACTGCCTGCCGCACCCGACCCAAACCCGGCCCTCGTCGCTACCGCGGATGGCACGGTCAACCTGCGTGCTGGCCCTGGTACCAACTACCCGCGCGCCGGGACAGCAAGTAGCGGTACCGAACTCGCGCTCGTCGCCCGCTACGACGACTGGCTGAAAGTCCGTACCCCAGATAGCAAGACCGCGTGGGTCTTCAACGAGGTCGTGCGGGTAAGCGACTATGTCGTGCGGCGCGTGCCGTTCACTCGCGACATTCCGGCGCTTCCCAAGCCCGCCACCCCGGCGGCACCAGCCACAGTTGCTCGTGGTGGGAGCGCCCCCCCACTGTCCGCCGCGCAGTCCGGCGGCGTGGTTGCCTTCGCCGCGCAGTTTGTTGGAACGCCTTATGTGTGGGGCGGCTCGCGCCCGGGCGGCTTCGACTGTAGTGGCTACACGAAATATGTGTACGCCCAGTTCGGCCTGAGCCTGCCGCACAGCGCTGCCGGGCAGTACAGCCAGCGCTACGGCGTCTTCATCAGCCGTGACAACCTCCAGCCTGGTGATCTCGTGTTCTTTGCCAACACCTACAAGCCGGGGATCAGTCACGTTGGGGTCTACGTCGGAGGCGGTCGCGTCGCTCAGGCGCTCGCTCCTGGCGTGCCGCTCTCGATAGTGAGCATGAACAGCGCCTACTGGAACTCGAAGTACTACGGCGCGCTCAGGCCGAATCTCTAGCTGCCCATCGGAGCAACGAAACAGGGAGGCAGTGCCTCCCTGTTTCGTTGCTCGCTTAGCTCGCCGCCTCCCCTATCCGGCAGCACGTGTGACTTCCGCCGAAGGCGTGCCAGGCGCCAGAAGCCGAAGCGGGCGCACCATTCGGGTAGTAGGGCAATGCTCGGCGCCACCAGGCCGCTCACAACCAGGAGGACGTCCGGCGTTAGGCTGAGCCTGAGTCTGGCACGCAACTCGATGTATTAGGGCCACGCCCACAGTTCGAAGCCCCAGGCAATGAGAAACGCCTCAACAATGACGAAGAACTCCTAGGCGGCAGCGCTCCGCCGCAGCAGCGCCGTGGTTACACAGATCGCGCCGAGGTAGCCTATCGACGCGCCAAGAGCCAGCGCCATTAGTGGCCGCAGAAGGTCGCCAGCCCGGTCTAAGAGCGCTAGCGCAGATCGATTGCATCACGCCCGTGGCGGTGGCAAGCTTCCCGGATCGGCCAAATGTGGTAGCTCTGGAGCAACCGCAGTTGAGGCGAGCGTCGAATGCGACGCATCCGGTTCATTTCCAGCGGCGGTGCTTTGTTGTGTTGCCGCGTAAGGAGCTTCCAGCGAGCTGTCAACTCTTGGCAGGAATACTCGTGCGCCAGAGCGAGATTGTGTCTGTATTGCGACAGGTATGCGTGAAAAGCCGCAATTCTTTCTCTGATACGTACTGCATCTTGATCATATTTGACGCTCGCGCCGCGCGCGGCTACACTGCTCACAGTGAACGCAAGGACAAGCCATAGGTAGTCACTCATGAGCGCCGAGGAGATCAGCTTCCACACGAGCCCGCCACGCACCGTCAAGGTGCATGCCCGTGGCGAGGATTTCCGTATTGTTCAGCTTGTGGGTAATTTGCTCGTCTGCTCGAGGGCCCATGGCAACTGCTGCTGCGGCTGGACCGAGAAGGGCCGCGCGCCGGTGAACCTCGATCTGTATCAGCAGGAGTGGGAGCGCCGGCGCATCCGCAACAAGGTTCACCTCAGCTTCACCGGCTGCCTTGGGCCGTGCGCGGTGGGCAACAACGTGCTGCTGCAGATCTTTGGCCGCTCGATCTGGTTCAAAGATCTGAACGATGATGCGCTCATCCCGCCCATCTTCGACTACATCGAGACGATGCTACGCGCTGGGCGCGTCATCGCACCGCCTACGCAGCTCGCCTCACACATCTACGAGCGCTATCTGCCGCCGCCCGAGGAGGGCTACGAGGCGCTGGGCACCGGCACCACGGAAGACGGCGGTGGGCTGGAACGGCTCGACCCGGTCTGCCTGATGGATGTGGATCCCGCGACGGCGCGCTGGCAGAGCGAGTACGAGGGACGTACCTACTACTTTTGCGCCCCCGGCTGTAAGAAGGCGTTTGACCGCGAGCCCACGGCCTATGTCTCCTAACCGGCAGCGACGGGGCCGGCTCTGGCTTTCGCTGCTCGTTGCGCTCGTGGCGCTCTCCGTTGCTCCCGCATCGGCGGCCCGGCGCGCGCCTCCGGTCGCCGATATCACGATCGGCCGCTCCGCCGAGGGCCGCCCGATCACGGCGCTGCGAATCGGCAATGGGCCAAGGAAACTGGTGCTTGTCGGCGCCACGCACGGCGGGCCGGAGGCGAACACCTACCGACTGATGCTCGACCTGGCAGCACACCTGCGCGCTGCGCCCGACGAGGTGCCGCCCGAGGTGCGGCTCTACCTGATCCCGACCCTCAACCCGGACGGCCTGGCACTTGATACGCGCTTCAACGCGCGCGGGGTGGACCTCAACCGCAACATGAACACCGGGCTGGACGCCTGCCCCGAGAACGACTGGAGCAAGACCGTCAACGGCGCCTACGGTATCGTCTCCGACACGGGTGGCCCTGCTCCGGAAAGCGAGGTTGAAAGCCGGCTTATCCGCACCTTCCTGCTCGACGCCTCGGCGGCGATCTTCTACCACAGCGCGGGCGGCGAGCTGTTCCCGCCGTTCTGCGAGCACACCCCTTCGCTGGCCCTGGCGCAGCGCTATGCCGAGGTCGCCGGCTATACGTACACGCGCTACTACCCGCGCTATATGATCACCGGCGGCATGCACGACTGGGCGGGCAGCCTGGGCATCGCCTCGTTCACGCCCGAGCTCTGGACCGGCGAGGGCAGCGATACCGATGAGAATCATGCCGCCCTGCATGCGATCCTCGCCGAAGCTACAGCCCTGCTGCCACTGCCTGAGGATCAGCGCGTCGGCGCCTACAGCCTGCCCGCACCGATCTGGCGTTTCTGGCGCAGCAACGGCGGGGCCGAGCGCCTTGGCAATCCGATCGGGCCGGCGCGAACCGCGGAGGGGCGGATCGTGCAACCCTTCATGCGCGCTGCCGTTATGGTCGATCCTGCGCGCGTGGATACGCCGGAGTTCGTCTCCCTGGAGGCACTCGGCGAGCGCGCCCGTGCACTGCTCACACCGACCCCATCAATGGTCCTCAGCACTGAGGTGGCTGAGTACGCATCACTCTTCAGCGCCGCCGCGGTCGAGTTCGGTGGCGAGGCCTTGCTTGGCGAACGACTTGGCACGCCTGAGCCGAGCATAAGCGTGAGCGACGGCTCGCCGCGCATCGTCCAGTATTTTGCCAACGCCCGCCTTGAACTGGATCCGACCGCCACACCCCCAACAGTGGTACTCTCCCCACTCGGCTGGTACGATCAGCAGCTGCACCTGGTCACCGACCCGAGCTTCACCCACCAGATTCGTTGAGCGTCGCGTCGCCTTACCCGTGTGGGGCTGTAGTCAGCTGCTTCTGGCCGCGCAGCCATAGTAGTGCTACCACAACAAGGCTCAGGCCGACAAGTTGCGCCGCACGGATGCCGTAGGGAAGCAGCAGCGAATCGGCGCGCAGCGGCTCCAGCAGCAGAAATGTCAGTCCCTGAGTGATCAGATAGACGACGAATACCGTTCCTGGGGGCCCGGTGCGACGGTCCAGCCAGCGCAATGCCGCATAGCTGAGCAGAGCAGCCAGCGCCAGATACAGCTGTGTCGGATGACGTGTGGTGCCGAACAGCGGCACGGCCCACGGCAGGGTGGTGGGCACGCCGAAGGCCTCGCCGCTCAACAGCAGCCCGACCGATGCCAGAGCCTGGGGAGGTAGCAGGCCCAGTGCGGCAGCATCCGCCAACGTGGCCGCGTCGAAACGGCGCCAGCGACACCAGAGCCAGCCGGCGAGCAGACCACCGAGCAGCGCGCCCGGCCAGGCGAGGTCAGCGATGCGCAAGACCAGAAACAGCTGAGGCGCAGGGCCATAGAGATCCCAGTTCAGCAGACCGTACCAGAGGCGGCCGCCGACAGCGGCACCGACCAGCGCCGGTAAGAAGGCGCTCGACGCCTGCTCGGCCAGTCTGTCGCCGCCGCGCCGTCGCGCCGCACGTTCCAGGAGTGAGGAGCCGAGGATAAGTGCAAGGATGAGCAGCAGGCCGCCGCTGCTGAGGTTGAACGGCCCGAGCCGCACGAGCGGGTACATCAGGGCTCCTCTGCCAGCAGCTGCTCCACCGTACCGGCAATCACGCCACGCGACATCGGCCCGCGATAGACCGCCCGAACCACGCCGGCCCGGTCGATGAAGAAGCTGGAGGGCAGCACGTTGGCGCGGTAGGCCGCGCTCACTGCGCCGTCGCGGTCGAGCAGGGCGGGGAAGGAGAGGCCGGTCTGCGCCATGTAGGCCGCCACGCTGCGCCCGTCCTCGCGCTGGTTCACCGCGAGCACGGTGAAGCCCTGGTCGCGATACTGCGCGTAAGCCGCATCGATCATCGGCATCTCGGCGCGGCAGGGAGGGCACCAGGTGGCCCAGACGTTGACGAGCACCACCTGTCCGCGCAACGCGCTGAGCTGCACCGTCGCGCCGCCCGGGTCGCTGAGCGTGAAGTCGGGCGCAGGATGATTCTCCTGCGGCGCCGGGGTGTCAGCAACCGGGCTGCGCGACAGCGCGGACGCGGCCACCGTCTCTGGCTGCACACGTGTGGCGATGATAAAGAGACCGCCGACCAGCAGAACGATGACTAGCAGGAGGTTCCATTGTGCGCGGCCTGCTGCGAAGCTCATAAAACTCCTGTACTAGCGACGGTCGCTGCGAGTACGCTGTGCCTGTTGCGCTGTCTGTTGCGCATAGAGTCGCCGCAGCGCCCAGAGGTACGCGCCAACGTACACGAGCGCTGCGCTGACAACCGCGGTCGCCCAGTGAACCGGATGCAGCAGCTGGCTCAGGGCGAACTCGCTGACGAAGTAAGCCACGCCGAAGCCGACTAACAGGAACAGGATCGCCTGCCCGGCCACCTCGCGCCGACGCTGGCGGTAGCCCGGCGTCGCGCTTCCAATGAATCTCCGCCACCAGTCCATTGCCGCCTCGCTTTTGCGCTTCAGAGAGCCTCGACTATCTCGCTCCTGACTTACCCTGATCATCATCGTCAAACCACCGCACTGTAGATCGTAACCTGCGAAGATGCAACTTCTGAGGCTCTCACGCACGTCACCTATGCCATTAGGCTGCCGCTCTGTCCCAAATACTCAACTACTGTCGCATCAGACACATTAGGCCGGAAAACAGTTGCCTCCTATCGGTGCAAATGATCCAAACGGCGCGATCAGCTCCTGGCCTGACCAGGGGCCATCTGTTGCTCGCCAAGCGGCAAATAGCGCAACTTTAGGCGGCATGTGGGAAATGCCTCAGAGGGTTCCATCAGCACAAGCTCAATCAAAGGTTATTTTGACAGGCCCGATGCGATCCTGCTACAACCATTGGAGGACCCAAGCAAGAACCACCAAACGGATACACAACCAGCTTTATGACAACGCATCCAGTTGGCCGCCACACGCTTGTCGGTTTGCTCAGCCTGCTCGTCGTCGCAGTTTTCTGGTTCAGCCGCCTGGAATGGTCGCCCGATCACCGCCTGTGGCGTTCGGTTGGCGATGCGAGCTACGTGCTGCTTGTGCTGGCGTTGATCAGTGGCCCGCTGGCGCGACTGTGGCCCGCCACGGCGTGGGCGCTGCCCTGGCGCCGCGAGATCGGCGTCTGGTGTGGGCTGTTGGCCCTGGTGCACACGCTGGTCACGCTCGACGGCTGGATCGGCTGGGATCTACAGCGCCTGTTCGGCTACGAGTATATCGCGCAGCTCGACCGCTACGCGCGCCTGGAGCCCGGTTTCGGGCTAGCGAACGCCGTTGGCTTCGTCGCGCTCTTTCTCACGCTAATCCTGGCGGCCACGTCGTCAGCATGGGCCGTCAACCTCCTCGGCCCGTCGGCGTGGAAGTGGCTACAGTATGGTTCGTACTCGGTCTTCTACCTGGCGGCGCTGCACAGCTTCTACTTCCTGTTTATTCACTTCACCGAGTCGTTTCACCGGGGTCCGCCCCCCGAGGCCAACTGGTTCCAGATCCCGTTCCTGCTGATCACGCTGCTCGTGCCGGTGCTCCAGACAGCCGCCTTCGTGCGAACCGTTGCCCGACGGCGCCGCAGCGAGCGTCCAACGGCAGGAAAACAGCCATCGTCGGGGCGCCGACGCGCGACCTCGGGAGATCAAATGCGTGGCGTAGAGTAGCGAGGAACAGGTATGGAGCGGGCAACGAGCGCTCAGGAGCCAGACGAAACGCTGCTGGCAACACTTCTCGAAGCGCCCGCACCGGACGGGCGCCCGCTGCGACCGGCCAGGCTGCGTTCGCTTGGCCAGCAGGAGGCGATCGCACTCCAGGGCTATAGGCGTCGCACCTGGGTTGACCGCGCACTTGGTTATGCGGAGCGAACGCTGCTGGTAGCCGCCCTGCTCGCGTTCGGGTTCTGGCTCGTTGACGGCCCGGTACGCGACTGGCTGTATGTGCGCCTGGCCCAGCCTGCCGTGGCGGCTCCGGCACAATCGGCAGCTCAGCACCCTGCGCTACAGGCACCAGCAGCCACCGGCATGACGCAGGCGGTGCTCGCCACCACTGATGAGTCCCCGCAACCGTTGCTGCCATTCGTCACCGACTCGGCCCATCGCGAGGACTCGCGCGCCAACGATGCTTTTCTGGTGCCGGGCTATACGCCGCCAAGTCGGCAAGACAGGGCGCCGCAGCCGCAGCGCCTGGCGATCCCCGCGATCGGGCTTGACACCCCGGTCGTCGAAACCTTGCTGGTCGACGGCGTGTGGCAGGTGGCGGAGTACGCGGCCGGCTACATGAGCGGCACGGCCCTTCCGGGCGAGGGAAACACCGCGCTTTCGGGGCACGCCGGGCTTCGCGGCGCGGTCTTCCGTGATCTTGGCCGCCTCCAGCCAGGCGATCTCGCCGTGCTCGACGCTGGCGGCTGGCGCTATGAGTACCGCGTGCGAGAGACGCTCACCGTCTGGCCAATGCAGGTTGAGGTGCTCGACCCGACGCCGACTTCGGTGCTGACATTGATCACCTGTGTCAACTGGGATACTCAGCGCCTGATCGTCGTTGCAGATCTTGTTAGCGCCGCGCCCATTGCGGAGCGGTAGTGCGCTGGCGTCGAACAAACCGATGTTTCCCCTCTACCCGCCTGACGACCCATACCTGTTTCAGATCACTCTGCTTAGCTGGTCGCTCTCCGTCCGCTGGTACGGCGCGCTGAGCATCGACGGCGCACTGCTCGCGGCGATGCTCGCCGCGCACCGGGAGGCCCGTCGCGGGTTCGACCCGGATCACGTCTGGAACCTGCTCACCCTCGGGATGATCCTCGGCACCGTCGGCGCGCGGCTCTGCACATAGCGCCAGGGCCTGCCGCTCCTGCGCTGGCTTGACATCTGCGCGCCGACGGTGCTGGTTGGGCAGGCGATCCGGCGTTGGGGGAACTTCTATAACCAGGAGGCATATGGGCGGCCCACCAGCCTGCCGATCGGCGTCCGCATCGACTCAAGCACCGGGTGCCGCCGTTCGACGACATGCAGCAGTACCCGACGACGACGCTCTTCCACGCGACGTTCCTCTACGCGTAGCTCTGGAACCTGAGTGGCTTCGGCCTCTTGCTCTGGATTGAGCGCCGGCTCGCGGGCCAGCTGCACGATGGGGGATTGGCGTTGCTTACACCATCTGGTACGGGCTGGGACGCCTCGGGCTCGAGGGGCTGCGGATCGACAGCCTTTGTACCAATGGCGTTAGTAGAGCTTGTGAGGGCGCCTCACGGATGGCGCAGATCGTCAGCTTGCTGCTCGTAATTAGCGGTGGGATCAGCCTTTACCTCAACTACCGCTACCGAGGCAGGGATGTCCAGGCCGTGAGCAGCAACGCATAATAAGGCATTGCTAACGGGATGCCTTGTTGCACGCAGTGATGATGAGCTGGAGGAATGCACGGGTGCTCAGAGCCCGTGTGAGGCGGAACCTAAACGCTGAGGTCGGCATTCCCTTACGAATGGCAATGGCCTCGCGAACAAGGGGATGCCACTGTGGTGGCACATGCACAAGGGCATAGACTCCCGCGCCTACCTTCGAGGTAATGGCCCGCTCGCGAAAGGTGTAGTACTGACGCAATACACCAAGGACTGCCCACTGAATGCCGTAATCAGTATAGAGCCAGGCGATACGACGAGGGTCAGTCGTAAAGCGTACCCAGTAGCTCTTCATATTCTGGTGCATCTGGCCGATGAGCTCGTCCCAATCCACCGTTAGATGAAGCTGCTCCACCGGCGGCCCAACGAGGGCGATGCCGTGATGTTTCAAGATCCACCATGTGACGCCATTGATGTCGTGGTAGCCGCTACCATGCAATACACCATCGTGGATGTGAGCATGCGGCGGTACTGTGCTCTCGCTGCCTCCCAGATCCTCCCATTGCAGATAGCTACCCTCCAGCTGCACATGAGGGTAGCCCTTGGTCAGCTTGCTATGAAGCGTTTGCAAGCGTTGAATATCGAAAGCTGTACAACGTCGGCTTGTGATCGCGATAAAGTCGACATCACTCAGTCCTGGGTCGAAAGCGCCAAGGGCAAGCGAGCCATGGAGATAGAGTCCAATTACAAGGCCTGGTGCGAGGTTGTTTACCAGAGCAAGGTACTCGTTCAGTAGCAGCTGAACCGGATGTGGAAGGCTCTCAGTCATAGTAGTGGTGAAGATACTCGCTACCGCACCATCCAGGCGCCGGCGTCATCCGAGCGTGACAGGTTCTGCTCCGTCGCATAGGGCTTGGCGCGCACAATCACGCGCTGAGTGAACTTGTCCGGCCCGCTCGCCGGCCAGCAGGTAACTAGCGTGACCACCTCATACGGGTACTCACCGATATAACGCGCGTTCTCGGCGCGCTGCTCCGCTGACACGCCCTCCTCAGTAACGAGCAGCCGCTCCTCGACGACGTACAGAAACTGCTGGCCAGCGCTGTACAGCATGATCTGGTCGCCAGGCCGCACGTAGTAGAGGTCGCGGAAGACGCGCCCATAGCCGCCGACGTGGCCGGCGAGCACCACGTTGCCGCCAGCACCAGGGTTGGCCGAGCCGCGATGATGCCCGACGGCGTACTTGGCAACGTCCCACACCGCCACCTGCTGGCCGTTCTGCTCTTGCACCGTCCAGCCGACCTCGATCACCTTTGAGTCGACCTTGATGCTCGGGATAACGATGCGCGAGATCGTCGAGGAGGCAATCACTGGCTCAACAGGCACGCTACCCACCGCCTGTCCGGTGTCGCGCAGCACCGGCGGCTGAAAGGCGGCCGGCTCAGTCTCCTCAGGTATCAAGTTGGGCGCCGACCCCTGGATGCTCGGCGCCGGTGCTGCGACGGCAACAGCCGGTGCCAGAAGCGGGGGAAGGTCGCTGTCGCCTCGAGCGGCGAGTCGGTTGTACTCCTCGGTCGCATACAGCCCACCGACATAAAGCAGCAGGTAGATGCCAGCCAACAGACACAGATTGCCAAGCATCAGCGCTCTGCGCCGCAAGCGGACAGCTCGCGGTAGCGCCAATATGACCCGGTCTATTTGCTCGTGCGTAGTCACGCGAAACTCCTTTGTCAACTCTGCACCCAACCTCAAAAGGAGTGTAGCCATCCTGATAGCAGTAAGCAAACAGGCGCCTATTCGGCCCTTGAGAGGCATCACACGGCGCCCTTTTTCGACGTCTTTGGCGCAACCCTGCCGGTTTTGCCGCAGCGCGCTTCCCGCTGCAAGTCGTCGAGTATGCAGCGAACCGCCTGCTCGCCTATCTCAGGTGTGCTGCGCGGCTTGCCACACGTTTGTGTGGGATGCAGCATAACGAAGGCCATCCGCGCCTCATGTGAGGCTTTGAAACAGGGAAAATTGCGCTTTTCGAAACGCCCAAGTATAGTGTTCACAAGCCCTGGATGCAACGCCAGCACGGCTTCAAAGAATTCAGCTATGCCTGCTCAGAAGCGTGAATAGAGTCTGGTTCGCATCATCCTAGAATTACCTGATGGCCCTTGTATCACAAACGGTTCGTCGACAGGCGACGCTGCTCCTCGTGGCAGTATTTGCCTTGCCCTTGATGTTTGCCGCGCCGCCCGTGGCCGCCTCGGAGCACGCACCCGACCCGCTCAATGATGTGCGCTTCGACCAGCAGCTCGGTGCGCCCCTACCCCTCGACGTTGCCTTGCGCAACGAGAACGGACGGGACGTTCAACTCGGCGATTATTTCGGCACGACGCCGGTGCTGCTTGTTCCCGGCTACTTCCGGTGCCGCACGCTTTGCCCACTGACGCGCGACGGTGTGCTCAAGCTGCTTGATCAGCTTGGACTTGCGCTCGGGCGCGAGTTCACCGTGCTGAGCTTCAGCATCGACCCGCGTGAGGGTCCGGCTGATGCGCTGGCCCTGCAACAGGAGTACGCCGCGCGTTTCAGCAGGCCGGGTTTCGCCGAGGGCTGGCACTTTCTTACCGGTACGCAGGACGCGATCGCTCAAATCACCGCGGCGATCGGCTTCGCGCCGATCTACGATGAGCTGACCGACCAGTACAGCCACGCCGCCGGCATCGTGGTCGCCACCCCCGAGGGCACGATCGCACGCTACTTCTACGGTATCGACTACGTGCCAGCAGATGTGCGGCTCGGCCTCGTCGAGGCATCGCAGAACAAGATCGGCAGCATCGTCGACCAGCTGTTTCTGCTGTGCTACCGCTACGACCCGGCAAGCGCACGCTATACCCCACTGATTATGACCATCATGCGTGCCGGCTTTGTGCTGACGACATTGGCGCTTGGGATCGGCCTGTTCTGGATGTCGCGACCGTCGCGCCAGTCGCTGACGCCGCCTGCGCCTGCCGCAACGTAACGAGGGCTCGCCATGAACGAGGAACAGCTCGTCGCACGGGCACAGCAGCTCGTCACCGAGCGCCGCGAGCGGCGCAGCGTCCCGCCCGGCATCAGTCGCTGGGCGCTGGCGCTGCTCGGTCTGACCCTGCTGGTTCTGCTGGCCTTCCTGCTCTTTCCGGCCCCGCTGCCCGGAAAGCTGCTCTGGGCCATGGGCGGTGTCTGCGGGCTGCGCCCCGCCCACTCCTACTTCGCCGGCAGCGTCCAGCTGCCGCTCGAAGCGCGCATGACCGGTATCTACGGCGGCGTGAGCATCACCCTCGGCTGGCTGCTCGCCACACGGCGTCTCGGCGCCACACGCCCCGGCGGCCGCGCGGTGCTGGCGCTCCTCGCGCTGATGTTCCTGAGCATGGTGGCCGACGGGGTGAACTCGACCTTCACCAATATGGGCCTGCCGCACGCATACACCTCGACCAACATCACCAGAATTGTGACCGGCCTGCTGTCTGGGGTGAGCATCGCTGCGGTGCTGGCGTGGGTTGTCGCCGCGGTTTCCCGGCCGGCGGTACAGCCGCTGAAGCGACTATTCGATGCACCACACGAGCTACTTGCGCCACTCGGTCTCTGCGCGCTGTTTGGCTTGCTTGTCGTGAGCCAGCAGCCCTGGGGTTACTACCCGATCGCGCTGCTGAGCGTTGGCGGAATTGTGCTCGCCGTAGCCGGCTCGCTGCTCCTGCCGGTGCTGTTGATCGGTGGCTGGTGCAACCGGGTGAGCGTCCCGCGGTTGCTAGTCGGTCCGGGCGCGCTCGCGCTGCTGCTTGCCTTCGCGCTGCTTGCCGCTACCGCATCGTTCCGCTGGAGCGCCATTGGCCTCCTCGGCTAACTTTGGAAAGATACGGTAATGCTTGTCAAGAGCCAATCTGAGCGAGGACCGTGGGGCGCCTTCGGCGACCGGATACGACCTGCCCACACCAAGCTGAGCCAGAT
>SFCB01000298.1 GCA_004367505.1 Chloroflexi bacterium OHK40 | reverse complement strand
GGGTTGCGAGCCCTAGAACAGGTATGGTCCATCATCGGCTTTTCCGCAACAGTATCCTCCCCTGTGGCATCGTGTCGCTAATTGGGGCCAAACTTAGGTTACACGATCAACACCGGCAGATCATCGGGTGGAGAGCGGCATGAGCCAGATCGACGAGATCAAAACCAGGACCGACATCGTCGAACTGATCGGCGCGATGGGCGTCAGCCTGCGGAAGACCGGGCGGAGCTACGTGGGCTTCTGCCCCTTCCACCCGAACACACGCACACCGGCCTTCACCGTCTACCCCGACTCGCAGAGCTTCTACTGCTTTGGCTGCCACGCCTCAGGTACCGCCTTCGACTTCGTGATGCGCAAGCAGGGCCTGGACTTTCGGGGCGCTCTGGAGGTGCTGGCGGCGCGGGCGGGGGTACGGCTGGAGCCACGCGACGAGGAGGCCCGCAAGGAGGACGCGCGCCGGGCGCGGCTGCTGGAGATCAACAATGCGGCCGCGAAGTACTTCAACTACATCCTGGTGAGCATGCGCCGCGGCGAACCGGCCCGGGAGTATGTCGCGCGGCGGGCGATCAGCCCGGCGATGGTGGAAGCCTTCCAGCTCGGCTACAGCCTCGACGAGTGGGGACACCTGCTGGCCTATCTCACCGAGCGCAAGGGCTATAGCCCCGAGGAGGTCGAGGCGGCAGGCCTGGCCATCCGCCACGAGAGCCGGGGCTACTACGACCGCTTCCGGGGCCGACTGATCTTCCCCATCCGCAACGCCCGGGGCGAGATTGTCGGGTTTGGCGGGCGGGCCCTGGGCGACGCTCAGCCGAAGTACCTGAACACCCCCGAGACGCTGCTCTACAAGAAAGGCGAACTGCTCTACGGGCTCGATCTGGCGCGCGAGGCCATCCGAGTGGAGGACCGCACCGTGGTGGTGGAGGGCTACGTAGATGTGATCACGGCCCATCAGCACGGCTTCCGGAACGTTGTGGCGCCGCTGGGAACCGCGCTCACCCGAAGCCATGTCAACCTGCTCAAGCGGCTCTCACATAATGTCTACCTGGCCCTCGACGCCGACGCAGCGGGCCAGAAGGCGACCCTGCGGGGCCTCACGGCGCTGCGAGAGAGCGCCGATGCCGAGGGCGATGGGCGCCTGGTCACCACGGCGCAAGGGGTCGTGCGCCTGGAGAGCGACGTGTCGCTGCGGATCATCCGCATGCCGGAGGGGCGCGATCCCGATGAGGTGATCAAGGAGGACCCGGAGCTCTGGAGGCGGCTGGTGGCCGAAGCGGCCCCGGTGATGGAGTTCTACCTCACGGCCTACACCGCCGGCCTGGATATGCGCAAGCCCGAGGATCAGCGGCAAGCGCTCGACCGCCTCCTGCCGCTGCTCGGCGAGCTCGACGGCGCGCAGCAGCGGGTCTACATCTCCCGAATCGAGCAGGTTGTGGGCATTCGCGCGGAGCTGATCCTCGATTTGCTCCGGGGTGAGGTGGCGCGGCAGCCCGGAGCCAGGGGGCCACGGGGCCAGGAGGAGCGTGGACGACGGGCGCGGCCAGACGGTCGCGCCTATCCCGGCCCCCGTCACATCCCGTCGCCGCCAGCCGATGATGCGCCTCATCCGGCGGAGCATGCTCCGGCCGAGAGCGATGGCGTCCGTGGGCAGCCACCTTTCAGTGTGCAGCGCTCGACCGAAGCCCAACTGCTCGCCCTCGCACTCTGGCACCAATCAGTCGACCCGGCGGTCGAGGCGCTGCTCGAGCGCGGGCTTGCCGACCACCCAACGATGCGCGAGTATTTCGGCGGTGGTATCGAGGACCTGCTGGAGGATCCCACGCACCAGGAGATCTGGCGCCAGTTTAGTGTGCTGCCGCCCGAGTGGCGCCCGGCTACTCCCGAAGACGTCCGGGCGTGGGTCGAAGCGCTCGACGCGCCTCTGCGCGAGCGAGCGCTGCTGCTACTGGACTACGCGCTGAGCCGACCCGACCCGCTGCGCTTCCGCAAGGAGGCCGAGGACTGCGCCACGAAGATTCGGCTTGCGCAGATCAACACCCTGCTCCAGCGGCTCAATGAGCGGGCCCGCGAGCACGCCGACGAAGCCGAGGCCGAGGCGCTCCCGCGCCTGCAGACCGCCGTGATCGCCTATCGCGCCGCCATCCGCCAGCCGAAGCGTAGCAGCACCTTCCCCGACCTGCGCGATCTGCTAGGACGGGAATGAGCACGATCACATCTGGCGGAAGAGGCTCCCACGCTGGGCCCAGGCCCAGGCGTTGTTCGGGTCGAGCTCGATGGCGCGGGTGAGGTCGATGTAGGCCTCTTCGAAGATCTTCATAGCCTGGTAGGTGGCGCCACGGCGGCTGAGCGACCAGGAGTCGTTGGGGTTGAGCTCGATGGCACGGCTGAGATCGGCCACGGCCTCGTCGTAGCGCTTGAGCATGCGGTAGCACTCGCCGCGCTCGGCCATCACCCAAGCGGTATCGGGGCGCAGTTCGAGGGCGCGGGTGAGATCGGCCACAGCCTCATCGTAGCGGCCGAGCGAGCGCAACGTCTGCCCCCGACTGCCGAGGGCCCAGGCGTAGTCAGGGCGGAGCTCGAGGGCGCGGGTGAAGTCGGCCAGGGCCTGCTCGTACTGGCGAGCGAGCCGATGGAGCTCGCCGCGCTCGGCGAAGGCGCCGCTGTGCTGTGGGTCGAGCTCGATGGCGCGCGTAAAGTCGGCCAGGGCCTCCTCGGTACGGCCAGCGTTGCGGTGGAGCATCCCGCGCTGCATGTACACCCAGACGTACGCCGGATCCAGCTCAAGGGCGCGGGCGAAGTCGTTCAGGGCGGCCTGCTCCTGGCCGGTGACGCGGTAGGCGGCGCCACGGCTGCCAAGGGCCCAGGCGTAGTTGGGCTCAAGCTCCAGCGCGCGGCTGAGATCAGCCAGAGCCTCGTCGTACTGGTCGAGCAGACGATGGGCCTCACCGCGCTCGGCATAGAGCCAGGCGTAACCGGGGGTCAACTCGATAGCGCGGTCCAGGTCGGCGATAGCCTCGGCGTAGCGGCCCTGCTCACGGTAGGCGATCGCCCGATGGCCGAGCGCCCAGGCGTAGGTCGGATCGCGCTCGAGGGCGCGCGAGAACTCGATCACGGCCTCATCGTAGCGACCGAGTGCGCGAAAAGTTTCACCGCGCTCGGCGATCACCCAGGCGAGCGACGGGTCGACGACGAGGGCGCGCTCGAAATCGGCGAGGGCCTCGTCGTAGCGGCGCAGCGAGCGAAAGACCTGGCCACGGCTGCCGATGGCCCAGGCGTAGGTCGGATCGCGCTCGATAGCCCGAGAAAAGGCCTCGACCGCCTCGGGGTAGCGGCGCAGGAGCCGGAGGGTCTCGCCGAGTTCGGCCTGAACGGGAGCATCATCGGGCTCCAGGCTCGCAGCGTGGATGAAGTCGGCGAGGGCTTCTTCAGTGCGCCCGAGCTCGCGGAGCACCTGGCCCCGCTGGTAGCGGGCCCACACATAATCGGGGTTGATCGCAATCGCCCGGCTGAAGTCGGCCAGGGCGGCCTCGCGGCGATCCTTCTGGAGATCTTCAAGTGACATGGCAGCCTCGCTCAGGGCCGTCGACATGGTGGACGCAAGCGCCGGGCACGGATCGCCTGTTCGCTCACCGCGCACGACGCTTGCAGTTCCGCTGCGCGTATAGTAGCGCGCTAGCATTTCGAGGGCAAGACGAGCAGATTATACAAGCGCCGGGCCGTCTCCGCCGCCAGGATTCTCTCGTTCGCAGGGCCGACGCAGCGTCAACGCCCTCTTCGGGTCGCCCTGGACACCCGCCTGCACCGGCGTGCCCCAAACGCGCCCGAGGGTCGTTCCCGCGAAAGCGGGAACCCAGCCCCCCGCTTGCGCGGGGGCTTGTGCGGGAACCCAGCCCCCCACCGACGCGGGTGCAGGCGCCCGAGGAGCCCCGGCGCCTCTCCCTGGACGCCCGCCTGCGCGGGCGTGACCCAAACGCGCCCGAGGGTCGTTCCCGCGAAAGCGGGAACCCAGCCCCCCACCGACGCGGGTGCAGGCGCCCGAGGGGCCTCACTTCGCGGTTACAGGCTCGTCGGGCGGGGGCGCGGGCACGGGCGGGGCCAGTTTGGAGCGATGAGGGGGGCGAAAGCCCTCGCCGATCACCTCACCCACCTCGCCGATCACCAGGAAGGCGCGCGGGTCGACTGTACTGACGGCGGCCTTGAGGGCTCCCACCTCCGAGCGGCTGAGAACGCAGAGCAGCACGGCCCGTGAGGCTCCGGTGTAGCCGCCGACACCCTCTAGCAGTGTGACCCCGCGCCCAAGGCCGTGCAGCAAGGCCGTGGTGATCCCCTCGGGGCGTTCGGTGATGATGAGCGCCTGGCGCGCACCGCGCCCGGCAGACAGTACGACGTCGACCGCACGGGTGCTGATGAAGGCCACCAGCAGAGCGTACAGGATCTTCTCGGGGCCGTAGGCTAGCAACGCCGCGCTGAAGACGAAGAGATCGCACAGGAGCAGCGTGCGCCCTGGCTGCACGCCCAGATGCTCCTCAACCAGGCGCGCGATGATGTCGGTGCCACCGGCCGTCCCTCGGGCGCGCAGAATGAGGCCCAGCCCCGCCCCGTCGAGCAGGCCGCCATAGAGGCTGTAGAGGAGCGGATCAGTGGTGACGGGGCGTGCGTA
The DNA here is from genome assembly GCA_004367505.1 of Chloroflexi bacterium OHK40. GTDB lineage: Bacteria > Chloroflexota > Chloroflexia > Chloroflexales > Chloroflexaceae > OHK40. The sequence goes on along the minus strand of SFCB01000298.1, from coordinate 4,429 downwards.
TGGCGCAAGCCCATCGATCGCGAGTCCCATCACCAGCAGCGCGTAGGCCGTGCGCGCGCCGAAGCCGAACCCACCGAGACGCTGCCAGCCCAGCAGGAGCAGCGGCACGTTGAGCGCCAGCACCACGGCGCCAACCGGCGTCCCAACAATGCTGCTGAGTAACTGGGCCACCCCCGTGAGCCCACCTGTCACCACATCGTTCGGCACCAGGAAGATACGCACAGCCACGGCGATCAGCAGCGCGCCGAGGGTGATGGTGGCATAGTCGTACAGCACTGCCAGCACCCGGCGAAGGTGGAGCAGTCGGATCATCCGCATAGAGCCCTCCCAGACACACAAACCGGGAGAGACGAACTCCTCCCCCGGTAGCATTCGGCGTTGCGGGACAGCCTCCCGGGCGTCCCTCCTCACCAGTATAGGAGGGCATGTTACACCAGGCCACGCGAGCTCAGACGATTCGGTACGGCAAGCAAGGCCATACCCACGCATCACCTCGCGCAGCGCAACGGTGTATAATGCAACGGAGAAAACATGAAGGGTTCCCCATGCTCACCTACGAGAACTTTGTCTCGGTACTGCTCGGGGTTATCGAGCGTACCGGGCTGAATATCGCCTACACCCAGGAGCTGCTGGACACCCACGCGCTCGGGCGCAGCCTCAGCATTACGTGCCTGCCAGACGGCGTCAGCGACGATAGCGGTCCCCAGGAGCCGCCGCTCCGCGCTGTTGTAGCCTTCCGCTGGTCGCCGGAGTTTACCGTCTACTCGCTGCGCGGCGGCGATTCACTCGACAATATCGAGCGTTTTGTCGATGAGCGGCTGTTCGCCCAGAGTAGCAGAGGGCCCTCGCTGGCGGTCGAGGTCACCTACCACCTCCCGCTGAGCGACGATCAACGCGACATGCGCGCGCTCGTCGCGATCGCCCACACGGTGCAGGAGCTGCACGGCAGCCTGGTTGAGGACGATGAGATTGTGCGTGTGGACGGGACCATCAGCTTTGCGCCCGGGGGCGCGGCGAGCGTGCAGAACATGAGCGCAACCCGGGTCTGGAGCCTCGACGAGGCACTGTACGACCAGGATCTGCTGGCACTCACCTTTGAGGAGCTGTGCACCGAGCTCCAGGCGATGCTCCAACTCCTCACCGCCCGGTTTGGCCTGGCCGACGACACCCGGCAGAATACGGATGGCCTGCCGGCAGACCGGCGCTACTTGAAGCCGCCCACGGCCTGATACCGGGCCAGGGTGGCGGTTAGCGCTCGTGCCAGGGCTCCCTGCCGCGATGGGTCTTACCCACGCACGCTGTGCCCGGCTGGAACTCCATAAGCCATGGCGTCGTTGTTTCGGCCCGAAGTTCTGGCCGCTCTGACCGTCCCGGGCGTCGCTGAGCGCTGGGCGGCGGTCCAGGAGCACCTGCACCCGCCGCTCGCGGCCCTCGCCGAGCGGGTGCGGGCCGCTGCGGCCGCGCGCCTGCCACGCCAGTGGCCGCTCTACGAGATCAGCTTTAAGAGCATCCGCTACCTGCACCGGGGCCGGGGCCAGCGCGATCCGATCGAGGATTACTGGGTAGCCTTCGACCGACCTCCACGCGGGGCGGGCGTGCTTGTGGCGGTGAGCGGCGCCGAGCGGGCCATCCTGGTAGGCGTACAGCTCTGGCGGGCCCGTAAAGCGGATCTCGCCCAATTGTGGGCCGAGGCCCGGCCGGTGTGGGAGCCGCTCGCGGCGCGGATCGGCCAGGAGGGACAGGCGCGCTTCGTGGAGCTCGATGGCGAGCGGGGGGGTGAAACGCTCGCCAGTGCCGACCCCATGCCAACCACCGGCGCCCCGCCGCAGCGCTGGGTCGACCGCTACCTCAATAGCCGCCGCGCCAGCTACCTCTGGGCCGGTTTCGTCTACCCGTGGGCCAGGCTCCCGGACGATCTGGACGAGCGGATCGTGGCCGATGTGCTGGAGCTCCTGCCACTCAACGAGGCACTGATGGAGCAGGCCGAGGCCCGTGAGCCATCCCGGGCGGCCGCGCTGCGTGAGCGCCCGGCCACCTATGCCCCCGCCGGAATCCCGCCGGTGGAGATCATCGCTGAGCGCGTGCGGGCCAGGGGCTTCACGGTAAGCGATACGACCCTGCGAGCCTACCATGTGGCCCTGCAGACCCGCCCGCTGGTGATTCTGCCCGGGATCAGCGGCACCGGCAAGACGCGGCTCACCCGCCTGTACGCCGACGCTGTGTACAATCTGCCACCAGGGAGCGACAACCCCTACTATCTGGTGGTAGCGGTACAGCCCGACTGGCACAACGCCCGCGACCTGCTGGGCTATTACAACAGCCTTACTGCGAGCTTCCACGCTACCCCTTTCCTGCGCCATCTGCTTCAGGCCGCCGCCGACCCGCAGCAGCCCTACTTCGTCTGCCTGGACGAACTGAATCTGGCCCGCCCTGAGTACTACCTGGCGCCGATCCTCTCGGCCATGGAGACCGCCGAGGGCCTGATCGACCTTGGCGCGCCCACTGCCGAAGTGCCTCTGGCCGGCGGCGGCGTGGTGCGCTCACCCCTGCGTCTGCCGGTCAACCTGCGCATGACAGGCACCGTGAACGTGGACGAAAGCACCTTCGCGCTGAGTGACAAGCTGCTGGATCGGGCCAACGTGATCGAGTTAACTGACGTCGACCTGCCGGCCTTCCGCGCGAGCTACGGCGCGCCCGTTGATGACGCCGTCTGGGCGACACTCGTGGCCATCCACGCCGCGATGACGGACGCCGGGCACCCCTTCGGGTACCGGGCCCTGGGCGAGATTCTGCGCTACATCGAGCAGGCCCGTGGCACGCTGGCGCCAGCCGAGGCCCTGGATCTTCAGCTCAAGCAGCGCCTGCTGCCCCGGCTGCGCGGCGAGGACAGCCCACGGTTACGCCGGGCGCTCAGCGACCTGCTCAGCCTGGCCCTGGGACTGGATTCGCGCCAGTGGGGCCGCGCTGCCCAGGTGACACCAGCACAACTGGCGGCGGCACCCTACCCGGAGAGCGCGGCAAAGCTCCGGCGCATGCTGGAGCGGCTTGACCAGGACGGGTTTACCGACTTCTACGGGTAGGCCGCGTCACGCACCGGCACAGGCGCCAGCCCTCCCGCGCCCTCCGCCCGCAACAGGTTCATCAGCGTCGTCATAAAGCGCAGGTTGTGGATCGTCGCCAGCCGCAGGAAGAGCGTCTCCCCCACCTTATGCAGGTGGTGCAGGTACCCCAGGGCATAATGCCGGCAGGTCGAGCAGTCACACCCCGGTGAGATCGGGGTGTCTGCCTTGATATGCTTCTTATCGGCGGCGTAGACCACATCGAACCAGCGGCCCGCCAGGCGGAACCCCGGCGCGGCAGGATCGGCCGTGTAGGCGTAGAGTCGCCCGGCCCGTGCGTCACGAGTGGGGAGCGCGCTATCGAAGATCTGGTAGCCCATCCGGGCGCAGGCCACCACGCTCTCGGGGTGACCGACACCCAGCGCGTGCATCGGCAGATGGGGCGGAATAAGCGCCCTGGTGTAGGCCAGGAGCTCGGTGAGCAGCCGGCCCTGGCCGTCCAGCGGCCAGCCCCCGAAGCCGAAGCCGTCGAAGCCGAGAGCCAACAGTGCCTCGGCGCACTCACGCCGCAGCTCCCGATCACCCCCGCCCTGCACCACCGCGAAGAGCAGTGGCCGACCCTCGCCCAGAGACCGCTGGCGCACCTGCCGATCGAACTCCTCGCGACAACGGCTGGCCCAGCGCAGCGTGCGCTGCACCGAGGCCCGCTGCTCAGCCGGGCCATCATCCACGTGGGTCGGGTCGTCCAGGCAGATCACGATATCGGCTCCGTAGGCCAACTGGAGTTGCACACTCTTCTCGGGGGTGAGCGTAAACTTGCGCTCGGCGCCCTCAGGATGAAAGCTGATCCCCTGATCGCTGATCCGCCCCGCCTTCGGCTGTTGCCGGATCAGCGAATAGGCCTGAAAGCCACCGGAATCGGTGATGATGGGCCTGTCCCAGGCCGCCATGCGATGCAACCCGCCCAGGCGCTCGATCGTCGTAGAGCCAGGCCGCTGCATCAGGTGGAACACGTTCATCACCAGCGCCTCCACGCCTGCCTCGCGGAGATCACGGCTATCGACGGCGCGTACCACGCCCAGGGTCGCGTCGGGCAGGAAGGCCGGCAGCGGGAGAGGACCGTGGTTGAGGATAAGGGTGCTGGGCATAGATTTCCGTGGGAAGCAAGGCGCCTGCATGGGCGCCTACTGAGCGTCAAGGGCGACAAAACCCTCAAACGATCCGCCTGGTCTGAGTTCGATAGGCGCTTAACAAGTGACTGATTTTAGGATCAATACCTTTCAAATAAGGAGCGGCGTACGTTGACCACGCTCGACGAGCATGGTCGCCCGCACCGCTGGCAGCGGGTGCGGTAGCTCGATGACGGGCGG
>SFCB01000154.1 GCA_004367505.1 Chloroflexi bacterium OHK40 | reverse complement strand
TGTATGGGCCGGTGGTGCTGGCCCACCTGGAGATCCTGGCGGGGCTGGAGTTCGGTGGGGAGGGTGTGGCTCCGAAGCCCTCGTACAATCTGATCGCCCGGGCACCGTGGCTGGCGTATGGTCCGCTCGGGGTGGCGCTTGCGCTCGTGGCGCTACCACTGGTGCGGCAGGCCAGGTTGCCCCGGGGCGGCGCCGAGTTGCTCGCGGCGTGGGCCGGAGCGGCGGGGCTCTTCCTGGGGGTCGAGCTGCTGACGGGGCTGCAGGTGCGCTACTTGGTCTTTCTCACACCACTCATCTGTCTGCTCGTGGGCCTGGCGCTCGGGAGGCTGGCGCTGTGGCGGCCGGTGGGGTTCTGTGCGGCCTGGAGCCTGGTGCTGGCCCTGCTGGCGCATGGAGCCTGGGGCTGGCTGGCGGGGGCCCTGGCCCGGGTGGCGCCATCGATGGTGCCGCTGCTGCGGTAGGGCCCGGCCCGCCGGGGTTATGGATGGCCCCCCACCGTGGATTCGGCCCGGTGGGGGGGTGAATCAATGGCGCGCACGGTGGATTCGACCCGGTGGGGCGGTGAATCAATGGCGACCAACGTAGAGACGCCCCACTGGGGCGTCTCTACCGGCTGGGGCGTCTCTACCGGCGTGAAACGGACGGGCGGGCCGGGGCGATGGACCGTGGCGATGCCCCGGTGGGGGGCGTCTGACGGAGACGCCCCGATGGGCGTCTCTACCTACCCGCTGGCGCGCTCCATGGCCTTCTGGAGCGCGCGTTTGGCATAGACGGCGACCATCGCGCGGCGATACTCCTCGCCGGCGTGGATGTCGCCGAGGATGTCGAGGCCGGCACCGGCATTTGCCGTTGCCGCAGCCGCGTCGGCGCCGCCGAGCACGGCCTGCTCTACATCGGTGAGCCGCACCGCCTTCGGGCCAGCGCCGGTGACGGCGACACGGCAGGTGCTCACGCTGCCCCCGTCCATCTTGACATAGGCTGCGACACCGACAATCGCGTAGCCGCTGGCCGGATGGGGGAACTTCACATAAGCGGCGCCCTCGCCCTTGCCGAGGGTAGGCAGGATCACGGCGGTGATCAACTCGGTAGGCTCCAGGGCGGTGGAGAGCATATCGGTGAAGAAGTCGCCCGCCGCGATCGTTCGCTCGCCCCCGGGACCCTGAGCGCGGATCTGCCCATCGAGCGCGAGGACCACCGCAGGCGTATCGGCTGCCGGGTCGGCGTGGGCCAGCGAGCCGCCGATCGTGCCACGGTTGCGCACCTGAATGTCGCCGATCATCGCCACCGCCTCGGGCAGCACGCCGCAGGCGCTGCGCAGGCCATCGTGGTGCTCCAGGGTAGCCCAGGTGGTCATGCTGCCGATATTGACGTTGCCGTTGATCACCACGCCGCGCAGTTCGGCGATCTTATTGATATCGATCAGCACGCCAGGGGCAGCCAGGCGCAGCTTCATGGCGGGCAGGAGCGAGTGGCCGCCGGCGAGGATCTTCGCCTCGTCGCCGTACTGTTGCAGCAAGCTCAGCGCCTCGGCGACCGACGTGGGCGCGTGGTATTCGAATGAGCTAGGGATCATATCCGCTCCTTGGATGGTGAGAGGTGAAGGGTGCTTAGTAGCTGGCCCTCTTGTGGCCGATGCAACCTTCGCGCATCAGGATGCAACATTACTTGCCCTGGATGGCCTTCCACACGTTCTGCGGGGTGAGGGGTAGATCAATGTGGCGGATGCCCATCGGGGAGAGCGCATCCATAACGGCGTTCGCGATCGCCGGCGTGGAGCCGATCGTACCGGCTTCGCCGATGCCCTTCACGCCCATCGGGTTGCTGGGCGAGGGCACCGGGGCGAAGCCAGTGGTGACGGGCGGCACTTGAGACGCCTTGGGCACCGCGTAATCCATCATCGTACCGGTGACCAACTGGCCATTCTCGTCGTAGACGGCGTACTCGTAGAGCGCCTGCCCGATGCCCTGGGCCACGCCGCCGTGTACTTGTCCCTCGGCGATCAGCGGGTTGAGCACGTTCCCGCAGTCGTCCATGCAGTAGAACGCGAGCGGCGTTACCTTGCCCGTCTCCGGGTCAACCTCGACGACAGCCATATACGTACCTGCGGGGAAGGTGAAGTTGCTGGGGTCGTGGAACGTCTGGGCCTCGAAGCCGGGCTCGAGGTCGTCGGGATAGTTGTGGGGCACGTACGCCGCCAGCGCCACCTCGCCGATCGACTTGCTGCGATCGGGCGAACCCTTGACCGAGAAGTTGCCGCTCTTGAACTCGATATCGGCGGGGTTCGCTTCAAGCAAGTGGGCGGCGATCTTCTTCCCTTTCTCAATCAGCTTCTCGGCGGACTTAACAATCGAGGTGCCGCCCACGGCCAGCGAGCGGGAGCCGTAGGTGCCCATGCCGAACTGCACCTGCCCGGTATCGCCGTGTACGATCTCGATATTCTCGAAGGGCACACCGAGGGCGTCGGCGGCGAGCTGTGAGAAGGTCGTCTCGTGGCCCTGGCCATGCGAGTGAGCGCCGGTGTAGATCGTCACCTTGCCGGTGGGGTGGAAGCGGATGGTGCTCGACTCCCAGAGGCCAACGCCGCCGCCCCACACGGTGCCAACGATCTTCGAGGGAGCGATACCGCAAGCCTCGATATAGCAGCCCAGACCGATCCCGATATACTTGCCCCTGGCGCGGGCCTCGGCCTGCTTCGCGCGCCAGCCGGTGTAGTCGAACTGCTGCAGGGCTTTGTTGAGGTTACCCTCGTAGTCGCCGCTGTCGTAGTTCATGCCGGTGATGACCCGGTGCGGGAACTCGCCCTTGATGAAGTTCCTGCGCCGGATCTCGGCCGGGTCGATACCCAGTTCGGTAGCGGCCAGGTCCATCAGGCGTTCGAGCAGATAGGAGGCCTCGGGGCGACCGGCGCCGCGGTAGGCGTCTACAGGCACGGTGTTTGTCAGCACACCGTGAACCTCGCAGCTAAGGGCAGGCAAATCATAGACGCCTGAGAGCAACGTACCGTAGAGATTGGTCGGGATCAGAGGGGCGAACGTGGACAGGTACGCGCCCATGTTGGCGTAGGTCTTCACCTTGAGGCCGAGCAGCTTGCCATCCTTCTTGAAGGCCATCTCGGCGTAGGTGATGTGGTCGCGCCCGTGGGCGGTCGAGAGATAGTTCTCGCTGCGGCTCTCGGCCCACTTGATCGGCACCTGGAGATCCTGAGCGATCGCGGTGACCAGCAGTTGCTCGGCGTAGAGGAAGATCTTCGAGCCGAAGCCGCCGCCGACGTCGGGGGCAATCACGCGCAGCTTGCTCTCGGGCAGGCCGGTGAGGAGGCTGATCAGCAGGCGGATGATATGCGGGTTCTGATTGGTATCCCACAGGGTCATCTCGCCGGTGACGCGGTCGAAGCGACCGACCACGGCTCGCGGTTCTATGGCATTGGGGATCAGCCGCTGGTTGACCAGCCGCTGCTTGACGACAACATCGGCCTCGCCGAAGGCCGCGTCGATATCGCCGCCGTCGAGTCTCCACACGAAGGAGGTATTATTGGCGATCTCGTCGTGCACGAGTGGGGCACCGTCCTCGGTAGCCTTCTCAGCGTCGACGACCACAGGCAGGGTCTCGTACTCGACGTTGATCTTCTCGGCTGCGTCGCGGGCCGTGCCGAGATCACTGGCGACCACTGCAGCCACAATCTGACCGACGTAGCGCACCCGGTCGCTGGCGATCATCGTATAGCCCGGCGTCTTCTGACCGATATTCGGGATCGTCACGCCGCAGGGCACCGGAGTGGCTGGCAGATTCTTCGCCGTGAAAACCTTCATCACGCCGGGGTGAGCCTCGGCAGCCGCGGTGTCGATCGAGACGATCCTGGCGTGGGCGTGAGGGCTCCGCACAAAGAAGACGCGCTGCATACCGGGAAGCTTCACATCGTCGACATAGTTGCCGCGCCCGGTGATCAGGCGCGGATCCTCGCGGCGCTTGATCGCCCGGCCGAACATCGTTTCGGTTGTCATGCATTACTCCTTCGTAGTGTGAATTCAACCGAGGGTGAGGCTGGGATGTTGGCGTGGGTTCAGGCGGGCTGCTCAGCGCGCATCTTCTCGGCGGCGTAGCGCACTGCGCGGACGATATTCTCATAGCCGGTGCAGCGGCAGAGATTGCCCTCGAGGCCGTGGCGGATCTCCTCCTCGCTCGGGTTGGGGTTCTGGGCGAGCAGGTCAGCGGCGGACATAATCATGCCGGGGGTGCAGAAGCCGCACTGGAGCCCGTGCTTCTCCCAGAAGCCCTCCTGCAGCGGGTGGAGCGTGCCGTTTTCGGCCAGGCCCTCAATGGTGGTGACGCTGGCACCATCGGCCTGCACGGCGAGCACGGTACAGCTCTTGGCGCTCTTGCCATCGATGTGGACCACACAGGCACCGCACTGGCTGGTATCGCAGCCGATATGGGTACCGGTGAGGTTGAGGTGCTCGCGCAGGAAGTGCACAAGCAGGGTGCGGGGCTCGACGTCGCGGGTGTAGGACTTGCCGTTTACAGTGACTGTGATCGTCGTCACGTGGCCAACCTCCTTGTCGCTAGGCGATGCGCGAGGGCCAGCGGGCGGGGCAGGGTACGCCAGCCGCCCCGCGTGGGGCGAGGGTGAGCTCGTCTACTTCCGGCGCCCGAAGAGATACCCGATCAGGAAGGCGATCAGCACCCAGGGAAGCCAGGGGCGCTCCTTGAGAAAGTCTTCGACGGCACCACGGGCCACATCGGCCTCGGAGAGCCCCTGGCCGGGCGGTACCGTGATCGTGCGGCGTTCGAAAGCCGGGGCCGCAGGGGCTCCGGTGGGCTCCGCGACGAAGGCGCTCTCCGGTGGTGGGGCCGCCGGTTGCCCGACGGTCGCCACCGCTTCCCCGGGGGTGGCCGGTGCGCTCTCGGCCTCGGCAACCGCCGCCTGAACCTCGGCGGCGTGCTCGTTCACATGCAGGCGGCGCTCCTCAAGCTGCTGGGCCAGCGCCTTCAGGCTCTGGTTGATCAGCGTCTTGGCGGCGCCGTCGAGCAGGCGCTGGCCCACGCTCGCGATCGTGCCGCCTACCTGGGCCTCTCCGCCGTAGTCGAGGATAGTGTGGGCCCCATCGGAGCGCAGTTTGATCGAACCGGCCCCCTTGAGGAACCCGTTGCTGCCCTTGCCGTCTACGTGGATCTCGTAGGACTCGGGCGGGACCAGGTTGTCGATCTTCACGCGGCCAGTGTAGGTGCCACGCACCGCTTGCAGGCCAACCTTCAGCGTGCTGTCGTACTCATTTTCGCCGACCTGCTCGAGGCGCTGGCAGCCGGGGATGGTACGCGCTAGCACTTCCGGGTCGTTGAGGGCTTCCCAAACCTCCTCGCGGGTTGCCTCGAAGGTGTAGTTGCCGGCGATCCTCACTCGGGACTCCTTTCACCGTGCCGCGCCGCAGCCGGGCCAGAGCGCGAGGCGAGCCACGGGTGTGCGGGCTCGCGATACAGGCGGACAGGCTGCAAGTACGGCCGGGGCGGTAGACGGGCCTGGGGCCAGTGCGGGCGGTGGGACCGGGGCGCACAGGAGGAGGGCGCTGCGCTGGCCTCATCGCCGGCAACTGCTGCCACAGGGGTCGCGCACGCAAGAACGGCGACGCTCTGGCGGGCACGCTGTTCGAGAACACGTATGGAACGCTCACGCGGTGGTTACTCTGTTGGCATGGTACCTGAAGGGAATCGGTTTGTCAAGGAATGCGCCGCGCCCGACAGGCTTGTGACAACGTCGGGAGCCTTCTCGCTCCTCGGAACCGGGTTGGCCCCCGGGCCGTGGTGGCCTGCCCGCTCCGCCTGCGCGGAGGAGGCGGGACCCCGTGCGCAAGCCGCGTGCAGGCGTCACTCAGCGCCAGGGGGTAACGGCGGCAGCGTAGAATACCGGTGCGATGCCATCCTCTGCGAAGCGGAAGGGCGCGCCGGATCTCTCGGTGCAGGAGCATGACAGACGTGATCGAGAACGCGAACCGGCCGGTTAACGTTGCCGCTCGTCCCTGGTGGCGCGGGGTGGCCCTGCCTATGCTGCTGACGCTTCTGGCGGGCCACTTTGCCCTGGTGCAGTTGCTCACCGGGGTACAGTTCGGCGACGCGCCGCGCAACCTGCACTGGGGGCTGCTCACTTGGGAGCAGCCGGCCTTTCTCATCGGCGCCACCGACGGCTACGAGCGGATCAAAGGCTTCCCACCAGAGCCGCCGGAGCTCGGCCCGCGCCGGCTCTGGGAGCGCCCGCCCGCCGGGCTGCACCCCTGGTGGGGGCCGCTCACCCCGCTGTTCTTCGCCGCTGTGTGGGGCATAAGCCGCTCGTATACGCTCGTGCAACTGGTGGTGCCCCTCGCCGCCGGGGCCGGGGTGCTGCTCACCTATGCGGTGGGCCGCCGCCTGATCGGCCACGGCCCCGCCCTCGCGGCGGCGATCTTCCTCTCGTGCTATCCGCTCTTCCGTGAGTACGGTACGGTCTCCTACAACGAGACCCTCGGCGCCCTGGTGCTCGCCGGGGCGCTCTACACCTACCTCGCGGGCCGCACTGCTCCGGCGGTGGCGCTCGGGGCCCTCGCCGCGCTCACCAAGATGGACCTGCTGGCGATCTACGCGGGGACCGTCGGTGTCTGTGCGCTCTACGATCGGCTGGCTGGCCGCCGGGAGCTGCCGTGGCGCCACCATCTGCTGGCGCTGTTCGGGCCGCTAGTGCTGGCGAGCCCCTGGATCTGGTTCCATTACCTGGGGGGCGGTGAGCGCGGGCCAACCCGGACACTCTCGCCGGGCCTCTTCGCGATCATCTTCCCGATGATGATCGAGCTGACGTTCTACATTCCCTGGTATGGCGCGCTGTTGAGCCTGGCGGTGATTGCTGCCGTGGCGATCGCCGGTGTGCGGACCCTCCCGCCGCTCGCGGCCGTGCTCCTCGGTACCTGGCTGGGCCTGGGCCTGCTGGTCACCTTGATCTACTGTGCGACGCCGGGGGCCGGCAATAGCCCCCGGGTCTTCATCCCCGCCCTGCCGGCCCTGGCGATGCTCTTCGGCGCTGGCGCTGGGCGGCTGCCAGTTCCCTGGCGCCGGCGCGCCGGGTTCTACCTGGCGGCCCTCTTCCTGACGGTGAACCTGCTGGTGATTGGCTACCAGGCCCGGGCCTACGGGAGCCCGATCCGCGCCGCCCAGCCGGCTTTCGCCGAGCTGCGCGAGCGCGAGCGCGGCTTCGTACTCACGCCGCTCTACTGGGAGACGATCCTCTTCGCGCGGCAACCGGCGACCTGGTTTGAGGCCGACCCGGACTTCGAGCGGGCGATCATGGGCGATCCTGATACCCTGGCGCGCTATCTGGCCGCTAGCCCTATCCGCTATGTGCTCCTGCCCGACCCCGGGGCTGCGCCTGGCCGTAGCCCGGGCGACCCCGCGTCGCCCGCTGTGCGCGCCTATCTCGATGCGAGCGCCACGCGCCTGGATCTGGGGCCATATACGTTGTGGGTGCTCGAGTAAGCTCAAAACCCGCGTCACGTGCAGCGGTCGTTTTGCGCGGGGGCCTATGGCTCCTGGCGCATCCTCGCCGATGACGTAACGGGCTGCGTCCCTACGCTGCGATCTCTGGTAGTATGGGCGTATGCACAACGCGATCGATGATCTGCTCGCTGGCCGGATCGCGACGCTGACCATTCCTCCCGAAGGTGTTGCGCGGGCCGATGATCCGCCCGAGGGGGCGTTGCTCTCCGGGGCTTTCAATCCGCTGCATGCCGGGCACGAGGGGCTGGCAGCGGCGGCTACCCGGCTCACCGGCCTGCCGGTAGCCTTTGAGCTTGCGGTGGTCAATGCCGACAAGGGTGCGCTCGATGCTGCCGAAATTGCGCGCCGGGCGTCGCAGTTTGCTGGCCGCTATACGCTGGTGCTCTCGCGTGAGCCGCTCTTTGCAGGCAAGGCGCGGCTCTACCCCGGCCGGAGCTTTGTCATTGGCTACGATACCGCCGCGCGCATCCTGGAGCCGCGCTACTATGGTGGCGAAGCGGGTCTCGAGGCGGCGCTGGCCACGCTCCGGGCCCAGGGCTGCCGTCTGCTGGTGGCCGGTCGTCTGGATGGGAGCCGCTTCGCTACCCTCGATGATCTGCCCGTGCCACCGGCCTACCGCGATCTCTTCGTGGCGATCCCCGAGTCCCTCTTCCGCGCCGATATCTCCTCGACCGAGCTTCGGGCGCGCGCCGCCCAGGAGCGGGCATAGCTACCGGGCCCGTGATGCCGATCCGGCCACGCCACAACCGGGGCGCGCCTTCCGCGAGTCGTGAGCCACGAAGGTCTGGTGCGGTGGGCTGCCGGGTGTTCGGCGCCAGATGGCCGGCCAGGGACGTGGTATCATGGGGTCTGGTAGGCCATCGCACGGCCGCCTGTCGCAGTGTTGCGTCGAGGTTCACGCATGTCTGCCGAGAGCGCCATAGACCTGTTGCGCCAGTATGGGCCGCTGTCGCTCGTTGCGCTCATGGCGCTGAACCGGCTCGGGCTGGTGCCGGGCGGCATGCTGATCCTGGTGACGACGGGCACGCTGGCTCACCAGGGGGTGGTCACGCCCACGGTGGCCCTGGTGGCGGCGTACGTGGGCACGATGGTTGGCGATACGGCGCTCTACGGCGCCGGGCGCTATGGGCTCGGCTGGATTACCCGCCGCCAGCGTTTCGACGGGCGCCGGGGACGGGCGCAGGCTGTGCTGGCGCGCTGGGGTGTTCCGGCCATCTTCTTCACACGCTGGCTCGTGCTCCCGCTGACGATCGCGGTGAGCCTGATCTGCGGGCTCAATAGTTTCCGCTACCGCCCCTTCCTGCTCGCCAGCGCCCTTGGCAACGTGCTCTTCGTGCTCCTCTTTATCGGGATCGGCTACCGTTTCACGCAGCGCTGGCAGCTGATGCTCGCATGGTCGGCTGAGCAGCTCAGCCAGATCTCCGGTCTCGCCGTGCTTGTGCTCCTTGCCGGCGTGCTGCTGGCCGTGCTCGTGTTCCGGGCCGCCCGCCGCCGTGCCGCCTCCCGGGTTGCTCTGCCGCCCGCGCGGACGGAGTAGGCTGCGGATTTTGCGGGAGCGGCCTTCCCGTATCAGTTGCTCCCAGCGAGGGCTGCGGCCAGTGGTGGCGCCACCTGCTTCTTACGGGAGACGACCCCCGGCAGGTTGAGCCGGTGGCCTACGAAGGGCACCCCAAAAGCCTTCCGGGCAAGGTGCTCGCCGGCCTCGTTGGCCGCCAGCAGCACGCTCCCGCCATCGAGAATGTCCGTCAGCATGAGGTAGGCCGTATAGAGCTCCTCACGCCTGGCGGCGGCCGCCAGTTCGCGGCGTAGCTCGTCGAGCGGCGGCAGCACCTCCTCGACGTCCACCAGTTCCACCTGGCCGATAGCCATGTCCTTATCACCCGCGTGGTAGACCTTCCAGTCGCGGCCGACCCACCAGGCCGCTGGCGGTGGAGGGTCGGGGAGCCGCGCGCGGAAGAGGCGCCGTGCCAGCGAGTCGATCGCCTGGCCACTCAGGCCGGCGAGCCACTCGGCTGCGGCGCGATCGCGTGGCGTGGTCGTTGGCGAGCGGAACTGCACCGTATCGGAGAGGATGGCGCCGAGCATGGCCCCGGCGAGGGCAGCGGATGGGGTGAGGCCCGCCCGCTGGTAGAGCTCGGCGATCAGGGTGCAGGTGCAGCCAACCGCCTCGACGTGTACCGTGAGCGGCTGAAGCGTCTGCAAACCGCCGAGGTTGTGGTGATCGATGATCGCCAGGACCGCGCTCTCGGCCACGCCGGGGGCGGCCTGGCCGGGGTGGTTATGGTCGGTGAGGATGACCGGGCGGCGATTCTGGGGCACCAGGTGGCGGCGCAGGAGCAGGCCGAGGTACCGGCCGTCGGCGCCGATCACCGGCAGGCTCGCCAGATTGCCCGCGCGGAGGTGTTGCTGCGCCTCGCTGAGCACATCGTCTGGCGCTACCGTCACGGGGTTGCGCTCGATGGCTTCGGCAAGCGGCTCACTCTGCTCCAGCAGGGCCGCAGCCGCCAGGGAGCTGTGGGCGGTACGGAGGATGGCCGCCCCCCGGGCGGCGGCGAGCTCGGGGAGGCTGGCGTCCACCGGCGCGTCACGGGCAACGATCAGGCAACCGGCGCCGGAGAGGAGCGCGGCTCGCTGAAGCTCCGGGTCGTCCTCGACGATCAGCAGATCGCCGGGGGCGAGGAGAGCGGCGGCGGCCTCGGGCGAGAAGGTGCCGAGCAGCAGCGCGCCACGCAGCCAGGTGTTCCCTGCGCCGGCGAGCACCTCGGCATCGAGCGTCTCGGCGACGGCGGCCAGCGGGCGGGCGAGCTGCTCACTGGCGTGGAGCAGGCGCAGGTAGCGCTCGGCGAGCAGACCACGGGGGATGATCCCAACCAGCCGGTCGTCATCGTCGAGCACGGGGAGGGCGTTGAGCGCGTGTTGCTGCATCAGCAGCCCGGCGCGGCGCACGGTATCGTCCGGGCGCAGGTGAGGGGCGTCGGTGACCATCACGTCGGCCACGCGCAGATAGACATCGCTGATGGGGCGGGGCGGCGCGAGGCCGAGGTGGGTGAGCAGCCAGATCGTCTCCGGGGCGAGCTCATCCAGGTGGCAGGCGACGGTGGGCGCGCCGCTGAGCCGCCCGTGCAGGTCGGCGTAGGCCAGCGCCGAGCAGACGGCATCGGTGTCGGGGTTGCGGTGCCCGATGACGAGAATTTCAGCCGCGACGGGTGCCATCTCGGTATAATGCTCCTTGGTCTGCAGCGGCCGGAAGCAAAGGGGAGAGACAGCCTATGAGTGCCGAGATCGAAGCCCGCTTCGCGCCGTTCGAGGAGCGCATGCGCCGCGAGGGGATCGAGCCGATCGTCATCGACAATTTCCGCTATTACTACGGGGCCCTGGTGAGCGGGGACACTGGCCTGGTGCCCGAGGAGACGATCGAGCCGGTGGCGAGCCTGCCGCACCTGAACGATCTTGGCGCGTACGAGGCTGCTGGTCGCGCGGCCCTGGGCCACGCTGTCGTGCTCAAGCTCAACGGCGGCCTCGGCACGAGCATGGGCCTGGAGCGCGCCAAGTCGCTGCTGGTGGCGCGCGAGGGGCTCTCCTTCCTCGACATTATCGCCCGGCAGATGCTCGCTGCCCGTGCCCGCTATGCTCAGCCCATCCCGCTGATCTTCATGAATAGCTTCAACACGGATGCCGATACCCGGGAGGTGCTGGCGCGCTACCCCGCGCTACGGGGTGAACTGCCGGAGACGATGCTGCAGCACAAGGTGCCGAAGGTGCTGCAAGAGAGCCTGGCTCCGGCCGAGTGGCCCGCCGACCCGCAGCTCGAGTGGTGTCCCCCCGGACACGGCGAGGTCTATATCACGCTTGCGACCTCTGGCCTGCTGGCCCGGCTGCTGGAGCGGGGCTACCACTACCTCTTTTTGTCTAACGCGGATAACCTGGGCGCTACGCTGGATCTGGCCCTGCTGGGCTATGTGGCGCAGCACGAGGTGCCGTTCCTGATGGAGGTGGCTGGGCGCACCGAGGCCGATAAGAAAGGTGGCCACCTGGCCCGCCTGCGCGGCAGCGGCCAATTGACCCTGCGGGAGGTGGCTCAGTGTCCCGAGAGCGATCTCGGCGCCTTCCAGGACGTTTCGCGCCATCGCTACTTTAACACGAACAACATCTGGGTGGATCTGCGCCGCGTCCAGGCCGCGCTCGATGAGCACCAGAATGTGATCAAACTGCCGATGATCCGCAACGGCAAGACGCTCGACCCCCGTGATCCCCGCTCCCCGAAGGTCTACCAGCTTGAGACGGCGATGGGCGCCGCGATTGAGATCTTTCCGGGCGCCGAGGCGGTGGAGGTGCCGCGCAGCCGCTTTGTGCCGGTGAAGACGTGCTCTGATCTGCTGGCGCTGCGTTCCGATGCCTACGTGCTCGATGCGGAGGCGCGCTTGCAACGTAATCCCGAGCGCACGGTCGGCGACCTGGTGATCAGCCTTGACCCGGCGCACTACAAGCTGATCGATGCCTTCGAGGCGCGATTTCCGGCGCCGCCCTCGCTGGTGGGCTGTACCCACCTGACGGTCGAAGGTGATGTGCGTTTTGCCCCGGGTTCGGTCTTCCGTGGCCAGGTGCGGGTGGTGAACCGCGCGGCGACCCAGCGTGAGCTCCCGCCCTCTACGCTCGCCGACGAGACCGTTGAGGTCTCGTAGGGGTTGGTACGGGGTAGGGACGCAGCGCGCTGCGTCCCTACAGCTCGCCGGGCGGCGGTGCGTGGTGGACCCATAGTTGTGGGCTCCGCGTTTCGTGTTACTGTGGTACGTCGATCCGTGGTGCAATCCAGACAACAGAGGGCTGGCTCTCCGGTGCGGTCGGGGTGACGCGCATGATCAGCGGTCCGGCTCGGCCCACGAAGCGAGCCAGATCAACGCTGATGACGGTCACCGGGCCGCCTGGCGTGGCGCGCCCCTCGAACAGGATCTCTCCCTCGAAGCTTACCAGCACGCTGCCCCCCGCCCCTGCCTGGCCCTGGGCGTAGCTCACCTCGGCGATGAAGTGTTGTCCGGCCTGGATCTGGGGCAGTTCGAAGCGGCCCTCGATGAAGGGCGCCGGCCCGCCCTGGCTGGCCCGGGGTGGCGTGGTGATGAGCGCCCGCTCCACCCGGGTGCCGCCCTCGATGGTGACGGGCCCCTCCACACTGGCCCAGCCTTCCGCCTCGGCGCCCTGGGCCGGCCGGCCATAGTTGATCGCGCCGGTGTCGCTGGCCCAGCGAGCGCCGGGGGCCAGGTCGAGCAGGGCAATCGAGGCGGGCACGGGGGTGGCGCTGGCCGTGGGTGGTTCTGGCGAAGGTGGCACCGCCGTGGGCGACGGGATGATCGGGACGGTCGCGGTGGGCTGAAGGATGGGCGGCTGGGGCGCCAGGGTGGGGGCCGGCATGGTTGCCTCGGGGCTGGCCGACGGTTCAGGCGTGGCCGGGGCTACCAGCACACGCATGATCGCTACCGTCTCGGCCCCTCCAGCATTCGCCACCAGGCGGAAGTCGGTCGTCTCGATGGGGCGAAAGTCGCGCTGGCCCAGAGGCGGTACATCGCCGAACTGGTCGATGCGCACCCGCTCGGCGCCGCGCACATCCCAGGCCACGGTAACCGGCTCGCCGGGCGCTACCACCTCGGGTAGGACGCTGAAGGCGGCCACGACGGGCGCCCCTGGCGCGGCGGTGGGGAGCAGCTGTGGGGTGGGGGTGGTAG
>SFCB01000054.1 GCA_004367505.1 Chloroflexi bacterium OHK40 | reverse complement strand
TTTTCACACAATAATGGCATCATCATCGTTATTGGCAGCAAATAAAAACCGCCGGAAGGCCCTCCCGGGAGGGTCTTCCGGCGGTCACTTTCAGGCGGGAGCGGGGTAGTTAGCCCTCGGCAGCCTTACGCTCGCGGCGGAGACCACGCAGCCTGATCCCATCGCGGCGCAGCATCCACCAGATCCCGTTAAGGCTATCGTAGTGAATGTCCCAGCGCTCGCTGAGATAGCGACGCGCATCGCTCAGCTGGATGATCCGGCCTGCGGCGATCTCAGCCCGGAGTGCGGCGGCGGCTTCGGGGGTAAGCTGAGACTGGCGGCCAGGGCGGCTCTTCGGCTGCACCAGGCTGGTAAGCCCTTCGCGCTGGTAGAGCTCCCACCAGCGGTTGAGCTGCCGCAGGCTGTAGCCAAGAATGGGGGCGGCCGCGCGCAGACTGCGGACATTGCCGCTCTTCAGCAGGCGGATCATCTGCACACGGGAGCGCTGGTTAGCCTCCTGCAGCCGGCGCTCCAGCGCGCTGAGCTCGTCAATACCTTCACGAATGAGCTCGGTGTAGTTGATCTGCATGAGTCCCCCTCGCTTCGTCCTCCGCCACGATGCCATGTGCACCGTGATGGTGTCTGGGTGCCACGGATCGCTGTCGTAGCGATCCGTTTCCAGCAAAGATGAAGATTTATTCATCGGGGATGCTTCGTGCTGTACCGCCCGGATCGGAACACGCAGGTGGCGGCACTCACTTCGGGGGCGGCGCGAGGGGAAACGGGGCACTGGTCGATCCGGATGGTGGGGCCAGGTTCCAGGCATGCGCCGTCAGGCGGAGGGAGCTTGGGGCCAGGGCCGTGCGCACCCAGGTCGGCTCGTCTTCAGGGGTTTCCGCCTCAGCCGGGGCACGCTCAGTGCCAGGGTGTGTGGGGGCAGCTGCTTGCGCTCTGATGATGGCGGTACGCTGCGCCAGCGCATCGCCAGGCTGAACGATGTAGCTCGTTCGCCCAGCCGGGGCCGCTGCTTCTGGCGCCTCCGTCGGCTCTACCTCCGGTGCCTCGGTCGGCTCCGGGTCCGGCGTTGCCGGAACCCCGGCCGGTGGTCCGGGGTTGGCTGGCGGCCCGGCCTCTGGTGGGGCCGGCACCCCGGCGGGTGGCCCCGGGTTCGCCGGCGGCCCTTGCTCCGGCACGTCTGTCGGCTCGGGGCCATCCTCTGGCCCCGCCGGCACCCCAGCGGGCGGACCCGGGTTCGCCGGCGGCCCTTGCTCCGGCACGTCTGTCGGCTCGGGGCCATCCTTTGGCCCTGTGGGCACCCCGGCGGGTGGCCCCGGGTTCGCCGGTGGCCCTGTCTCCGGGTTCGCCGGTGGCCCCCCTGGCACCCCGGTAGGCGGCCCCGGGTTCGCCGGTGGCCCTGTCTCCGGGTTCGCCGGCGGCCCCGGGTCAAGGGGTGGGCCAGGGACCACCGGCGCCGGGTCAGCCGATGGAGCGCGTGGCACCGTGGGCAACCGGGGAGCCGCAGGCACGCCCGGCGGTGGCCCAGCGCCCGGCGGCGGGCCGGGAGGCACCACTGGCGGCGCGGCGCGGGGTGACGGCTCCGGCTCATCGGTGGGCACGGGCACTGGTGGCGCCGGAGGCGGGAGCCGGGTTGGTGTTGGGGCGCTTGCGCCCGGTGTCGGTGCCGCAGGCTGGGTGGGCGGGCGTGGCGGGCCAGCGTCAGACGGCGGCCCCGCATCGGGGGGGGCCGGCACATTGGGCGGTGGGCCAGCATCAGGAGGCGGCCCCGCATCGGGGGGCGGGCCAATCTGGCGCAGACTCTCCTCGGCCTCGTGGCGCTCGCTCCGCGCGACCTCAATCGCCCGGGCAATATCCGGGCGCGCCACCTCGGGAACCTGGTCGAGCACCTCCTGGAGCACCTGCTCCTGGCGACTGGCGTGCGCAACCACGGCACTCAGCGGTTCCGCGCCGAGCCCCGCAGCCTCACGCAGGGCCATGCGCGTCTCGAGCTCCATGTCGGCCAGGATCGCGTCGTACGCCGTCCACCCCTGGCTGGCCAGGCGCTCCACCTCGTCGAGGCGGCGCTCGGCCCAGGCGAGGCGAACGTAGGTGCGCAGGCCAGGAGTGGGCGCCAGCGCCACGATCGCTTGCTCGGTCGTGCGCTTCAGCCCGTAGAAGGGGCTGGTAGGCAGAGTGCCTGCCGTCGCAGCCACCGTACCAGCACCGAAAAAGGCGGTCAGGGCCAGAGCGATAGCCAGGGCCGCCGCGAGCCGCAGGGCGCGGCTCAGGGGGGCAGCGGCACGGACGGGGCGGGGCCGTAGCAGCGCCAGCCCGAACCGCCGCCCGCGCCGCGCGGCAGCATGGGCCAGCAGGCGCTGCTCCACACGTCGCGATTGGGCCTTGTCGAGCCGTGGCACCAGAGGGGCGACGCGCAGCGTCGCTGCGAGCGTGAGGAGCGGGGCGAGCTCCTCGGCGTACTGGGGAAAGTCGGCGAGGCACGATTCGGCTGACTCGCCCGCCAGCACGCGCTCGATGCAGCGCTCCAGGATCTGATCAAATGTCTCATCAGCGGCCACGGTCGTCCCCAAGCAGTTTACGAAGGGCTGCGAGCGCCCGGCTCTGCAACGCCTTGATCGCCCCTTCCGTCTTGCCGAGTTGCTCCGCCACCTCGGCGATCGAGTAGCCAGCGATGAAGCGCAGCGTCACCACCTGCTGCTGATCGTCAGTCAGCCGGGCCACGGCCCCCCAGGCGAGCCGCTGAGCCTCCCGCTGGAGCGCCTGCTGTTGGGGCTCGGCACCCGGCTCAGCAGCCAGCCCCTCGTGGAGCGGGCTGGACCGGCGGACGCGCTGGCGGCGAAAGTGATCCACAACTTTATTGTGGGCGATGCTATAGAGCCAGGCCTCGAAGGGCCGCCCACGCTCCCGGTACTCAGGGAGCCCCTCGAGTGCACGGAGAAATACATCGGCAAGCAGATCCTCCGCAACGGTAGGATCGCCGACCCGATAGTAGATGTAGCGATAGATCAGATCAGCGTAGCGCCGATAAAGCTCGCTCACCGCCTCGGCCTCATAGGCCTGTGCCCTGGCGATCAGCTCGCTGTCGGGGCCATCGCCGGGAACTGCTTGCAGGTGCTCGGCCACGTCCCGGTCTCTCTGAGTGCGGCGCTGGGCTGCACATGTCGCGATCGGCAGGGCGTGAGGTGTGGCGTGCTTCTTTACTATCGCACGAGCGCTCGAAAAGATACGGGCGGATCGGCCTGATCTTCATCGATCCTGGCCGTATCTTTCAAGCGCCTTGCGCGATATTACGTGCGAGCCCGGCTGACCACTGCTCAATCTCCGTCAGGGGAGTGCCCCCCTCCCCACACCCGCCGCTGCGGAGGCCCCCACTCCAGCGCAACCCACGCGGTGGTCGCCGGCTCCCGATTCGTTCGCGGCGTAGCCATGCCCGACGAGGAGACTGCTATGCTTCGACCTTTGCTACTCATCGGCTCCATGATTCTGTCCAGCGCGATCGTGTTCGCTCCGCTAACCAGCCCGAAGGGCACCGCTCTCGCCCAGACGAGCACCCCGATCAAGCTTCTGCCGAGCACACCCGCCGCTAACGCTGGCTTTGGCACGAGTGTGGCGCTGAGTGGCACCACCGCCGCCGTCGGCGCCCCCGGCGAAGGGCCAGGTGCCGTCTACATCTTCGAGTTTGATGGTAGCGCCTGGGTGGAGCGCCAGCGACTCACCGCCGGCGATGCCGACACGGGCGACGGCTTCGGGGCCGCTGTTGCCATCAGCGGCGACGTGCTGGTGATCGGCGCGCCCGGCGACGATGAGGCGGGCGGCAACGCCGGAGCCGCCTACATCTTCCGCCGCAGTGGTGGTACCTGGGCCGCCAATGCCAAGCTCATGCCGAGCGCCTCTGGCGACACCGCCTTCGGCCGTACAGTGGCCGCGAGCGGTGAGCGCGTGGCCGTGGGCGCGCCTTTTACCAGGAGCGGCACCTTCAACTCAGGTGCGGCCTACGTTTTTGAGGCCAGCTCCGGTGGCTGGAACCAGGCGGCCCGCCTTGACACCGGTGGTTCCCTGGAAGATCTCTTCGGCTGGTCGGTAGCCCTCAACGGCGACCGGCTCGCCGTCGGCGCATACCTGCGCGATACCGTTTTTCTCTTCCGGCCAGGCACGAGCGGCTGGGCCGAAGAGGACCAGGTGAGCGACGATGATCCGGCCACCGCCCAGCGTTTTGGCTGGTCGGTTGCGCTGCGGGGCGGCACGCTCGCCGTGGGTGCGCCCGCCGCTGATGCGGCAGGCGTCAATGCAGGCGCCGTCTTCCTCTTCAGCGAGAGCAGTGGCAACTGGTCGGGAGCAGGAACGCTCATCCCGCCCGCACCCACCACCGGCGCTCGCTTCGGCTGGTCGGTCGCCCTGGACGGCAGTACCCTGGCTGTTGGGGCCCGTGAGAGCGCTGGCCCCAATGATCGCGAAGAGTCGGGGGCCGTGTACCTGTATAGCGGTACTGGCGGCACCTGGAGCGCGGCGGGTACGCTGATTGCTCCCGACGGGGCGCCCTTCGACCACTTTGGCCATAGCGTGGCCCAGAGCGGCGCAAACACTCTGGTGGGTGCCCCGGACGCCGGCGATAACGATGCCGGGGCCGCCTACCTCTTCGGGGGCGCCGCGCAGCCCCCCGACCCGGCCC
>SFCB01000237.1 GCA_004367505.1 Chloroflexi bacterium OHK40 | reverse complement strand
GGCCGCCACTGAGTGGTGGGGCCGGGGCCGGTGGGGCCGGGGCTGGTGCTGGCGCAAGTGTGGCGCAGCCGGCCAGCATGAACAGCAGGTGCAGCAGCAAGAGGCGGCATGCAGCGGCAGTGCGGGGCATCTCGGTCTCCCTGGCGCTCTAGCGGCGACACAGCGACGCGCGGGCATCGCGCGTTCTGCTTATGTACCGCGCGCCGTGGGCCGACGATGCGCTCACCAGCGCGATTCGGCGGTAGCCTCCTGGCGTCACCAGGAGTACGGGGGCAAGGCAGGACTAACGGGCCGCAGTGCGCTCGGCTCCCCTACGCGGCGCCGAACGGCCCGGGTGGTTTCATCTGGCCCTGTGGATAGCCAGGTGATCGCCCGGTGGCTGTATAATGCGCCGTGCGCCCTGAGCGAATCAGGATCACGTCCGGAACGTGCGTTGATCTGAACCACGTCGAAGGAGGGTGCATGCGTTCACCGGCCACAACCGGCATTCCACCGGTCCCGGCTCTGCTCGCCGAGGCAGTCGGCGCCATCGTCTGCGGCATGCTCCTGGCGATCGGCTTCGGGATCGCCGCTGGCTATCTCTTCGCCAGTGTCGTGCCCGGGATGGGGCTGCTGGCAGTGCAGGTCTTTGCGGCCCTGCTGGGCTTCGGGGTTGGCGCGGGAGGGGGTGCGGCCGTCGGTGGGCGACTGCTGAAACAGCGTGGGAGTTGGTGGCTGGCGATGCTCTTGAGCGTCCTCGGCGGCGCGATGGTCATCCTGATACTGCGCCTGCTCAACGTCGGGGGGCTCGGTGGGATCCTTGGCGTGGGCTTCCCGGTAGTGGTGCTTCTGGCAGTGCTGGGGTACAATCTGCGCCGGCGGCCCTGATGGGCCGAGCCACGACGATCGGTCGCTCCGGTGCGCCGTGCTGCCCCGCGCCTGGAGGGCGGTCGAACCTGCATGCGCCAGGGTCGTGGGCATGGGCACGGCTCGCCGTGGGTTTGCCCGCGCGAAGGTAGCGCCCAGCGGCCAGTTGTGCTTTATGGAACCACGTTGCTCGCTCGGTCCCTCGCCGACGCATGCCACTGCGTCCCGGCGCATGTGACCGAGCGATTGGTGTAGTTCGATTAAACGCGGATCAGCAGGCCCTCGTGTGGGCGCAGCTCCAACGCGCCGAGATCCACCTCGCCATCCCGATCCATGCTGGTCGAGGCCTGAATCCTGCCACGGGCCGTCACGCCTAGCTCGACAGCGCAGGGCTCACCGCCGAAGTTGAGCGCGACGAGCATCCGCTCGCCGCCGTGCTCGCGCAGGTAGGCGTACACGTGCCGATCGCCACTGTTCAGGGGCCGGTAGCTGCCGAGGCTCAGCGCCATCGAGGCACGCCGGAGCTCCAGCAAGCGCCGGGTGAAGCTCAGCATCGAGCGGCCATCGGCGCGTTGGGCTGCCACGTTGCGAGTGGCATAGTCGGCGGCAAGCGGGAGCCAGGGCTCGCCGCTGCTAAACCCGGCGCCCGGCCCTCGCTCCCAGAGCATCGGGCTACGCTGCGGGTCGCGGCTGAAGCCCGGCATGCGCAGGCCCTGGGGGTCTACCACCCGCTCGGGAGGAATGGGCACATCCTCCATCCCCAGTTCGTCGCCATAGTAGAGCGTCGGCGTACCACGGAGCGAGAGCAGCAGCATCTGGGCCAGGCGGGCGAGGGGATGGCCCACCCGCGAGGCGATACGTGGCTGGTCGTGGTTGCCGAGCACCCAGTTGGGCCAGGCGCCATCGGGGAGCGTGGCCTCGTAGCGATCCACCAGATCGCGCACGACGAGAGCACCCCACTCGCGGAGCGTGACCAGGTTGAAGTTGAAGGGCAGGTGTACCTCGTCGAGCGCGGGGCCATAGTAGGCGACAAGCTCCTCGACAGGCATGTAGATCTCACCGATCAGCACGCGCTCGGGGAACTCGTCGTTCACGGCGCGCATCTCGCGGATCACCTGGTGCACCTCGGGCTGGCCCTGGTCGTAGAGGCGGCGCAGGCGCTGGCCCGGCATCATCTCGGGCGTCCAGTCGGGGTCGGGCGGGTTGTCGGGGAAATCCGCGTGCTTGATCAGCATCCAGATCACATCGACTCGAAAGCCGTCCACGCCCTTGCGATACCAGAAGCGCATCGCGTCGTAGATCGCCTGGCGCACGGCAGGGTTGCGCCAGTTCAGGTCGGGCTGCTTGGGGTCGAAGAGGTGCAGATAGTACTGGCCGGTGGCCTCGTCGAAGCGCCAGGCCGGCCCCCCGAAGTTACTGAGCCAGTTGTTGGGCGGGCCACCATCGGGCGCCGGGTCGCGCCAGATGTACCAGTCGCGGTAGGGGTTGTCGCGCGAGGAGCGCGACTGGACGAACCAGGGGTGCTCGTCGGAGCTGTGGTTGGGCACCAGGTCGAGCAGGACGCGCAGGCCACGGGCGTGAGCCTCCTGGAGCAACTGGTCGAAGTCGGCCATGGTGCCAAAGAGCGGGTCCACCCCAACATAGTCGGCCACGTCGTACCCGAAATCGGCCATGGGCGAGGGGAAGATCGGCGAGAGCCAGATCGCGTCGACGCCGAGCTCCTGCAGATAGTCGAGGCGCCGGGTGATCCCGGGCAGGTCGCCAACCCCGTCGCCGTTGCTGTCCTGAAAGCTACGCGGGTAGATCTGATAGATCACAGCGGACTGCCACCAGTGATGGGCGCCAGGCATGGGAACCCCTTTGTGATCGGTGCGATTGCGGCCAGAAGCCAGGAGCGGTACGGGCCGGTCGGTCGCGCCGGGCTGCCCTTCTGCGTGGCCGGCCCTGGAATGGACGCAGGAGCGCGAGCCACCCCACTGCGCCGGAGCGAAACACACTGCTCGCCAGGTTACGGCCACCGGGGTTACTGGTCAAAGACCCCGCGCTCGGCGCCGGGCTTAATCTGGCGGGTGAGCAACTCCTCGAGCGCAGCCACCTGGCGCGGGGCCACGGCGCGCTGGGAGAAGACGAGCAGCTGGCCGTTGGCGAGGGCGAGCTCGTAGAGGCCAACCACCTTGCGCCAGCCACGGAAGTCGGCCCAGGAAAAAGTGCTGCGGCCCTGGCGCGAACTGATCTCCACCCCGGACTTGCCGAACTCGTAGCGGGTCGGCAGATAGAGCGGCAGGCTCGCGTCGCGGCTGCGACGGGTGATCTGCACCCAGCCGCCCACACCGTAGATCAGAATGGGCAACCAGGCCGCCGCGAGCAGCAGCGTTGAGGGCTCGTCCTGGAGGAAGGCGATCGTGGTCAGCACGGCGGCCACGAAGGCGTAGAGGTAGAAGGCCGGGCGCCGGAAGTGGCGTGTGAGGGCGTGGCGAACGAATTCCTGCTTTGTCAGGGCGCTCTCGATGATCATTGGCGCTCCCTCGCTCCACGGCGGTGCGAGTATTATACCCGGGTAGTGATGTGGCCGGTTCAGCGGAGGAGCGGCGATGAGCAGCGACCTGGCGATCACCCTCGACGACGTGCGCGACGCAGCCGAGCGGCTGCGTGGCGTGGCCCACCGGACCCCCGTACAGACGAGCCGGACCCTCGACGCCCTGGCGGGCCGGGAGGTGTTCCTCAAGTGCGAGCAGCTTCAGCGGGGCGGCTCCTTCAAGTTTCGCGGGGCCTACAACGCCATCAGCCGGCTCGACGATGACCAGCGCCGGCGGGGCGTCGTGGCCTTCAGTAGCGGCAACCATGCTCAGGGCGTGGCGCTGGCCGCGAAGCTCCTGGGTGTCCCGGCGATCATCTGCATGCCGGACGACGCCCCACCAGTGAAGCTGGCGGCCACCCGTGGCTATGGCGCGGAGGTGCGGATCTTCGAGCGGGCCACCGTCGACCGGGACACCTTCGCGCGGGCCATCGCCGAGGAGCGCGGCATGGCGGTGATCCCGCCCTATGACCATCCCCACATCATTGCGGGCCAGGGTACTGCGGCCCTGGAGTTGCTGGAGCAGGTGCCCGACCTGGACGCACTGGTGGTGCCAATCGGCGGCGGTGGCCTGATCGGTGGCTGCGCGGTGGCAGCCAGAGGCATGTGGCCCCGGATCCGCGTCTTCGGCGTCGAGACCGAAGGCGCCGACGATGTGCGGCAGTCGGTTGAGCGCGGCGAGCGGGTCACCATCGCCCCGCCGAGCACAATTGCCGACGGCATCCGCACCACCTCGCCGGGGCGGCTCACCTTCCCGATCATCCAGCGGCACGTTGAGCGCGTGCTTGTGGTGAGCGACGCGGCGGTGCTCGATGCGCTCCGCTTCCTGCTGCTGCGCATGAAGATCGTCGCCGAGCCGACGGGCGCCGTGGGGCCGGCGGCGGTGCTGGGTGGGCTGCTCCCGTCCGAGTGCCGCCGGGTAGGGGTGATCGTCTGTGGTGGCAACATCGACCCGGCGGTGCTCACGCGCCTCTGGTGAGCGGGCCGCCTGTGCGCGGAACCACCAGCGCGCTGCGTGAACGCCGGCGATGGTCCGCGTTACCACCTGCATCAAGCGAAAAGAGGTCTTATGGCCCGCTCCAATCAGCTCCGGGGCGTGCTCGGGCTCTTGCCCACGCCCTACCACCCCGATTATGAGATCAACACGGCGGACCTGCGGGCGGCGGCAGACTTTTGCTGCCGCAGCGGCCAGCACGGTATCGTCTGGCCAGTGATGGTCGGCGAGTTCTACTTTCTCGGCGAGGAGGAGCGTATTCGCAACCTCCATGCGGTGCTGGAAGAGGTAAACGGGCGCTTACCAGTGGTCTTCGGCTGCTCAGGCGTCTCGGTGCCGCAGGTGCTGCTCTTCGCCAGGGCGGCCCAGGCGGCGGGCGCCGACGCGATTATCGCCATGGCTCCGGCCCGCACCAACCAGGCGGTGGCGATCGAGATGTTTCACCGTCTGGCAGATGCCTACCAGGGGCCGATCATCGTACAGAACGCCATGGCCTACGCGCCGCTCTCGGGTGAGCAGATCGCCCAACTGGTGGAGGAGGTGCCACAGATCCAGTACATCAAGGAGGAGCGTCTCCCTGGCCCCCGCCACATCGAGGAGGTACACCGGCTGGTGGGGCACCGGGTGAAGGGGATCTTTGGCGGCTTTGGCGGGCGGCAACTCCCGGAGGAGTTGAGTCGCGGTGCGACCGGCACCATGCCCGCCTGTGAGCTTGCCGACCTGCTGGTGAAGGTCGTGGAGCGCTGGTGGGCCGGTGACGAGCAAGGCGCCCGTGAGCTCCACCTGCGGCTTCTACCGCTGATCATCCGCGAGACCCACCCCTTCATGCGCTACATCCTGAAGCGCCGTGGTGTGTTTACCGACACCGTTGAGCGGGCGCCGGCGGGGCCCGATGCGCTTGATGCGGGCGACCGGCGCGAGATCTCGATCCTGCTCGAAGCTCTCAAGGACGAGGTGGAGCACTTTCCGTTTGGGCCAGAATAGCGGGGGCCTGGCCGCCAGGAATCAAAAAGCCGGAGCCACAAAGCTCCGGCTTCTCGCTGGCGACCCCGGCGCGACTCGAACGCGCGACCTTTTCCTCCGCAGGGAAACGCTCTAATCCACTGAGCTACGGGGTCGTGCTCATATCGGCGTGAGTATACCACGCCCCCGGCGATCTTGCAAATCGCGAGCGGGCCGTGGCAGGGCTGTTGCAACGTCCTGGCCCTCATCCCCGCTTTCGCGGGGGCAGGCCCCCAACCCCTCGCACAGCATGGGAGCGGGGGGGGAAGGCTTCCCGATGCGGATTCTTCCAGCTCCCCTTGTGGTTAAGGGGCGGACAGTACGTCTGGTCGGAACTGTGGTTCACGTCATTGAGACGCGCAGCAGGCCCTCACCCCCTGTCCCCTTCTCCCGCTCGCGGGAGAGGAGGAACGCAGTCCGTCAGGATGCCGTTCATCGCCGATCGAACACCGGTTCTGTCCGCCCTTAAACCTCTTGTGGGAGCGGGGCCAGGGGTGAGAGGGAACGGGCGACGGTGCAGTAGCCCTAGGCGCCGTGGCGCTCAAGCGCGCGGCTCTGAGGAGGCAAAGCCCGCCTGCGCGGGCTCCCGAAGTCGCTGGTGGTGGCCATAGCGGGCTGAGGGGCTGGAGGCTCTGCCTCCCTGTCCCCTGTCTGGCTATGCTATCCTACGCGCAAGCACGTGCTGTAGGAGTTGACCCATGACTGCCTGGGAATCGGGCTTCGCGAACCTGAACGGACTTTGCCTTCACTACACGCGCACCGGCGGCCAGTTGCCGCCGCTCGTCCTGGCCCACGGTGTCAGCGACGACGGCCTGTGCTGGACCACCGTGGCCGAGGCGCTCGCCCCTGCCTTCGATGTCATCATGGTCGATGCGCGGGGCCACGGGCGATCCGATGCGCCGCTCCGGGGCTATGGGCCGGCTGAGCAGGCGGCGGACCTCGGCGGCCTGATCCAGTACCTGGAACTGCGCCAGCCGCTGGTGCTCGGCCATTCGATGGGCGCCATGACGACGCTGATGCTCGCCGGCACTGAACCAGATGTGCCGCGCGCCATTCTGCTCGAGGACCCGCCGCCGTGGTGGGTGCCCGCTACGACCGAGCATGCGGGCCAGGAGCGCCGGGCCGCGATGCGGATAGCGATGGCGGAGCTCAAGCGGAAGACGCGCGACGAGTTGATCGCCGGCCAGCGCGTCGTAGCGCCTACCTGGCCCGAGGCTGAGCTCGAGCGCTGGGCCGACTCGAAGATCCGTTGCAGCCCCAACGTACTCGACATCTTCACCGCTGCCGCTGAGAACACTATCGACTGGCCCGCCGTGCTTGGCCGGATCACCTGCCCGGTCCTGCTGATCACCGGCGACCCTCGGGCCGGCGCGCTCGTGACGGAGGCGCACGCGGACGCCTTCCGCGAGCTCATTCCCCATGCCGTTGTCGTGCGCATTGCGGGAGCGGGCCATAGCATCCGCCACGACCAGTTTGGCGCCTATATGGATGCTGTCCAGGAGTTTGTCTCGGCTATCGGGGCGCTGGAACCAGGCGGTGTTCCTGGCGAGCACAATTGAACACGGAGTGGGAGCGCACGGTAGCATGCCGGTCGGCCCGCATTCTGGCGCACCCGTGCTGCTCATCATAATCAGTGTGGTGGGACACTAGAACATGCGCAGCTGTTCGGGGGGGCTCGGCGGTGGATCACTGGAGCCCCAGGGCAGCGGCGGGGCGGCGCCCCGAGCTTCCAGGCGGGCCTGGATGGCCCGGCAGAGCGCCGGCGAGCGGGCCTCGTCGGGGCAATGGCAGAAGAAGTAGACCTCCGTGCCCTCGCCGAGCCAGCCAGCCAGGCGCTCGGCCCACTCGTCCAGGTAGCCATCGTTCCGGGCGGGTTCTGGATGGCCGATGTAACGCACGAAGGCCATCCCGCCGCTGCGCAGCGCCCGCAGGGGAACATCGGGTTTGCGCTCGCGCGCGTCGTCGAGTAGCTCGCCCGCGTCGCCACCCTCGCGGATGGGCCGCACATCCATCACCACGCGGCCGGCCCGGTGGCGCTCCAGCAGTTCCATCAGGGCTGCTTCGCCAGGCGGCATGTACCAGTCGAGGTGGCGCACCTCTACCGCGAGCGGGCGATCGGCCGGCCAGGCCGCCAGCCAGCGCGCCAGATCTTCGCGCTGGGCCGGGCCGTAGCCGGGCGGTAGCTGCAGGAAGCAGGGGCCGAGGCGCGGTCCGAGTGGCGCCAGGCGCTCCACGAAGCTCCGCGTGGCCTCGATCTGCGTGGCCAGCGGGCCGCTGTGGCTCACCTCGCGCGGGAGCTTAAAGCAAAAGCGGAAGCTCTCCGGCGTCTCTGCGGCCCAGCGCGCCACCACTTCAGGCTTCGGCACGGCGTAGAAGGTCGTGTTGCCTTCCACGGTCGTGAGGCGACGGCTGTACAGCCGCAGGAAGTCGCCGCTCTTCGTACCGGGCGGAAAGAGCGTGCCAACCCAGTCTTTGTAGGCCCAGATGGCGCAGCCGAGGTAGAACATAGGAGCCAGGGAAGAGGGGACATGGAATGGGGGACGGCGAACAGGGAACGGGGGTGGAGGACCATCCTGCCCGCAGCCCGTTGTGGCCACCACCAGCGACTTCGGGAGCCCGCGCAGGCGGGCTTCGCTTCCCCCGAGCCGCGCGCTTCAGTGCTACGGTATGCGGGGGACAACGAACAGGGGCGGCGCTATCCTGTTGGGATGGGCTCAGGTGCCTCCTTTGGAGCAGGGCTGGCCGGATTCAGGTTGGCCTTGCGCCAGGCCCGCCAGAACAGGAAGGTTTCGACAGGGCCGGTGAGGATGAAGGCGCCCCAGACTGCCCAGAGCTCGGGGATGACCCGCAGGGCCAGGAAGCCGATTAGCACGGCGGCCCACATCATCGTGCCGGTGATCACCAGGGGAGTGCGCGTGTCGCCGGTGCCGCGCAGGGCCCCGGCGTAGACGAAGCTGGCGGCCCAGAGGGGCTGGGCGAGAGCGACGGCCACCACGGCGGCGGCGCCGATCGCGACCAGCGCCGGGTCCTGGCTGAAGAGGGCGGTGAGCTGGCGAGCGAACACGAGGAAGAGCGCGGCGAGGGCGCCCATCCAGATCAAGGCCCAGCGCAGCGCGATGGTGGTGGAGGCGCGGGCCTCGTCGGGCTGGTGAGCGCCCACGGCCTGGCCCACGAGAGCTGTAGCGGCCAGTCCGAAGCCGATCCCGGGCAGAAAGGAGAGCGAGAGGATGTTGATCGCCACCCGGTGGGCCGCGAGGGCCTCGGTTCCGAGGGTAGCCACCACCGGGGTGAGCGTCGCGAAGGCGCCGATGATCAGCACCTCCTCCAGCGCCGCCGGCAGTCCGATGCGCACGATCCCTCCGAAGGCGCCCAGGCGAGGCATCCAGGAGCCCCCGCCGCCAATGCGCACGCCGTGACGGCCACGGAGCAGCACCGCCACCAGGACGGCCGCGCCGAGCCCGCGCGAGAGCACGGTCCCCCAGGCGCTCCCCACCGCGCCGAGGGCGGGCAGCCCAGCATGGCCATAGATCAGCGCCCAGCTTAGCGCCACGTTGACGACGTTGGCGAGCAGGGTAACGAGCATCGGGGTGCGCGAGTCGCCAGCGCCGCGCAGCACCGCGCTGGCGAGCAACATCACCGTGATCGTCGCCACGGCGCCCATGGTCACGCCCAGGTAGCCGGCGGCGACATCGGCCACGGCCCGCTCCAGGCCGAAGAGCCCGATCAGCGCGGGCGTGAGCGGCAGGCCGATGGCGGTGAGCGGCACGGCGATCAGGGCCGCCCAGAGGAGTGCCTGGCGGGCCAGGCGCCCGGCCTCGGCGAGCCTGCCCGCCCCTACCGCCTGGGCCACGAGTACCGAGGCACCCACGCTCAGGGCACTCAGGGCGGCGAGGATAACGTAGACCACCTGCAGGGCGGCGCCCACACCGGCCAGGGCCACGGCGCCCAGCCCCGCCACCAGCAGCGTGTCGACTACGCCAAGGAGTGTCTGGAGCAGGTTCTCGCCGATCACGGGGGCGGCCAGGCTGAACACCCGCCGGCGCGTGCGCCGCAGATCCAGCGCTGGCGCCGTGATGGGCGCGGTAGTTGTCTCGATCGTCATGGGGCTATTGTACCGCCTCCCGGCGTGAGCGCGTACGGGGTTGCGCGGATCGGCGACGGGCGCGGCCCCACGGTGTGCTCACCGCGCCACCACCCGCTCGAGCAGCTTCACACTGGCGTAGATGGCCTCCAGCGAGGGCGTGGGCACGCCGACGAGCTGGCCGAGCTCGACGACGGCCCCGAGCAGCGCGTCGATCTCGGTCGCTCGGCCGGCCTCGATATCCTGGAGCATCGAGGTCTTGTGGGCGCCGATCTCCTCGGCCATCTTGATCCGTCGCTCGATCGAGACGGGGAAGCGCACTCCCAGGGCCTCGGCGATCTGCTGGGCCTCGGCCATCATCCGGCTGGCCAGGCCACGAGTGAGCGGATCGGCGATGATCACGTCCAGCGTGGCGCGGGTGAGCGCGCTGATCGGGTTGAAGGAGAGGTTACCCCAGAGCTTCAGCCAGATCTCGGTGCGGATGTCGGGCCGCACGGGCGCCTTGAGCCCGGCTGAGGCCATCAGTTCGGAGAGAGCCAGGGCGCGGGCGCTCTTCTCGCCGCCCGGCTCGCCGAGTGTGAAGCGGTTGCCCTCGATGTGGCGCACCACCCCGGGCGCAAGGATCTCGCCGGCGGGATAGACGACACAGGCGATCACGCGGTCCACCTCGGTACTGGCCGCGATCAGGCCGCCCGGGTCCACCGCCTCGATCCGCCGGCCCTCGTACGGGCCGCCGTGCCGCAGGAAGTACCACCAGGGGATGCCGTTCTGGGCGTAGACCACGGCGGTATCAGGGCCGTAGAGGGCGCGCATGGGCGCGGCGAGAGCCGGGAGTGCCTGGGCCTTCACCGCGACGATCACGTAGTCGTGCTGGCCCGCAGCCGCCATGTCGGCGGTCGCCAGGGCCGGCCGCACGACCACGCGGCTGCCCCCCGGCTCCTCCACCACCAGGCCGTGATGACGGATGGCCTCCAGATGGGCGCCCCGGGCGATCAGGGTGAGCTCGGCGCCCGCCGTGGCCAGCCTGGCCGCGAGGAGGCCGCCGATGGCGCCGGCGCCGACAATGCAGATGCGCATAACTAGAGCTTCCGCAGGTAGACCCGCTCCAGCGTATGCCTGGCCCCCTTCTCGAGGATCAGGTCGGCGCGCTCGCGGGTCGGTTCGATATTCTGCTTCAGGTTCACATAGTTGATCTCGCGCCAGATCCGTCTGGCGGTGGCCACCGCCTCCTCAACGCTCAGCTCGGCGTAGCGGCGGAAGTAGGAAGAAGGGTCGCGGAAGGCCGTCTCGCGCAGGCGCAGGAAGCGCTCGACGTACCACTGCTGCAGATGGCGCTCGTCGGCGTCGACGTAGATCGAGAAGTCGAAGAAGTCGGAGACGAAGATCTGTGGTGAGCGTGAGGCGCGCCCGCCCCGCTGCAACACGTTCAGGCCCTCGACGATCAGGATGTCGGGCCGGTCGATCACCCGTACCTCGTCGGGCACAATGTCGTAGACCAGGTGCGAGTAGATCGGCACCTCAAGCCGAGGCTTGCCGGACTTGACATCGGCGATGAACTGGATCAGCCGGCGCCGGTCGTAGCTCTCAGGGAAGCCCTTGCGATGCATTATGCCCCGCTCCTGGAGCACCCGGTTCGGGTAAAGGAACCCGTCGGTGGTCACGAGATCCACCGTACAGTTGAGGGTCCGGGCGAGGAGGGCCTGCAGAATGCGGGCGGTGCTACTCTTGCCCACCGCCACGCTGCCAGCAATGCCGATCACATAGGGCACGCGGCTGGTAGTGGGGCTGCCCAGGAAGACGTTCGTCACCTGGTAGAGCTGCTGTGAGGCCTCGTAGTAGAGCTCGAGCAGGCGCAGCATCGGCAGGTAGATGTCGGCGACATCCTCAAGCGAGACCGAGTCGTTGAGACTGACGAGCGAGTCGAGCTCGGCGGCATCGATAGGCAGCTCGGCGCCGTTGCGCAGGCCCGCCCACTCGGTGCGGGAGAAGCAGAGGTAGGGGCTGAGCCGCTCGGCGACGAAGGTTGTGGTCATAGGCGTTAGTCGTCAGTAGCGCTTCGAGCCGGCGTGGAGGCCAGCATCATCGTGGCTGAGGAAGAAGGGTGCCTGCAGGGCAGTGATGAGCACGAGCGCGCGCATCACGCGGTTCACTCGGTCAGCCCGAGGGTTTTGGCCATGGTGATGCGCTGGAGCTTGCCGGTGGCTCCACGGGGGAGCGCCTCGAGGATGTGGATCTGGCGCGGTACCTTGAAGTCGGCCAGCAGGCGCGCGCAGTGCTCACGCAGCTCGCGCTCCTCGACGGGCGCCCGGAGCACGACGGCGGCGTGGACCTCCTCGCCGAGCGTCCGGTGGGGGGCGGCGAAGGCGAGAGCCTCGGCCACCACCGGGTGACGTAGCAGGGCGTCGTCGATCTCCAGCGGCGAGATCTTCTCGCCACCACGGTTGATCAGTTCCTTGATCCGGCCGGTGAGCACCAGGTAGCCGTCGGCGTCGAGGTAGCCCTGGTCGCCGGTGCGAAACCAGCCATCCACGAAGGCGGCGGCGTTGGCCTCGGGGTTGTTCTCATAGCCATCCACCACGTTGCCGCCACGCACCACCACCTCGCCGGTGGCGCCCCGGGGGAGCAGCGCGCCGGCCTCGTCCATGATCGCAACATCTACACCAACGCCGACGCCCACACTGCCGGGCTTGCGCGGGGCTGGCGGTAGGGGGTTGGAGGCCATCTGGTGGCTCGCCTCCGTCATCCCGTAGCTCTCGAGCACGGGCGCGCCGAAGGTCTCCTCCAGCCGCTCCATAACCACCGGGGGGAGCGGGGCGCTTGAGGAGCGGATGAAGCGAAAGGGATTCCGGCGGATCAGTTCGGTGTTACGCTCGGCCCGCGCCAGCAGCAGTTGGTGCATCGTGGGCACGGCGGAGTACCAGGTGGGGCGGAACTCCTCCACCCAGGACCAGAACTTCAGCCCATCGAAGCCAGGCGGGCAGATCACCGTACCGCCGGTGGCCAGCGTGCTCAGCAGCGAGGCGACGATGCCGTGGATGTGGAACAGCGGCATCACGCAGAGGGACCGGTCGGCGGGGCCGAGCCCGTAGGTCTCGGCGATATTGGCGGCGGAGGTGGCGAGGTTGCGGTGGCGGATCGGCACCCGCTTGGGGCGGCTGGTGGTGCCGCTGGTGTGGAGGATCATCGCCACGTCGTCGGGGAGGGCCAGGGAGCGAGCAGGATGGGCAGACGAGGGGAGGCGCTGCTCCTGAGACCCCACCACAAAACTGAGGGTGCCATCCGCCTGTGTCTCGGCCTCGATCACGGTCATGCCCGGGAGGAGTGCGGCACGGGCTTCCGCCTGGGTGCCCGGGGCCACGATCAGGGCCGTGGCGCGGGTATCATCGTAGTAGAAGGCGAACTCGTCCGGGCGATACTTCGGGTTGAGGGGGGCGGCAGTGGCGGCGGTGGCAGCGGCGAGGAAGGCGATAGCCATCTCGGGGCCGTTGGCCATGGCGATCGCCACCCGGTCACCGCGCCCGATTCCGAGGTTCTGGAGCTGCGCGGCCAGGGTGGCCACATTGGCGCGCAGGGCGGCGTAGCTCAGCGGCGGTCGTCCCGGGGCCACCAGGGCCGGGTGATCGGCGGCGCCGGCGTTCAGCAGGTCGAACAAGGTGCGCTGTACGGGCTCACGGGCCATCGTCGGCTCCTTCATCTCCTCAGCACAGAGGCACAGAGCACAGTATCGGCCCGCCAGTTTCAGGCCAGTATCAGGCTCGCGCACAGTGCGCTGGCGCATGCGGACTACGCTTCCACCTCGCGCAGGCGGGCCCGGGCGCCGAAACGGAACCAGGTTGGCCGCTCGTTCTGCCAGCCGCCAAACTCGCCACGCCCGCCTCGAAATGGCCCCGCCGTGGCGAGCACACAGGTGCTGGTGTAGAAGACTAGCGGCGTGGGTGGTGGGGTCGGCCCGGGTGGCGAGTCGGGCCTGGGGAAGCCGCCCCGGGGATGCATGTGGAGCAGCAGCCCGTCGTCGCCAGGCTCGATGATCGCATCGGCCAGGGCGCTCGTGTAGCGGCCAGCTACTGCCCGCATATGTTCCGGGGCGAGCGGTACGGGCGCCGGGTCGGGATCATCGAGGCCGAGGTAGCCAGCAATGGCCTGCAGGTAGAGCGGCCGGGTGAGCAGGCCGCCGTTGCTCGCATTGGTGAGCACCGCGAGGGCGAAGTGCTGTTCCGGAACCACCCAGAATCCGGCGATCTGGCCGTTGGTGCCGCCACTGTGGCGGATCACCCGGGTACCGTCGCTGAGCGCGTTGGTGAACCACGTGAGGCCCACATGCTCATCGTCGCCGATGGTGCTTACCCCGGGCGTTTGCATGGCGGTACGGCTCTCGGCAGCGAGGATCGGCGATGGGCCAGAGAAGTGGGCCTGGGCGTAGCGCAACAGGTCGCCAACCGTGCTGACGATGCCGCCGGGGGCGTGGGCGGCACGGCCAATCGGCCAGGGCACGGCCACCTCGGGGCCGGCCTCGCGTTGTATATGGCCCACGGCAAAGCGGTGGAGCATCACATCCTCGGGGAAGAAGCAGCTCTGCTGCAGGCCGAGGGGGCGCCAGATGAGATCCGCAATCGCGGCCTCGAAGGTCTGGCCGGTGGCGAGCTCGATCGCGCGACCGGCGAGATAGAAGCCGGCATTATTGTAGGAGAAGGTGGCGCCGAGCGGGAGTTCCTGTGGGTTCGTGGGCATGCGCTCCTCGACCATCCGCCGCAGGGCGTCGTCGCCCCAGCCGAGGTCGTCGAAGAAATCGCCCACCCAGCCGCCGGTGTGGGTGAGGGTGTGGCGGAGCGTGGCGCGCTCCTGGGCCTCGGGGTCGCGCAGGCGCAGGCCGGGAATAAGCTGGCGCAGCGGCGCGTCGAGCTCCAGGCTGCCCTGTTCTACCAGGCGCATGATCGCGCTCCCCACGAAGGTCTTGGTAATCGAACCGACCTGAAACCGGGTGTCGGCGGTGACGGGGAGCGGGTGGGCCACACTGGTGACACCTACGCCCGCCGCCTCGATCTCCCCGTCGTGGAGCACACCAATCGCGGCGCCGGGGATCTTGTGCTCCTCGATCAATATCTGTGCGTGTTCAACGAGGTTGCGGAAGGTCTCGCTCATGGTGATCTCGCACTGCCAAGGGTTCAAGGGCGGACAGAACGTCTGGTCGGAACCGTGATTCACGGCGTTGGGCCGCGCTTCTGGCCCTCCCCCCGCTTTCGCCGGGGCTTGCCCCCGCCTGCGCCGGAGAGAGGAATGCAGCCCGTCAGGATGCGGCAAACCGCCGGTCGAATCCGGGTCTGTCCACGCTGAACCCCGGGCGGCGGTTGGAGGGCGCACAGGCCCTGCGGCGGTTGGTGGACGGCGGTCGCACGCGCCCTGCGGCGGTTGGTAGTTGGCGTTTGGTTTTCCCCGTGCCCTGTGCCCTATCCCCTCGCTCCCCCGTCCCCTCCTCCCCTCCACCTCACCACCCTGCTACGCACCCATCGCAGCGGCTCTCGGTACCGGCCACATAGTCGCCGCTGGGGAGGCGCCAGATGATCTGGCCACGGCCGAAGCCCCCCACCTCAGCCTCAACCTGAACCCGATGGCCGCAGGCGGCGAGACCCTCGACGATGTGGCGGGGCGTTTCGAGCTCGAGCCGCAGCGACCCATCCTGCTCCCAGCGCCAGCGAGGCGCGTCGAGGGCCGCCTGGGGGTGCATGCCATAAGTGAGACTATTGACGATCACCTGGGTGTGGCCCTGGGGCTGCATGTGGCCGCCCATCACGCCGAAGGGGCCAACAGCCTGACCGTCCTTCAGCAGAAAGCCGGGGATGATCGTATGGAAGGGCCGCCGGCCGGGCGCCAGGCAGTTCGGGTGGCCCGGGGTCGTCACGAAGCCGGCGCCGCGATTATGCAGGGCGATGCCCCAGCCAGGGATCACCACGCCCGAGCCGAAGCCCATGTAGGTGGACTGGATCATACTGATCATGCGGCCATCCCGATCCGCCGCGCAGAAGTAGACAGTACCGCCCCGTGGGAGGGCGCCGGGGCCGTAATCCTGCGCGGTGGGGCCAATCAGCGCGCGGCGGGCGGCCAGGCGCTCGCGGTCGAGCAGTGCGGTGACCGGCACATCGACCGTTGCCGGGTCGCCAACGTAGGCGAAGGCATCGGCGAAAGCCAGCTTGATCGCCTCGACCTGCAGGTGGTAGGCGGCGGCCGAGTCGCGCGGGTGGGCGGCGAGATCCAGTCCATCCAGGATGCCAAGGGCGATCAGGGCGGCGATCCCCTGCCCGTTGGGCGGGATCTCGGCCACGGTATAGCCGGCGTAGTCGGCGCTGATCGGCTCAACCCACTCGGAGCGGTGAGCGGCGAGATCGTCCGGGGTGAGGGTGCCGCCCGTCTCGGCGCTGAAGCGTCCGATCGCCTCGGCGATCGGACCCGCGTAGAAAGCGCGGGGGCCCTCTGCAGCGATCAGGCGTAGCGTGCGGGCGTGGCCGGGCGAGGCGAAGCGCTCCCCGGCGCGGGGGGCGCGACCGCCGGGGGCGAAAGTGCTCAAGAAACCGGCGAACTCCGGGGCCCTGCGCTCCCGCGCGGCGGCCACGCCCCTGGCCCAGAACTGGCTGACCATCGGAGCCACGGGGGCGCCCTGCTCGGCGTAGGCGATCGCCGGGGCAAGAACCTGCTCCAGGGGAAGCCGGCCGAAGCGCTCGTGCAGATCGCCCCAGAGTTGCACCACGCCGGGCACCGTCACGGCCTGCCAGCCGTGGGTCGGTACCTGCTGGTGGCCGGCGCGCTGCAGGGCCTCAATCGAGAGAGCGGCGGGGGCGCGGCCAGAGCCGTTGATTCCGTGGAGCCGCGCACCATCCCAGATCAGGGCGAACCCGTCGCCACCGAGGCCGTTGGAGGTGGGCTCCAGGACGGTGAGGCAGGCGGCGGCGGCCAGGGCGGCATCTATGGCGGTGCCGCCAGACTGGAGGGCGGCGAGGCCGGCTTGTGAGGCGAGCGGATGGCTCGTGGCCACCACGCCGTTGCCGGCAACCAGCGGGACACGGCGGGCCGCGTAGGGAAAACTCAGCAGGTCAAGGTCCACGGGCGCCCTCCATCGGGCTATCACGGAGGCGAGTCTGGGTAACCACGTGAATTATGCCATAGGTTGGCCGCCCGGGGTTTATCACGCCTGGTGATCGACAGTCGTCGCAGGATGCACCAGACATCGCGCGAAGCGCACAAAGGGCGCAAAGCGCATCTGGATGCGCTCGCGCCCATCTTGTCCATTCCGTGCCTGGTGGTTCGCGCCGGGCAGGGGTATCATCCCGCCCGGGCTCGCCACGGCGTGCTGCTGCTGCGGCCTGGTATGCGCCCGTCCGGGGGCCGTTGGTCAGGGTTAACGAGTTCGCCGTGGGCGGCGATCACCACGTGGAGCTCGTCCTGGGCGTGGGGTGCCTGCATGGTCTCGCCGGATGGACGGCTCTACAGCGAGACTCACGCATGCGACCCGGGGCTACGGCTCGACAATGATTGTCCCGGCCATACCGCTGGAGCCGTCGGCGGGGGCGTGGAGCACACAGTAGTAGCGGAAGCTCCCCGGCGTATCGAAGGTGAGGCTGCGGGTCTCGCCGGGGCCGTACAGTCCGGTGTCGAAGGAGCCGTCCACGGCTGTGGCGGAGTGCTGCTTCTGCCCGTTGTTGGGGAAGAGCACGGTCGTGCCGGCCTTGATGCGGATCTCGATCGGCTCGAAGGCGAAGTTG
>SFCB01000219.1 GCA_004367505.1 Chloroflexi bacterium OHK40 | reverse complement strand
TGCGCGAGCTCAGGCAATCTCCGCACGAATGCGCAAGGCTAGCGGCGATTCGGTGAGGTAGTAATGGCGGCTTTGCGCATCACGGAGCTGCGCCGCGACGCGGGCCAGCTCAGCCTGGGCCTGGGCCTGAGCAACACGAGCGGCCGGGTCGTTGCCATTGGCGGCCAGGGCCTGGGCGTACGCCATGTACATATCAGCGGTCTCGACCACGTAGATCTCGTCGCTCAGCGCCTGGAGTTCTTCTATGGCCGTCTGGCAGTACTCCAGGGCGCGGGTGGCCTCACCACGCGCGAGCGCGAGCCGCCCAAGCCAGATTAGATCGAGGAGGGCGATCGATGCCTGCCCGGTGCGCCGCCGCAGCTCGATCGCGCGCTCCAGCCAGGTCTGCGCAGTGGCAAGGTCCCCTCTCAGGATGGCGCATCGGCCGAGTGCGTGGGCGGCCCAGCCCGCCAGGAACTCGTCGCCACGCTGGCTCGCCGCGGCCCAGAGGCCGGCGTAGCTGACTTCCGCCTGTGCGAGATCATGCAGGTTTTCTTCGGCGATCGCCAAGAAAAAGCAGCTACGCTGATGCATCTCGTCCATACCGAGCTGTGCGTAGAGCTCGGCTGCCCGTCGGGCGCTCGCTTCCATGCGCTCGAAGTGGTAGATAAAGCTCCAGGCAACCGCCAGAATATACCGGGCGCGGGCTTCCCGCAGCGTGCTCCGCTGCGCGAGCGCTAACCGGAGCGCCTCGTCGAGCCGATCGATCGCCTCCTGGATCTCGCCGAGCTGGAGCGAGGCCCACCCGATCCCGTACATGCAGGCACTCTGGCCGTCATGGTCGTCAAGCGCCCGGTAGATCGTCAGGGCCTGGTCGTAGTACGCGCGCCCGGTACGATTATTCAGGCTGGTGATCCCATTCGAGCCGACAAGCACCAGGCAGGCGGCCGCGGCGCGCAGATCCTCGGCGTCTACATAGTACTGATAGGCATCGAGCGCCTGTTGGCTGCTCTCCTCGTAGCGATACAGGGTCAGGAGCACGTGCGCCTTACTCAGCGCCAGCAGGGCCGGCGAGACTGCGCCCGAGTGCTGCTCCAAATACTCCTCGGCCAGGGCGAGCGACTGCTGCAGCTCGCTCGGCGGCCGGCCGAGCAGGCTCAGGAGCGGGATGCGACGCAGGCGTAACTCGGCATACAGAGGCGCGGCCCCGGCGGTGTGGCCGCTGTGCACACGGCGGGCGTAATCATCGAGGCCCTGATCAATGATCTGTAATG
Organism: Chloroflexi bacterium OHK40; assembly: GCA_004367505.1. Taxonomy (GTDB): domain Bacteria; phylum Chloroflexota; class Chloroflexia; order Chloroflexales; family Chloroflexaceae; genus OHK40. The sequence goes on along the minus strand of SFCB01000219.1, from coordinate 4,444 downwards.
CCCGTTGGTAGTGGTACAGCTGTGCCGCCCGCTCGGCAGCGGGCAAGGTCCAGCGCAGCGCGAGCTCGGGCGCGTCGCCGGCCCGGGCGTGGTAGAGGAGCTGCTCGGCGACCGCCAGACGGGCGTCGTGAGGCTGATTCGCCGCCGCCCGATCGAGCCGCTGCGCGACCCGGCGATGCAAGATCTGTCGGCGGGCCAGGGTGAGCTGGGCCACCACCGCCTCACGCGGCAGATGGTGACCGAAGCGGTAGGAGCCGGGGGGCGTGCTAGGGTCGCTGATCAGCAGCCCCATGCTCAGCCCGAGCGTGATCGCCCGCTCGACCTCATCGGCCCCACGTGCACTGATATCCGTCGCCTCGTCGAGGCTGGCCGGGGCTGCAAGAACGGCAAGGGCCTCTAGAACCTGGCGCTCGCCCTCCCTTAGCCGGGTGAGTTGGCGACCGACAAGCTCACGCACACTGCCAGGGATGGGTAGCTCGCCGGGCAACTCGGGGTACGTCGCCAGCTCGCGGAGCAGCTCGGTGACAAACAGCGCATTTCCACCCGTGGCCCAGGAGATCAGAGCCCCAACCTGCGCGGCCCGCTCCTTGTCCACCTGGCTGAGCAGCCGCTGGGCCATGACCACCACGGCCGCCTCGCCCAGTGGCGTGATAGCGAGCTGCACAACTGCGCGCTGGTCGAGCTCGTCGAGCACCCGTTGCAGCGCCGGGCGCTCCGTCTGCGACTCGGTGCGGACCGTCCCCACGAGCAGAACGGCCCGCTCGGCAGCCTGGCGGGCCAGGTAGCCAAACAGCTGGAGGCTGGCCTGGTCGGCCCAATGCAAGTCCTCGATCGCGACGAGCCTGGGGGGGGCGTTCGCCGGCACCAGCACCTCCGCGACCGCAGCAAAGAGGCGCTCGGCCTCGCCGCCGGCGGTAGGCGGAGGCGAGGGCACCGCCACCTCGATCTGCGCCGCCAGGCCCGGCAGCAGGCGCAGCAGGTAGTCGCGCCAGAGCGGGGGTTGCGCTGCCAGATCTGCTGCCCGGAGCGCCCCCTCGAGCAGGGCGGCCCAGGGCTCGTAGGGAATCTGCTGCGTGATCTCAGCACATGACCCAAGGTAAAACCGCTGGTCGTCAAGCCTGCGGGCAAACTCGTGGAGCAGCCGGGTTTTGCCAGATCCGGCCTCTCCAACCAAGAGCACTACGCCTCCCCTACCGGCGGCGGCTTGCTCCCAGATCGCCTGGAGCTGCTCGAGCAAATGGTCGCGCTCACGGAAGCCCATGGTCAAGGTGTCTAGTGGGGGCAGCCGCGCCCTCGCGGCCTCCTGCACCGCCATGGGCTCCATACTGTTAGCGATCAGATCACGCAAAGACTGGAGATCGCGGGTGGGTGCTACGGCCAACTCACGGGCGAGAATATCGCGGCACTGCTCGAACTGGGTCAGGGCTGCGGCCACCTGACCTGACTGGACATACAGCTGGATCAGGCGTGCGTGTGCCTCCTCCAGCAAAGGACTTGACTCTACCAGCATGCGCGCATACCCGATCGCACGGTCGATGTCATGCGCCACAGCGGACTCGTCGCGGAGCCGCTGAAGCACCTGGGCAAGTCGTCGCTGCACACGGGCGCGCTCGCCGAGCAGCCAGAGGTTGAACTCAGGAGCCGACGGGAGATACAACTGATCGAGGAGCGGGCCGCGCACGAGCTGCATTGCTGCGACGAGGTCCGTGTAAGGGCGCGCGCTGGGATCACTGCCAAGTAGCGCATCGAAAACTCGCAGGTCGAGCCAGTAGGCCGCCGGGTCGAGCGACACCTGTCGCCCCAGTGTGCGCAGCACATGTGAGCCTAGCTTGCTGCGGATGCGGGCAAGAAGCAGACGCAGCGCGGCGGCCGGATCGTCGGCCTCTTGAAAGAACAGATCGATCAGAACGCTGCGGGGTTGCGGCTGGCCGGTGATCGCCAGGTATGCCACAACCGCCCGATCCTTACGCCGTAAGGGCGGCACCTGTCCATCAACTCGTATCGTCAACTCGCCAAGGACCGCAATGCTCAGATCTGCCCTTAGGGTTTCCATCGTGACGGAGTCTGTGCCCGCAGGGTTACCTGCACTGCCCACCGCAGTGTCCCTTTCGCGTGATGCAAGTGAATGAATGTTGCTGCACGTAGCTATTCCCGTGGTGGCCCATAGGGCAAGTATAGCATCGGTGCGTGTTGAAAACGCTTTCGGAAACGGGGCTGGTGCAATGCTGCTGGAGACAGCATCTATCCTTCCAAACATCGAGTCTAGCCCCCCGCCTTTCCGCCTCGCGGATGGCGACTTCGAGCTCGGCGGCGGTGGAGAAAAAGCGACCGTTGATGGTCAGCAGCGCCCGCAGCTGCTGCATCGCGGCGGTGTGCGCCCCGTGGGAGGGGGGGTGGGAGAGCGAAGCCCGCCCCACGAGAAATGCGCCATCCCAACCACGTTGCCAGACCACTATACACCTGGGATGACCATCGGGGCAGGGCGGCTATGAGCGATCGCTGGCGGCGCCACCTGTGCGCGCCGAGGCAACGATCCGGGCGACTACTGTCCCGATCCGTGCTGACCCGGAGCATTCTTCTCCTTTTGGCGACCCCGCGCTAGAGAACTTCTGCGGTACACTAGAGCCGCTCTCGCCTTTCTCGACCGGGTTGATCCCGCTGTGGGGGGCTGGAGCACGTTAGAATTCCCCCGCTGACGGTTCTCCGGTTCCTGGTACTCAGCTCTCGCTTGAGCGATCGCGTGTCTGGTGTGATGCGCAACGGTGGTAAACGCCCTGCCGCCGCACAGAAAGGAGAAGAGTGGTGCAGCCCTCACAGCGCAACGGCACGAATCTATTCGCTCGCCACGCCCTCAGAGCCCTGAGCGGCGCCCTGATCGGGGGTGTCGTCGGCCTGGCGCTCGGTATCCTGGTCATGAACGGCCTTTTCCTACTCTTCGGGCTCACCACTGAGCGTGATGCCGAGTTTGTCAGCTGGTGGCCGGTGTATCTGTTAGCGGGCACGGTGATTGGCGCGACGGTCGGCGGTGGAGCCGGGCTCTGTGGCGGCGCCGCCGGGGCCCTTGCCCGCGCCTGGCTGAGCCGGAAGGCCGCCGTAGCGCTGGGCGCCGGCGTGGGCATGCTCGTCGTGATCGCGCTCGTCGCGGGCGACACCTCCGGCGGCGGTGGCGATCCGTTTGAGGCCGTGGCCATTGCGCTGGCCATCGGTCTGGCGGCTGCGGCCGGCGGTGCGGCCGGCGCGCTTGCCGTGCGCCCGTGAGCGCGTCGGCGCTGCGGCGATCTGGCAATGGCAGGCGTGGGCTCCCAATGGTAGGCGATGCGAGGTTGCGCGGATACACCAGCTAACCAGGATGGCCGCCCGTCTGTATCTGCTGATCGCGGTCACTGGGGGAACCAGGACGGCCTGGCCCTGTGCCGGCACCCGGCAACACCAATCGCAGCGATCGAGGCACTCCTGCGGGATCGCCGCGTCACCAGCCAGGTGCGCCGGCGGATCGCCGCGACAACGACGCGGCCCGATGTGCGCGCCATCCTCCTGCGCGATCCCAGCTCGGTCGTGCGCCAGCGCGCGGCGGAGCGCCTGCGAATTATCGATTCATCCGCCGATGACCCGCCGCCAGACCCGTGAGGGCGCGGCGGTTCACGCAGCGCCAGGGGGGCACCGGACGCTCCGGCCCCGTCACTGCCGGCCTGCCCCCGCGTAGACGGTGTGGCGTACCGTGCTACACGCCAGCCCGCCTTCGCGTGCGTGGGGGTGGGCGTCAACACCGCAGCATAACCGTAGGCAACAGCCGTCACCGGCGACGCTCGGGAGCCCGGGGAGGCTGGCATCGCCTCCCCATCGCCGCGCTTCAGCGCCACGGCACGCGGGGATGCGTCAACACCCGGCCCACCCCCGCGTAGGTGGGCGGGTTGACTCTACCATCGTCGGAGGCGGTATACTCCCGCCAGAATGACGGAGGGCCTGATGTTCAAGATCGCCGACTTCTCGCGCTTCACGCGGGTGAGCGTGAAGATGCTACGCCACTACGACGAGTTGGGGCTCCTGCGGCCTGCCCGCGTCGACCCGGAGAGCGGCTACCGCTACTACTCCGCCGACCAGCTGCCGCGCCTCACCCGCCTGATCGCGCTCAAGGATCTTGGCTTCGGCCTGGAGCAGATCCGTGGCCTGCTCGACGACCAGCTGCCCACCGAGGAGCTGCGGGGCATGCTACGGCTCCGCCGGGCCGAGCTGGAGGCGCAGATCGCCGCAACCCGCCACCGCCTGGCCCAGGTGGAGGAGCGGCTACGCCAGCTTGAGCACGAGACGGCGCCCCGCCACTTCGACGTGGTCTTCCGGCCCGTGCCGCCCCAACTCGTCGCCAGCATCCGGGCCGTGGTACCCGACGATGGGCCGGCCATCGGCGCGCTCTTCGCCGAGCTAGAGCTGCACGTCGCGGCCCAGG
>SFCB01000184.1 GCA_004367505.1 Chloroflexi bacterium OHK40 | reverse complement strand
CACCCGCTGGATCGCCGCGACCGAACCCGACGCAGCGGCCCTTGAGCGCCAACACGCGGAGGCCAGGGCGCTCTCACGACGCCCGCTGCTCAGCGTGCTGATGGCGGTGTCCAATCCGCCCCCTGCCGCGCTTCGCGCCGCGCTGGAGTCGCTTCAGGCTCAAACCTACGACCACTGGGAGCTCTGCGTCGTCGATGGCGGTTCCGCGCCCGAGGTGCAGGCGATCCTTGCCGAGGCCGTCGCCGACCCACGGGTGCGCCTGTGGCTCCTCGGCGAGAACCGTGGCATCGCCGCGAACCTCAACGCGGCTCTGGAACTGGCCCAGGGAGAGCTCGCGCTCGTGCTCGATCACGACGACGCTCTCGCCCCCGACGCCCTCTTCGAGCTCGCCGCCCTGCTCAACCGCCACGCTGACGCCGACGCAGTTTACTTCGACGAGGACAAGCTCACCGAGGAGGGGCACCGCCACAGCCCCTGGTTCAAGCCCGGGGCGCCCTCCCCCGATCTGCTGCTCTCCACCAACTACCTGATGCACGGTGCCTTCCGCACCGCTCTGCTGCGCGAGCTCGGTGGCTTCGACCCGGCCACCGACGGCGCCCAGGACTGGGATCTGGCCTTGCGGCTCAGCGAGCGGAGCCCGAGGATCTACCACATCCCCCGCGTGCTCTACCACTGGCGCCAGGTGCCTGGCTCCGCCGCCCGGGAGGCCACCGCCAAGCCCTGGGCGATCGAGGCTCAGCGCCGAGCCATCGAAGGCCACCTGCGCCGCACCGGCAACCCCGGCGCCGAGGTGAGCGTGAGCGAGCAGGGTCTGGTACGGGTGCGCTGGCCCACCTACGGCCTCAAGGTCTCGATCATCATCCCCACGAAGGATCGGGCTGATCTGCTACGAGCCTGCATCGGCTCCATCCTGCGGGCCACCGCCTACCCGAGCTACGAGATCGTGCTCGTGGACACCGGAAGCGTCGAGCCCGCCACCGCTGCCTACTACGCCGAACTGGCCGCCGAGCCCCGGGTGCGGATCGTTCGCCTGCCGGGGCCGTTCAACTGGGGCCGGGCCAACAACCTGGGCGCGCGCCACGCCACCGGTGACCGGCTGCTCTTCCTCAACAACGATACCGAGACCCTGCATCCTGACTGGCTGGACGAGCTCGTGGGCTGGGCTGAACGCCCCGAGGTGGGCGTGGTAGGCGCCCGGCTCGTGCGCCCCGACGGCACCACCCAGCACGCCGGGATCGCCGTGGGCGTCGAGGGCCACGGCAGCCACCTCTTCGACGGCACCAGCGGCCCGGTCTACGGCCCCTTCGGCTCCTCCGAATGGTACCGCGACCTGCTGGCCGTCACCGGGGCATGTATGCTCGTGCGCCGCGAGCTCTTCGAGGAGCTCGGCGGCTTCGACGAGCTCTACCAGGTGGGCTACAGCGACATCACCTTCTGCCTGGCCGCCGTGGAGCGGGGCTACCGGGTGGTCTACACGCCCTTCGCGCGGCTGCTGCACCACGAAGGCGCCTCGCGCGGCCTGAGCCTGCCTCCCGCCGACGTGCTCCGCGCGACGATGGAGATGCTCCCGCTGATCCGTGCCGGTGATCCCTTCTTCAGCCCAAACCTCTCGCCGGTGTCCCGCGTGCCTGCCGTGGCCGAGCCCGGTGGTGAAGACGCCCTCGACCGGCTCGCCAGCATTCTGCGCCACTTCGGCCTCGTCTACTACGAGGGCAGCGGGCCGCTGCGGGAGCTTGCGGGGCAGACCCTCATCGCCATGACCTCTCTCCCGCCTGCGGGAGAAGGGGAGCGCCGGCGGCCCGACCGGTTTCACGCTCCTGCGCACGCGCGTGGGGCTAGCGGCCCGGCGTCGCTGCTCCTCATCACCCACGACCTGGGGCTGAGCGGGGCGCCGATCATGCTGGCGGAACTGGCGGCTGGGCTGGCGCGCCGGGGCGCCACGGTGACGGTGGCAGCCCCGGCCGACGGCCCGCTGCGGGAGCGGCTGGAGGCGGCCGGGGTGGCGGTGCGCGTCGTCCGGCATCTGATCGGCGACGCGACGGTGGCCTACCGCCTGCTGGCGCCCGTGACCGAGCCCCACCATGCCGGCGCATCGTCTCCCTACCACGTCGCGATCATCAACACCATCCACGGCGCGCGGGCTGTCCATGCGGCAAAAGCCGCCGGTGTGCCCTGCGTCTGGTGGATCCACGAGTCGGCCTTCGGGCGGCGCCTGGCCGAGGAGCGGCCCGAGGTGGCAGCCGCCCTCGCCGCCGCCGACGCCCTCGTCTTTCCTGCCGCTGCCACTGCTGTCCGCTACGCCGACCTGATGCCCGATGCCCCGCTCCAGCCAGCCCTGCACGCACAAGCTCAGGCCGAGTCGCCGAGGCAGTCGGGCGAAGCCGGTGCCTCCGGCGGTGCTACGGCGACTCTCAACCCCCAGCCCTCAACCCTCAGCCCTGTCGTCGTGCCCTACGGGGTCGCCGCGCCCCCGCAGGCCACGCCCGACCCGCGCCTGCCTCGGGATGGCCGGCTGCGCCTGGTGCTGCTCGGCAGCGTCGAGCCGCGCAAGGGCCAGGACACGCTGTTGCGGGCGTTGGGGCTGCTCCCCGAAGCTCTGCGCGTCCGGGTGGAGGCCGAATTGATCGGCGGGGTGATCGACTGGGCCTACTACGAGCGACTGGCGCCCCTGGCGGCTGCAACACCGGGCGCGCGCCTGCTCGGCCCGCTACCCCACGCCGAGGCCCTGGCCCGGCTCCAGGCCGCCGACGCCCTCGTGCTGCCCTCCCGCGACGAAGTGCTGCCCGTGGCGATGCTGGAGGCGATGGCCGCCGGCAAGGCAGTGGTGGCCACCGCCGTCGGCGGGGTGCCAGAAGCGATCGAGGACGGCCACGAGGGGCTGCTCTTCCCACCCGGTGACCCCCAAGCCCTCGCCGCGCGGATCGAGCGGCTTCTGCGTGAGCCGGGGCTGGCTGCGCAGCTCGGCGCCGCAGCCCACGAACGCTGGCAACGCGAGTTCAGCGCCGAGCGGTTCGTCGAGCGCATGGAGGGCTTGTTGTGGGGAATCGCCAATGGTGACCACGGCGGCATGCCAGAGCCGTAGGACGTACAGACGCCGGGGCGGTAGAGACGCCCCAGTGGGGCGTCTCTACCGCCCCGGCGTCGCCCGGTCAACCTGTAGCGAGTAGCCACCAACCTGGCGGACGTAATAGTCATCAACGATCAGTGTGTGCATACCGTTCGCCCGCAATGTACACGCAGCAAGCACAGCCGTGGCATTGTCCGACCCATCGCAGAGCTCCGCGCCAGCGGGATCGTACACGCGAAGCCGGGGCGCGAATGCGCCGCTGGTGCGCGTCAGCGTCAGCGTGAATGTTTCGCCGGCTGTGCCTTGCAGGGTGTAGGTATCGAACTCGCCTACCGCATCGAGCGCCCCCTCCGCTGTGCCACCGACAGCGATCGTCGCGGCGTTCCCAGGGCTGTTCAGCCGCTGAATGAGGATGCGGTAGGTGCCAGTGCCGCGTCGATAGTAGTCATCGACGAAGAGCGAGTAGACGCCGCTCTCCGTCAGCGAGCACCCAGTGCTCACGAGCGCCTGATCACTCGCCCCACAGACCTGCCTGCCCCCCGGCCCGTAGACGCTGACAAGGGGTGAAAACGCACCCGCGTCCTTGACCACCCGCAGCAGCAACTGGTCGTTGATCGCGCCGTCGAACTGGTAGCTCACCAGGTCGCCGACGGCGCTGATCTGCCCCGATCCCAACACACCGAAGCTCAACGTCTGGGCGAGGCCCGCCTGGTTCAGCCGCTGCACGAATAGCCGATAGGCCCCCGTCGCCGTTGATCGCGCATCGGCCACCGTGAGCGTATGGACACCCGACGTCGTGATCGAGCAGCGGTCAATCACCACCAACTGGCTCTCAGCAGCCCGGCAGACAACATTCCCGGCCTCATCGGTGAGCTCGACCAGCGGCGCGAAGGTTCCCGACGTGCGCACTGCACGGATGATGAGCTGATCGTTGATCTGCAAGGCGACTCTGTACGCATCGATCTCCTCCGCCCCCTCGACTGAGCAGATCGCAGTTTGCCCGAGACGCAACTCCTCGGGACACATCACTTCTAGCGGAAACTCGAAGGCCCGTTGTGCTGCTCCATCAACCGGCGCACCGATCGGGCGCGCCGCCCCCGCCGTTGCCGTGGCCTCAACCTGGGATCTCAAAGCGACAAGCGCCTCCTGGGTAGCAAACAGCTGCGCTTGGCGCTCCGCGAGCGATGTAGCGCTCGGGCCAACCCGGACGGGCTCGGACTGAACCGTCGCAATCTCGCGTTGTACCTCAAGCTGCGCGTTCATAATCGCAACGAGGGTAGCCTGGCTCTGGTCAGAGGACGTACTGTCGGCGAGTTGCTGGCGGAAGGCGAGTAGCGCCACGACCGTACCGATGATCGCCAGCAAGCCCGAGAAACCCCCGATCGCGGCGCCAAGCCCTGTAAGACCGCGCCGCTTTGTCGCCGTTACGGATGACGGTGGCGCTTCGCCGCCAGGAGCGGCGGATAGCGGATCAGGTTTCTTGGAGCCATCAGACCTCGGCGGTGGCGTGTCGAGCTGCTCATTTGAACTACTGGGGTGTGTCATCGATGGCTCCAACCGATTGCGACATGGCCAGCCTACGCATCTCTGAGAGCTGTTCGGTTCATTGCAGGGCACACTCGACCAGGATTCTCGGGATCTCCACACCGTTCTCGCGACCTTCGGCGAGCGTCGCCTCCACATCGGGCGCGATATCGAACCCGGCCACGTAGACCCAGGCTGCACCACGGCGCTGAAAAATCGCCGGCGGGAGGCTCTCCGAAGCCAGCAAGACGTTGATAGCGACAAACTCACCGAGCTGGCGCGCCCAGATCACACTCGTACCGCTGCGGTCATTCACGCCGACGACGCTCTGGAGGTAGGCATCGGCGATCACTAATGTCTCCGGCGCCGCCGGATCGAGGTTGGTCAGGTCGGCGCAGGTGCGCGCCTCCGTCACCGCCGGCATGGTCGGCTCCAAAGCCGGCGCCGGCGCACCTGAGGGGAGGCCGGCCAAGGGGCACTGCTCAAAGTCGATCAAGATGCGCGGAATGGCGGCACCGTTCCGGGCCCCTTCAGCGATCACCGCATCGATGGTTGCATCCGGCGCCAGGATGGCGACAACATCAGCGAGGTTCCCAGAGCCCTTCAGGACAAACGGCGGCACCTCACCCTCACTCAATCTGACCGCGATGAGCGTTAAGCCGGCGAGCTGCCGGGCATAGATGACTTCGGTAATCTGGCTTCCTGGGGGAAGGCTGCGGCTGATCCCCAGTGAGAACGTAAACTGGCGCGCCACGGAACTGGCCGGGTCAAGGATGGTAATGTCATCGCACGCCGGCACTACCGCCGGTAGCGGCGTCACCGTCGGCGCGTTTTGTGGCACGGGCGTGAGCGCCTCCTCCGTGACAACAAAGGTTCCCTCCGCAACAAGCCCGCTCTGTGAGCCAACGATGCGCGCAAGCCAGGTTCCGGCTTCGAGCTGGCGCAGATCCGACTGGAAATCGTAACGCCCCACGGCGCGGCCTTGCTGATCGGCATTGCTCTGAAGCACCGGCCCGATGCCAAACAGGCCAGATGGGGCGACCAAGTAGAATGCGACGGGCTCCCCCGGGCTGAACCCGCTGGCCTCAAACGACATGCGCCCCGTGCGTCCCATCGCTGGCGGTCGCACCTCAAGGGCCAGCGTCTCTGCGACTGGCGCGACGGCGGTGGCGCGCAGCGCGTCAAGCTCGCCCTGGACAAGCCTGGTGACATCGTAGCCGCCTTTGAGCTGGAGCTTGCTCGCCCGCCCGGAGAGCAGCACGTAGTGGAACGTGGCGCTTGTTGAGTCCGTGATTGGCGCCTCAATCCGCACACTGCCTGCTGGATCTGCATTGAGGCGGGTGGTATCAGCGCCAAAGCCCCTTTCAACCGTCGTCGTGAGGTAGACGATCTCCTCGCCCGGTGTAAACCCGCTCGCGCTGATGATCACGGTATCACCGGCGCGGGCAATTGCCGGCTCGATGCTGATACGTCCGGTCGCTGGGAGCACGACGGCGGTCGCAACTGCCTCGGAGCCATCCCCCATCGGCACTATCTCGGTGGGTGGCGCGCTGTCGCCCGCAGGTGCGACTTCTTCAATCGGCGAGTTGACCGCCGTCATCGTCGCAGGGAGGCCAGCCTGTTGTGGCGAGGTGGTGCCGCAGGCTGGCAAGAGCGACATTGCGACAAGCAAAAGGAGCATGACCCGTGACATGAGATCGCCTTGCTACACAGAGTCCGCCAGCGTGCGGGCAACTGGCGGCGACCAGAATGGATGCGGTTACTTCACCGGCAACTGGTACCAGGTGTCGCCGTCGATCAGAATGAGCGCGACGACGCCATCACGCACACCGAACGATGCAGGGAAGGGAAAGCCGATGGTCTTCTCTTCACGCGGGGGAAGCCCATACTCCCCGCTCATCGAGCGGGTGCTCATCGTGCCAGTCGTGGTGTAGATGCGGCCCAGGTTGTCGAGCAGCAGGATACCGCCGTTCGGGATGGCGACTGCTGTGGCCGCGCCCGTATTCACAGCCCGTACCGAGACGACACGCTCGGCCGTGCAGGGATCGCCGGCGATGCCCTCGCCGGTCGCGCCAATCGTCGCCTCGCTGAACGCGACCCCGCCAACCGTCGCGCCCATGTCCGCCCTGGTAGGTTGCCAGGGCAGTGGATCCATGCTCGTGGAACCATCAAGGCGGAAGGTGATGCTGCCGATGGGCTCTGGCTGCGAGAATGAGAAGCCAGGCTCCGCCTCGCTCACCTGGACTTCGAGCTGTAACTCGTTCGCGTCGAGCCCCGGAGTCTGCTGGAAGAGCACCCATGTGCGCAGCACTGCGCCCGGCAGCAGAGGCCCCCTCGTCACCGGGAGCAGCGCGGTCGCGTAGAGACTGTCGGCACAATCGCCGGGAAGCTGGTCGGCGAACTCCTCAGCAACCCCGAAGGAGACGATCGCCTCTTCGTTCAATCGCTCGCCGGAGGCACTGAGCACCGCGTAGCGCCAGGCCTCGGGCCCACCCAGGCGCGTAGTGCCATCGTTGCGCACTGAAAGCTCGACGGCGAAGTATGTCCCGTCGAGCGCGTTCAGCATACTTGCGCTAAAAGTAAGCTCCCGCGCCTGGTGCAACACCAGCGAGTAGCTGCCGATCGTGCGCACTTCGCCAGCCCGCACGTCTTCGATCGTTTCGGGTGCCGCCTCCCCGGCACTGTTCAAGAAACCCTGCGGGAAGGGGCGCGTCGGCAGCTCGGCAGTGCGCTCAAAGACAAAGGGTGACCGCATCACCAGCGTTGTCTCGGTGACGAGCAGGATCGGCCGTGTCTCTTCACCGTTTTTCATCGATTGCAGCGTGAGCGTGCTCCCGTCTTCGCTTACGATGTAGCGACCACCACTCGCTGCTACATCGCTGCCCAAATAGGAGGCCCAAGTGCCATCGGCATAGAAATCGTAGGTTCCACCCTCACCGCTCCATGAGCCAACCAGAAGCTCGGCTATCGACCGTGAAGGGATCGCTACGTCACCAACTCGGCGCAGCTCAGCGCCGAAGATTTGCAGCGTATCGCCCTCGAAACTGATAGGTGAGGTTGTTGAACTACCGTTGCTCTCTGAGGAGATTGTTTTACCATCCTCACTCAGGCTATAGGTGCCGGCAAAGCGACGCCCACTCGGATTGGTTTGGATAAAGGTCTGATTCGGGTAGAATTCGATAGCATTACCGAAGCTGCCCTCCCAACGCCCGACGATGCGCTGGGCTGGAGTTCCGACGTTTCCACATCCTGCCATACTGAGTAGCAGAACGAGCACCAGCACCATGTGGAGCAGCATATCTCGCAGGTCGGCAGGCTGTAATCGGATCCGCATCGTCTGCTTCCTCAGTTGAAGTGGGGGATGGAATTGCTACGCTACAATCCGCGCGCCACCATCGAACCATACGCTTACTTTAAGCGCTTCTCGCGCTCCTCGGCCTCGCGGCGCTCACGCCACTCTGCCTCGGCACGCTGAGCGTCCTCCGTGCGCCACTGACGCTCCTGCGCTCGGGCCCGCGCCCGCTCCTGCGGTGAGTCGGTCGCCCGCAAGACCGCGCCAATGATCAGCAGGGCCGCGAACATGCCGAGGCCCCACCCGGCATCGCTGACCTGCGGGAAGAGCTTTGGTAAGAGCCAGACACTTCCCGCAACGCACAACAAGATCGGTAGCAACCCGGTGAAGCGCGCGAGGCACCCCCGCGAGTTCCGCTTCGCGCTCCTCGGGCTGCGCATGTGGTGCCCCCTATAAACTGGCTCTGACCCAGGTAACGTGATCAGCTCAGGAAGCGTTCAGCACGCGGATTCGCAGCACTTCGAAGCTCGCCCGACCGTACATCTGGCGCTTGATGCT
>SFCB01000032.1 GCA_004367505.1 Chloroflexi bacterium OHK40 | reverse complement strand
AGCATCAAGCGCCAGATGTACGGTCGGGCGAGCTTCGAAGTGCTGCGAATCCGCGTGCTGAACGCTTCCTGAGCTGATCACGTTACCTGGGTCAGAGCCTCTTGTTTGGCCACCGCCTGCTGACGGCAACCGTAATCGCAATGGCGCTGCGCGGAGGGACGTTTATCGGAGCGATCCCGCTGCTTCCCGCACTGGTTGCCGAGCGTAACGCGCAGGTCGGTGCATTTGCCATCCTTACCGCCGTCGCAAGCCTCGGGCTGTCCATTGGCGCTGCTATTGGCGCCCGGCTTGATCGCCTCGCACCGTGGACAATCTTGCTTGCCAGTTCACTCCTCGGCGGGATGTTCCTTCTCGGAGTAACAGCCGACCTTCCGCTTGCGGCAACCGCGGCGATATACGGACTGAGCATGACCGCCCATAGTGCTGGCGGGCTCGTGGCAAGCGTGGTGCTCGGCACGTCCGTCCCGTCAGAGATCCGCGGGCGCGTGCAGGGCGCGTTCTGGATGCTGGTCAAACTGGCTCAGGTTGGTTCAGCCATTGCGCTGGGAGCCGTCGCACAAACGCGGGGTGCAATCGAAGCCACACGGACAGCCGGACTGGTGCTGGTCTGCGGCATACTGCTTGTTGGCGTCTGGGGCTTCCTGGTGCAGAGACCGCGACCAGTCCAGGCCGAATGAATAAGTGTTAAGCGTATTTTGTCCGACTTACCCCCAAACCAGGAAAAATCCCCGTGATCGCCGGTGTGCGACTTTTTATACTGTGCGTACCTGTCCGGACAGAAGCACACGAGGAGTAACCAAGCGCCGTCTCGCACCCTTGGCCAGGGGTGAGGGCCGGCACAAGGAGAGTGCGTACATGTGTCGCAGTAACCACGACGTCCTCGCAAATCCCGGGTACCTCTTGAACACCGACGTCCGCTCGATCGGCATGGATGGCGTGCTGTTCACACATATGCTCGCCCACGCAGATGAGGTCGGGCTCAACAGCGGCCAGATCGGCGACCTGCTGGCGATCAACGGCGAGTACCGCGCCCGGCATATCGAGCTCGGCCTGGCCTTTGTGCAGACCGGGGCGGAGCTTGAGCGCTGCGACCTCCGCACGGTCGAGGGCCGCACCCGGGCCGAGGCGCTGCTCGCGCGCCGGCGCGAGCTGTTCGCCCAGCACGAGCGGCTCTTCATCGACACCGCGAAGCAGGCCGACGATCTGCTGACCGACGACCAGATCGTGCGCATTGAGGCCGTCTGGCGGAACGAGGCGAACGACATGATGGTCCAGCTCGCGCCGGCGCTCGAGCGCGCCACCGGGCTGGTGGTGGAGGGCCACTAATGCTGTCGATCGCCAGCCAGCCGGGCCTGCCCTTCCAGGGGCATATGAGCGTCCCGCCGATCCGGTCGATGAACGCGAATGGTGCGCTCTGGGTGCGGGCGCTGGCCTGCGCCTCGCAGATCGGCCTTGACGCCGAGCAGGCCAGGCGTCTGATCGCCCTGAACCGGGCATTCCATGAAGAGTCGATCGCAACGCAGTACGCCTTCATGGACATCACAGAGCAGCTCGAGATCAAGGGCGACCAGCGCATCGACGCGATGGCGGTCGCCGAGCGCCTTCCGCTGCTCGATCAGCACGCCGACCTGTTCGCCAAGCACGAGCGGCTCGCCTACGAGTACACCCTCCGCGGGATAGAGATCCTGACCCGCGAGCAGGTCGACGCAATTCAGCGGATCTGGGAGGAGGAGCGCGCGCGCCTGGCTCAGGCCGTCGCCGTGGCGTAGGAGGTCTGGGAGATGGGCGTAGCTGGCGATATCTGGTCCGAGTGGCTGCTCAATCAGCGGTTCGCCCATCTTTCCGAAACGGAGCGCGCGGACACCCTCCGCGCGCTCCGTTTCTTTCGCGATACCACGCTTGAGCACGCCGACATTCATCCTGGACAGACACTTATCGATCTCGGCGCTGGCACGGGCCTGCTGGCCCACCGCGCAGCTGAGCTGGTTGGACCGCAGGGACGCGTCATCGCGATCGACGTCTCACAGAAAAGCCTGCGCGAACTGGACCACAGGGACAGCCCGGCACCGCTCCTTCGGGTAGCCGCGGACGCCCGAGCTGTTCCGGTTGACGCCAGCAGTGCAGATCGCGTTGTCATGCGCTCGGTGTTGATCTACATCGAGGCAGTTGAGCAGGTGTTACGCGAGTGTGCCCGGGTTCTACGGCCTGGCGGGCGTGTTGCCATCTGCGAGCCGCTGAACGCGCGCCGCTATAACACGGTGTCGCTCGAAAACGCTTCACCCGAACTTCGTGCAGCGCTGCAGGGCATGCAGGCCTCAAAACAGGCCGCGGCATCGCCGATGGCGCGCATGGCACCCGACTACCTCACCTCATGCGCGACGGCCGCTGGTTTCGACGTCATACACAGCGTCGTGATTGATGACGTCGAGCAACTTGCCGATGCCGACGCCGTCGAGCGGTATGTGTGTCGCGTTTCGGCGCCAGGGCGGCCGACGATCGCCCAGCAATATGAGCAGGCCCTGGGGAGCACGGCATGGGGCGAACTGTACCAGCGCTGGCTGGAGCACGCGCGACAACAGCCATTTGAGTGGCGAACACCAATGCTGTATCTTGCCGCCGTGGCACGACGGTAAGCGGGGGTCTGTCGTCTCGCTGACGCCAAGGGGGGTGCTCGAGCACCCCCCTTGGCGTCAGCAGGGCTGCAACTGTAACTACTCAAGCCCCTCCGGCGGCGGTTCATCCAGCGCGGCGAGCACGAGCTTGACCTGGAGGCACCTCTCGACATTGCCGGCCAGTGAGGCAATCAGGTCAGCCTCCACGGCCGTCTCAACAAGAAACGACGCCGGCGGTCGATGAAGAGCTTGGGCGATCGCAGCCAGGCGTTCGAGGGGAATCGGCCGGCGCCCTGTTTCGTAGTTGTTTAACGTCGTGTGGGGCCAGCCCAGTGCCGTCGCCAGCTCACGCACCGTCATTCCCGCGGCGCGGCGCGCCTCGGCAACCCGAACGCCAACCAGCGCATCCATAGAACCGGGCACTCCAGTATCGGCAGTCGCGGCAGCGCCATGGGTGGTACTCATAGGCTCCCCAGATCCAGCGACTGCTGCTCGGGCGCGTCCAGTTCCACTCCGGTTAATGCCCGATACTGCGACCGGATAAAGCGTACGCAGTCATCATAGTGCGACGCCGGCAGGTGCTCATACTTTGCGAGGCGGTAGCGCTTCTTGAGCGCGGTCCAGCACGCCGCGCGGGCAGCCCCGGCCGAGAGCCGAGGATCTGCCGTCGTTGCGGCATCAGCCCACGACTGGACGAGCTGGTAGATATAGCCGCGCTGTTCACGCGAGATAGGTGAGGCCTGCGGGGAAGCAGCCGGCGTGGGAGCCTGGCGCTCGGCTTCCAGTGCCTCGACCCGCGCCCGCAGCGCGGCCATCTCGTCGTGCATCTCGCGCCAGGCCTGCCGCGCCCGATCCTGGCTGTCCTCGATCTCGCTCTGCCGTTCGGCAAGGACAGTCAGCGCAGTGTCGAAGCGCCCGAGATCCTCCAGGTCCTCGATGGCTCCGCTCTGCTCAGGTAACCCGGTGAGCCGACTGAACGCCGCATGCACCTCGCGCACCAGGTAGGTCTGGAAGTGGAGCAGCTTGGTCCGCATCGCCTCGTTCACGCGGCCAGCGTTCACTGAAAGCAGCCAGGCGGAAACGTTCTCGAGTTCAATGAAAATCGGGGTCTGCGGGCCTCCAGGGGTCTGGATGGGAAATCGACCCAGGCCCCGGGAAAGCACCGCGTGACTACGAAGCCGGCGCTGCTGCGTTGAGCGCACGAGCGCCAGCGCCGCGCAGATATCGCGAACGCTCAGATACACCTGCCCATTGTCGCGGCGGGCCGCCAGCACCACGCTGTCGAGCATGGTGATCGGGAGTTGCTCGGCGAGTTGAAAGAGTGGTAGTTCCTCGCCCGCCTCGTCTTCTTCGCGTGCAGAGGCCATCGTACCCCCTATCTACTATGTCGTCGCAATGACGACAACTGTACGCACCACGCGCACCATATCAAGCGGCGTCGGCGCGACGACAAAGGGGGGTGCATACACACCTCCCTTTTTGGGCACCGCCGGCAACTACGGCCTTTAGGCAACCGGGGCAGGCGGAGTCTGATCGGCAAGGTCGGCGCGCACGTCTTCCAGGAAACGTCGAAGGAAGGGACCAAGGCCCTCCGTGGCAACCGCGCGATATGCTTCATCAAGCCAGGTTGAACCGGCCAGGCGCGGCAGTTCCCGACCAAGCGATGTATGCAGTGCTGCTCGGATTGCGCGTAGGCGCGGTCGAACGCCGTGCTCCTGCACCAGGCGCCCCTGCGCCTGGATCCACTGCTCGTCCGACACATGGCGAGGAAACGCGCCGATCCCCGTGTATACCGGGTTGCTCAACACCTCACGAACATCCTGCTCCGTCCATTGAGAGCTGTCCATAAACCCCCTCATTGCTCGACTGGAAATACCTACGCAGGCATCCTGTCGTCAGTGTGACGACTATATCGAAAAAGCACGGATGTGTCAAGTATTGTGGCGAAGCAGCAAGCGCCTTGGCCTGGTCGGGGAAGTAATGACAACGAATCGCCCGCCAGGTGACGTTCCGGCAGAAGTAGTGGGGAGACAGATTATTAATTCGCTACACCACTGCCGCTGGACGCAACGAACCCGGTTGCACCGTCCCATAACACCGCCACCCGGCAAGTATATTCGAGGGCGCCCCAGGGGCGCCCTCGAATGCGAGCACGACACCACGCGGCACGAAACCACCCAAAACGGCCGACATTCAGGTCGCACAACAACGGAAAGTGGTGTACTATAGGAGAAACGTCACACAAGGAATCTCTAACCCTGCGTGACTGCTCCCCCCGGCACATACCCCCTGGCCATTCGGCTCCTTCGGGGAAGTCGCTTTTACAGCGTCCCCTACCTCACCACCGCAGGCTTCTGCGCCCTGCTCGTGAACACCGCAGCCCCTTCACCTCAATCGGTGCTCATCGCCATGACCCTGCCAGCCTGCTTTGCGGTTGGCATCGCTGCCTGGAATGACCTTGCGCATCGCAAGGCAGACCACCGATCTGGCCGCCGGCAGAGTGTTCAGCAGCAGCTCGTTCTGATTGGCAGTGCGGGAAGCCTTGCCGCGTTCGGCCTTGCCATTGTCGGCGGAATGGGAGCAGTGATCGGGCTCACAGCCAGCCTGGCGGCTGGGGTCGTCTACGCCTTCTGCAAATCGCTCCCCATCGTGTCCAATCTTATCCGTGGCGGCACGAGCCTGAGAGGTAGTATTTAATTGTTCGCTCAGGGTACAGCCCGAGCTCGACGCAGGCGGTTGAGCATGAGCCGGATAGAAGCGACCAGCACCCAGGCCGCACTT
>SFCB01000111.1 GCA_004367505.1 Chloroflexi bacterium OHK40 | reverse complement strand
GCCCTCAGATCTCCTCCCCAAACCTCCGGCTCACGCGCTGGAAGACCCAGTAGCCCACTGTGAGGACCAGCAGCGCCGTGACGCTCACGCGCAGGACGCTGGTGAGGGCGGGCAGGCCGGGGGTGGGGATCTGGCCGACGGGCACGGGGCTGCCGTAGAGCACCTCGCGGTAGAACTCGATCAGCGAGGCCATAGGGTTGAGCCAGCGCACGAGCCGGACCGCCAGTCCATCACCGAGGGTGCTAAGCGGGTAGATCACCGGGGTGAGGAAGAACCAGATGTTCACCAGGATGCCTACCAGGTGAACCACATCGCGGAAAAAGACGGCGGTGGCGCTGAGCAGCAGCGCCATCCCCGCCAGTAAGGCCGTCTGGATAACGATCAGCACCGGCAGGTAGGCGACCGTCCAGCTGAGGTTGAGGCGGCCCAGGCTGAGCAGCTGCACCACCGCCATCACCAGGAACATCACCGGCAGCGAGAGCAGGTAGTTCAGCAGGCTGGAGAGCACACTCGCCAGGGGCAACACCTCCCGTGGGAAGTAGACCTTCTTCACCAGGGCCGCGCCATCGATGATGCTGCGCGTGCCCCCTATCACCGCCTCGGCGGTGTAGTTCCAGGGCAGCAGCGCCACGATGATGAAAACGGGGAACTGGGCGATGCCGCCGGGCATGAGCAGGCTGAAGACCACCACGTATACCAGCATCATGCCCAGCGGCGCCAGTTGGGTCCAGAGGTAGCCAAGGGCGCTGCCCTTGTAGCGGGCCTGGAGGTCGCGCAGCACCAGGTTTCGGATCAGCTCGCGGTAGGCCCAGATCTCCACCATCTTCTGCGTCACGCCCGCGCTTCGGTCCACCGCCACGCCCAGCACACCGAAGGACAGGCCGAAGAGGGCGGCCAGGGCGATCAGCTGGGGAACGTAGCGGGGCTGGGGAGCCTCGGGCAGCGCCGCCGGCACGCTGTGGGACGCGGAGGGTGTCGTTGGGTCGAAGACGGCGCCGAGCGTGATGGTGGTGTAGCGCAGGGCCGCTTCAATGGCCCGCAGACGGGCGATCTCACGATCGCGCTCGGCCCGCTCGGCGGCGGCGGCCGGGGTGGCCCGGGCGCAGATCTCGAGCGCGGCCTCGCGCTCGGCGGTGGCGGTGATACCCGCCGTATTGCAGAGCGCATCCAGGGTGGCGTTACGGGTATTGATCGCGAAGCGCCAGAGGTCGGAGCGGGCCTCCAGGGCCCGGGCCAGGTCGCTCAGTTCCTCGCGCGGGAGAGCCGCCACATCGCGAGGGGTCGAGACGGGCTCAAGCTCGCGCGACATCGGGAAGGCCTGGGTACGGATGATCTCACGCAGGAGCACGTCGAAGGGGCCGGGGGCGGCCATGCCCTCGGGCTTCATGGCCAGCCAGAGCTCCCAGCCAAGCATGTTGCGCAGGATCTCGCGCCCGCCAGCAGCGCGCACCTGGCGGGCCAGTTCCTCGGCGCCAGCGTCGGCCAGGGCGCGGGCCTCGGTGGCGCTGGGCGCCACGCCTCGCACACGTACCACCCCGGGCTCCAGCGGCGCAAACTCGACGCGGTAGTCCGGGCGACCGTAGCGCACGTCGCCAGTGGCGAGAGCCCGCTGGCGCAGCACTTCGTTCGCGTCGCCGATCGCCACCTGCAGGCCGGTGACGCCAGGCCCGACCTCGTCATAGATCCCGCCGTAGCGGCCAGTATCGAATCGGGTGGTTGCGTCGGCGTAGAAGACTACCGGCTGGGAGAGCACGCGGGGTGCGGCGGCCACAAGAGCCCCCGCCACGCAGAGCAGCACCCACAGCCACTGGTAGAGGCGCAGGCCGAACACCTGGGTATTCAGCAGCGAGAAGCGGGCGCGCAGGCGGGCCCCCAACCCGGCGCCTTTGTCTACGGTGCTTGCCACACCTGCACCTCGACAGTCTGACCTGCGGCCAGATCGATCACGGCGAGGCCCGCCCGGGGCCACCAGCCGACGCCGCTGGGCACCGGCCCCTCGCGCTGCGGCAGGTCGTCGCCGCTCACCTGCACCCGGTTGGTGCCGGACGGCAACTCCAGCGCCAGGCCAACCAGGTTCTGGCGCGCGGGGGTGGCAATTGTGAACGTCGCTGGCTCGCCCGGGCCGCCTGGGGCACCGGGCTCGATCCGCAGCTGAGCCAGAGCCTGCTGCCAGGCGGTGATCTCAGCGAGGGGCGCCACCCAGAGCCGCTCGTCGGCGGCCACCCGCTCCGCTACCTGGCGCCAGGCGGCCACCTGCTCGGCCGTGGTCACCTCCTCGGTGTGGGCCCAGAGGTCGATCATCCCGCCCGCCGCCACTGCGCTCTCGATCTGGCGCAGAGCCAGACTTACCCGATCGGCCGTCAGATAGAAGTCGGGGCAGGCGAGGATTCGGCCCTCGCGCCCGGGTAGATCCCGGCAGCGGGGCGCCGTCACCACGCCGTCGGCGTCGGCGGGGAAGAGACGGTACTGAGCCTGGTCGCTCAGGCGCGTCACGCTGGTGATCCCGGCTGCCTCCAGCGCGTCCCAGGCGGCATCGCTCATCCCGCCGCTGCTGCTCCAGGGAAAGGCCAGGGAGGTGGCGGGTGGGACGCCATGCTCGGCGGCGAGCTCATTCCAGGCCTGGAGATCCAGTTGCCAGGTGGCCGCGTCGC
The DNA here is from genome assembly GCA_004367505.1 of Chloroflexi bacterium OHK40. GTDB lineage: Bacteria > Chloroflexota > Chloroflexia > Chloroflexales > Chloroflexaceae > OHK40. The sequence continues at coordinate 14,365 of SFCB01000111.1, read as the reverse complement.
TCAGGCCACCGTAGAGATGGCTAAAGCTATGGCTCTGCACCTCGTGGCCGGCGGCGCGCAGGGGGGCGATCAGGTCGCCGAAGTACCAGGCCGGGTCGCTCACGACGGTGCCGTATGGGTCATCGGCGAACCAGGGGGTGCTGGCCCAGCGGTCGCTCGTCCAGCCGTTCGCGCGGGTTGCCCAGGTGAAGGTCGGGTCGCCCATGAAGCGGCGCCGCTCCTGGTTGCCGAAGAGGAAGTTGTAGCCGGTAGCATAGTAGGTGGCCCGCAGGCCCAGGGGCTCGAAGAGCGCGAGGGTGGTCGTGATGCCCTCGCGCATGCGCAGCCCACGCAGCACATGGTCCTCGGTCGCGTTAGGGTCACCTACTGAGCGGGAGTGGACGAGGCCGCCCATGCTTGTCTCCCAGTCGAAGGTGAAGGCCACAGCTGCCTGGCGGCCCAGGGGCCAGTTGGCGGCGCGGGGGAGTTCGGCGGGCGTGGCCCGCTGCGGGGTGGCGAGCGAGGTCAGGGCCGCGCCACCCCGGCGCAGCGCCGGCAGATCGAGGTAGATCCGGTCGTCGGAGGCAGGCTCGACGCGTACGGCGAGGGAGGCGGCACCCGGGGGGGCCACGAAGCTGCCGGCCAGGGGCGACCAGTCGCGTGGCGGGCGCTCCGGCGTCCAGAGGCGCACCGGCTGCCAGGCGGTGGCGTCCTCGCCCAGAGCAGCGCCCTGGGCATCGCGCCAGAGGAAGATAAGCCGGGCGCGAGTAGGCGAGCGCAGGGTCGAATCGGTGAGAGCGAAGGCGGTGAAGCAGTACCGTGTGCCAGGCAACGCGGGGGCCGCAGGGGCCTGGGCGTAGTTGGCGATGCCGAGGAGTTGCAGCGCGCGGCCGTCGCCATCCAGGTCGAACCCCTCGCCGTCCACCGCCGGGCCGCGGAGCTCCACGCCTGCGGCAGCGCGCTCCCAGCCATCGGGCAGGCCCCGGGCCGCACCGCTGGCCAGAGCGGCGTTAGGCAACAATTGCTCGGCGAGCAGGGGAACATAGGCGCAGCGGGCGAGGCGCTGCTGCAAGAAGAGCCAGGCGCCGAAGGCCCCTACCAGGAGGCAGGCGAGCGTCGCGCCGAGCAGTACGCTTCGAGGAATCATCACACTCCGCGCCGCCCGCGCTGTGCCGGGGCGACCGTCACTGCTCGTTCAAACGCCCAATTTTAGCACAGAAACCGTCCCGGCTTACACCACGACGCCAGGATGCCGCCCGGAACCATCGGTGGCGCACCTGGATGCGCCCGGCCTACCGGAGGTACCGGGTAACGAGCACAAGGGCGGCGATCAGGCAGATGATCAAGGGGGAGAATCGGCGCAACCAGAGCAGGATCGGGTCGTTGGTCACAAAGGCCTCGGCCTCGGGGAAATGCCGGGCCAGATGGAGCATACCCAGGGCAATGATCACCAGCGTAAGGATCAGGCTGCCCGTGAGCACCCAGGCGAAGCAGAGTAGCGCTGATGTGCCAATGATCGCCCAGTAGGCCAGGGGGTTGCCGGACGGACGTTCAGGGTCGCGCGGTGGCGTACTCATCGTCTTACTCCGTCAAATCCAAAAGCTGGCCCCGCGCCGTGAAGCACCCCCTGGTTTCGGCGCGACGTACCGTGGTTGCCTGGCCATCCAAACGATGCCTGCGGCTCTTCCGCGTATGAAGTATACCGCGGTTCATCGGCGCGGGCCGGGCATTGGCGGGCGAGAGGTGGCCGGGTGCGGCGCAAGCCGGTACAATACCCCTGGGGCTGGTACCCTCGCCCTGCTACACTGTCCGGGCCAGGCTGCTCGCCCGGCCCCCGCCCCAGCAAGGAGACCCGGATGATCGAAGCCTTCCAGCTCAGCAAGCAGTTCGGCAGCTTCACCGCCGTGGACCGCATCGACCTGGAGGTGCGCCCGGGCGAGTTGCTCGCCCTGCTCGGACCAAACGGTGCTGGGAAGACTACCACCGTACGCATGCTCGGCGCCATCCTCCGCCCTAGCAGCGGTCAGGCGCGTATCTGCGGGCTCGATGTGGTGACACACGCCCAGGCTGTGCGCGGCAAGGTGGGCTTGCTCACCGAATACCCTGGCCTCTATGGCCGCATGCCGGCCATGGAGTACCTCGACTTCTTCGGCGCGCTGCTGGGGCTCGACCCGCACGTGCGCCGGCGTCGCGCTGAGGCGCTGTTGCGCCAGTTTGGCCTCTGGGAGGCCCGCGAGCGCAAGCTCGACAGCTACTCGAAAGGCATGCGTCAGAAGGTCGCTCTGGTGCGCGCCCTCATCCACGACCCGCCGGTGCTCTATCTGGACGAGCCGACGACTGCCATGGATCCGCAGAGCGCCCGAGTCGTGCGCGACGCGATCGGCGAGCTGCGTAACGCCGAGCGCTCCATCCTGCTCACCACCCACAACCTGGCCGAGGCCGAGACCCTGGCCGACCGGATCGCGATCATCAGCGGTGGGCGGATCATCGCCCTCGGCAGCTTTGCCGAGTTGAGCCGGCAGTTGCTCGGCGCCCCACGCTACGCGCTGCGCCTTGCACCCGGGCACCACGCGGCCACCTTGCCAGCGCTCATCGGTGACCTCGTGACGGTGGAGGCGGTCGATGGCGAGGGGGTGAGCTTCCGCTGCGCCGAGCCCCACCTCGTCAACCCCCAAATCCTCGCCCGCCTTGCGGCTCATGGCCTCGCCGTCGTGACCCTTGCCGAGGTGCCGAGTAGCCTGGAGGAGGTCTACCTGCGGATTGTGAGTGAGGAGAGCAGCGACCGGCGCCGGGATACCGGGCCGGACAGAAGCGGTGTCACCGCCACCGAGCTCGGGCCAGGCCTGGTGAAGGTCAAATCTTCCTGATCTGAACATCCGATAGCCGATAGGCCTGCAGCGCACTCAGGCCAACTCCGGAAGCCCCATGAACACCTCCCACATCCTTTCTATCGTCCGGCGCGAGGTGCGTGAGATGCTCGGCGACTGGCGGATTGTCGTACCGATCGTGGCGCTGACGCTCATTCTGCCGCAGTTGCTCGTGCTGGCGGCCACCCAGATCGTGCGCTTCATTGAGGATGGGGGCCTCTCGGCGCGGCTCGTGCCCTTCGCGGCGTTGCTGGTGGGCTTCATACCGGCCAGCTTTTCGCTGATCGCCGCGCTCGAGTCTTTCGTGGGCGAGCGCGAGCGTAACAGCCTGGAGTCGCTTCTCGCGATGCCCCTCTCCGACGAGGAGCTCTACCTGGGCAAGCTCTGCTCTTCGCTCCTCACGCCGCTCGTCTCCAGCTTGATCGCGATGCTCGTCTTCAGTGGGCTCCTGCTGGCCGTGGCACCCGAGCTCTATTTCGGCGCGATGACGCTGGTGCGCCTGTTGCTGCTGGTGCTCCTGGTGGGCTGCATGGCCCTGGTGATGGTGGCCGGCGCGGTGGTGATCTCGGCCCACATCACCACGGTGCGGGCGGCCAACCTGATGTCGAGCTTCATCCTCGTGCCGATGGCGGGGGTGATGCAGCTCGCGGCGATCCTGATCATCAACGGGCGTTGGCCCCAACTCTGGCTCGTGGCGGCGGCTCTCGCGGTGCTCGCCGTGGCCCTGGTGCGGGCTGGTATGCACACCTTCAGCCGCGAGGAGTTGCTGAGCCGCGAGCAGCGACAGGGGCGGATCGCGCTGCCGTTCCGATGGAGTGGCGCTCGTCGCGCGGGCGCCGGCCGCCGGGCGCAGCACGAGGATCGCCCGGCGAATCTCACGACGCCATCCCTGGTGATAGCCCGGCGCGAGCTCGCGGAGGTGCTGAGCGACTGGCGCGTTCTGGTGCCGCTCGCGGCGCTAACCCTGGGCCTTCCGGCGGCACTGGTGGCTGGCGCGGGCTTCGCGCTGGGCTTTGTGGAGAGCCCGCTGATCCTGGGCCGCCTGGTGCCCTTCGCGGCGCTCCTGGTAGGCTTCGTGCCGGCTAGCTTTGCCCTGATCACCGCGATCGAGTCCTTCGTGGGCGAGCGCGAGCGCAACAGTCTGGAGTCGCTGCTGGCCATGCCGCTCGGCGATGGCCAGCTCTATGCCGGGAAGCTGCTGGCGGCGCTGCTGGTGCCGCTGGCCGGTAGCCTCACGGCTATGGCCGTCTTTCTCGGAGCGATGCGAGCGGTCTACCCACAACTTTACGCCCTTGGCATGAACCCCATGGTGCTGGGGCAGCTGGCACTCATGATCGCCGCGATCACCCTGGTGATGGTGGCCAGCGCGGTGGTGATCTCCACGCACACCAGCAGTGTGCGGGCGGCCACCCTGCTCGCCTCGGCCATCCTCGTGCCCACCGCCGTGGCCATCCAGCTCCAGGCGCTGCTCTTCATCGCCGCGCGCTACGATGTGCTCTGGTGGGCGGTGGCCGCGCTGTTTACGGTGGCCCTGGCCCTGGTGCGCGCCGGCCTGTCGAGCTTCAACCGGGAGGAGATCCTCTCCCGTGAACACGAGGAGTTGAGCCTGGCGCAGATCGCCGCTACCTTCGGGCGGTTCTACCATGAGCATCGGCCCGCTGGCGTTCAGCCCGCCAACTATGCCGGTCTCAGGCTCTCTCCCATTCGCTTCTACCGCCACGAGCTCCCCGCGCTGCTGGCCGAGCTGCGCTGGCCGCTCGCCGTGGCGCTGGTGGCGGTGGTCTTCGGGCTGGCCCTGGGCGGCTTTGTGGGCGCGCGCTACCGCTACGAGCCCTTCGACCAGTTGCTGGAGGCGGTGGGCCAGGCGCCACCCCCGTCGCCCGGTCTTGCCTTCGGGATCTTCGTCAACAACCTGCGCGTTTCGCTGCTCTCCAACCTCTTCTCCAGTGTGAGTTTCGGCCTCTTCGCCTTCCTGGTGCCCGCCGTGGCCTTCACCCAGATCGGCTTCGTGGCGGCGGCCCTTGGCGCCAGGGGAGGCAGCTGGGTGTCCCTGGGGCCCGATAGTCCGCTCCAGTTCCTGCTGGCCTATGTGCTGCCTCACGGGCTGATTGAGCTGCCGACCTTTGTGCTCAGCGCCGCCCTCGGCATCCGCATCGGGGCCGCGTTGCTCGCCCAGCCCCCGGGCTTCAGCGCGGGCCAGAACCTGCTCTGGGCCCTCGCCGCCTTCGCCAGGACGTGGCTGCTCCTGGTGCTGCCGCTCGTGGCGCTAGCTGCGGCGATCGAGGGGCTCGTGACCCCGATCGTGATCCGCGCTCTCTACGGTGGGTGAGCCGGCCATGCCCTGCTCTCCAGGCGCCCGGGCTGCCCATCCCTGCCGCCAGTGACTGCCAATGTCGGCTATCAGGTGTGGGTTGAACCTGGCAGTGCTGCCGGTGGGCTTCAGCGGGCGGGGTATGCCGGTAGGGGTGTAGTGGGTAACGGTCGGGCTGGCAGTGCGGCAGGCGCTCATGCTGGCGCGCTGTGCTCCGGGGCCGGCTCCAGCACCATAATCGGGATCTGGCGCGGCCCGGCGCAGCGCTGGTAGGTGGCGTAGCCGCCATAGAAAGCCACTGCCTTGCGCCAGAGCTCCGCTCGTTCGGCGCCGCTCGCCTCGTGGGCCAGGTAGGGGCGGGTCGCGCCCTCCAGCGTGACCGTGGCGCGGGGTGTGGTGCGCAGATTGTGGTACCAGGCCGGGTGACGCGCGCCGCCGTAGTTGGAGGCTACCAGCACGATCCGTGGTCCATCGCGGAAGTAGATCAGCGGGGTGGCACGGGGCCGCCCGCTCTTCGCGCCGATAGTAGTGAGAAGCAGCGTCGGGTAGACAAGCCGGCTGAGCGTAAAGCGCCCACGGGTGAGCGGCAGCAGCAGGCGGTCGGCGGGCTGGGCGACATAGCGGATGAAGGCGCGCCCCGGCGCCGAGGCGAAGAAGGGCGTCCAGATTCGGCGCCACCAGGCGGCGTGGTCCTGCATGGGATGTACATCGTCATCGGTAGATTGGCCGTTGCCGCCAGTGGGCAGGCCAGGCTATCATAGGGCTATGATACCACTCCCCATCACACACGAGTCGCACGCCCGGGTGGCCCGCCGGCTCACTGCAGTGCTCTTCGCCAGCCAGAGCATGTCCTCGGCCGCGTTTATCGCCAGCATCACCGTCGGTGCGATCATCGGCGCCGAGCTCAGCGGGCGCCCGGAGCTCGCCGGGCTGCCTACGACGCTGATCATGGTCGGGGCGGCGCTGGCGGCCTACCCGGCAGGGCGCTTCATGCAGCGCTTCGGGCGGCGCCCCGGGCTCACGCTCGGCTTCGTCGCTGGCCTTGTTGGAATGGTGGTCAATGTCGTGGCCGTGGTGGCGGGCTCCTTCCCGCTCTTTCTCGGCGGCTTGCTCTTGCTCGGCATGGCGCGTGGTGTTACCGACCAGAGCCGCTACGCCGCCGCCGACGCGGTGCCCCTGAGCCAGCGGGCCCGCGCGATTAGCACGGTGGTCTTCGCCGGCACCGTCGGCGCAGTCGGCGGCCCGGCCCTCGTGGGACCCCTCGGGCGTATGGCCGAGGCCCTGGGCCTGCCCGCGCTCGCCGGCCCCATGCTTGGCGGGGCGGTGCTCTTCGCCGTTGGCGGCGCGCTCCTGGCCCTGGCGCTGCGGCCCGACCCGCGCAGCATTGCGCAGCAGCTGGCCGACCACGAGGCCGCCCGGGCTGGCGTGGAGCCTGCGGCGGGGCCCGGGCGCAGTGTGGCCGAGGTGCTGCGGGCGCCGGCTCCGCGCCTGGCGCTCCTGGCCATGGTGATCAGCCAGGCTACCATGGTCCTGGTGATGAGCGTCACTTCGTTACACATGCACACCCACGATCACGGTCTGGGCACCATCTCACTGGTGATCGGCGCCCACACCCTGGGCATGTTCGGGCTCTCCGTCGTCACCGGCACCATCGCCGACCGGCTCGGCCGGCGGGCGACGATCGCGATCGGTGCGCTGCTGACCATCGCCGGTGCACTCATCGCGCCGCTGTCGCTGCTCACGCCGTGGCTGGCGCTCGCCCTCTTCCTGGTGGGTCTGGGCTGGAACCTCAGCTATATCGCCGGGTCGTCGCTACTGGCCGACGCTCTTTCGCCCGCCGAGCGCGGGCGCGTGCAGGGCGCGAGCGAGTTGCTGGTCAACCTGGGGTCGGCCAGTGGCAGCCTGAGCAGCGGGCTGATCCTGGCCCGCCTCGGCTACGGCCCGCTCTGCCTGATCGCTGCGGTGCTGGCACTGCTGCCGCTCATCGCCGCGCTGCCGGGCATGCGGGCAGCGCGGGCGGCCCGCATGGCACAGGGCGATTAGCCTGTTGCTCGGATGGAGTGACTTGCGGAGGGCCGGGGCGCGTCCGAACGCTATGCGCTCGTGGTGCTCCGATCCCCGGTTCATACGCGACGGGCCAAGCGGCGTTCAGATCAGGCCGCGCTCGCGGGCCACCTCGCGTAAGGCCTCGACCAGCTCCACCGTTGCGGCGAGTTCGTCTTTATTGATCGACACGCTCTCCACGGCAACCCCGAGGGGCAGTTGATCCACGTAGGGCTGGTCGAGCACCCGGCGCAAAATTTCGCAGCAGACCGCGATCGAGCGCGAGAGCGGTGCGGCGTCGTCGAGAATGGCCCGGGCGGTCCTATCCGGAATGGCGATCCCGAGCCAGCGGATGAACTCCATCGTCTGCGGGCGGCCGACGGGCACAAAGTCGAGCACGATACGCTGCGGCTCCAGCCCGAGCTCGGCGCAATCGCGGGCATAGTCGGCGAGCATGGCGATGCTGGGGGCAGCGTCGTAGACCCCCTGGGTGACGAAGTAGCGGCAGCCGCGCTGCACCTTCTGGATGATCCGGCGGCTCTCGCTGGTGGCCGGCGAGTGGCGCTCGGCGATGGCCACCCCGCCGAGTAGAAACCCGGAGGGGTGGCGCGCGGCGAGCTCCGAGGCGCGGCTGAGCGGGATGCAGCTCCGGACGTGCTTTGAGCTAGCGAGGCCCACCAGCGAGAGACAGCGAACGCCATAGCGCTCGCTGGCCTCGTCCAGCCAGGCTGGCCAGCTCTCCTCCGTCTCGTTGGCCACGCACTTGTAGGTGATCGTGGAGAGACCGGTGAGCTGCTGCAACAGCCTGGCGTAGGCGGGCGAGTCGACCGTCGGGAGGAAGGGGAAGGGGCGGGGTGCGGCGGTGCGGGCTGACTCATCCTGGACATCGTAGACGACCAGGCCATCGAGGGCGAGGGGGGCCACGCGCTCAGCGAGGCGGGCGGCCGCGCCGAGCACCCGATCGGCCGGGGCGCTGGCGCGGGGGGGTGTCGTGCCGTAGAGCATCACGAAGCGTCCACGGTCGGCAAGGGCATCAGCGAGGGACATGGCGATCCTTAGACCTCACCGTACAGTTCGAGCAGCTCGCGCCACTCGCCGGTGAGCTCTTCGCGGCGGGCGGCGTAGTAGAAGTGCGGGTCGCCGTGCTCATCGATGAAGATCAGGTCCACCTGGCTGCGCATGGGGCGGAGGTAGCCAAGATTGCCCCACCAGCGCACCTTCTCCGCATCCAGAGGAATGTCCTGCTGGTACATCCGGGCGGCGTACTCGCGCACGGTGCCCGGCTCGATATCCTGGAGGCGCCAGGGAACGCCGCTCACGTCGCCGGTGCGGAGGTTGCGGAAGATGTACTGCCACTCGCCATCGTCGCCCCGGGTGGCGCTCACCACCTCGATCCCGGTGCGCGGTCGCGGCACGCGGATAAGGCTGAGCCAGGCTTCGGTGAGCTTCTCGAGTGGCACGCCTGTGTAGCTCTGCTGGCCGTGGCCCTCTTTGTCCTTCATCACCAGGTCGAAGCTTACCCGGCCGGAATCGTCGCGGTGGATGGCGGCGAGGCCACCACGACCGCGCCAGCGCACCCGCCGTTCGCCCCAGCTGCCGGGCTCGGGGAGTGGTGCCGGCTCGGGCTGGCGCTCCTCCAGCGGGGCGAGCGGGCCACCAGCTGACTCGTCGCCCTGCTCAAAGGCCTGTGGCTCGGCCTCGATCGTCTCGCCGTTGCGCTGCTCGCTCAGCAAGGCGGCCCAGCCCTCGCTGAGGCCCCAGTCGCTCACGCCGAAGAAGACGTGATCAATCACGCCGTTGGCGTCGCGGTGCACCAGATCGTACTTGGTGCGGCTGCCCTGGCGGTAGGCCCGCCAGAGGCCCAGGCGGCCTTTCCACTTCACCTGGCTCTGCAGGTCGATCCGACCGTCGCGCAGGTCTTCATAGCGGCTGATCGCGTAGGCCCACAACCCCTGGGCCCGGTCACGGGTAACCCCCGCCGTCGTGCGCAGGTCGCGCACTTCATAGAGCCAGACGCCGCCGCGCTTCTGGCCACTGACAATCTCCACGCCGGAGCGGGGCAGGTCAAGCTCCTGGCCGTTATCCAGAGGGGATGAGGCGCCCTCGGCGAGGGCCCGCCGGCAGAGCTGGATGATCTCGCCCCGGTCGGCGGGGACCGTCTCGCCATCCCGGCGCACGAAGATTGTGCCGTTGGCGCCCACGTACGGCGGCGGCTCGCTGGCCTTCACCTCCACGCGCATCACGTCCTGGCCCTCGTAGCTCATCAGCTCGAAGGAGAGGTAGGGCTGCGGGGTGATCTGCTCGGCCACACCGGCGCGCAGTGCCTCGCTCACCTGGTCGGGCCGGTTCACACCGACCACGCGACCGCCAGGCTCGACGCCGATCACCAGCACCCCGCCGCCGTGATTGGCCAGCGCAGCCACATCGGTCCAGAGGGTGTGAGCCGTCTGCGGGTCATCGCCGAGCACCCGTAGCACCTGCCGTTCGGACGGCGCCCCGAAGCGCACTGCATCCACCGCCCATTGCTTCTGGTCGCGCTTGGGCACGCGCACCCGGTCGAACTCCTGGCTGGTGAGCAGGGCCTTGAGGGCCTCGAAGCTGTTGTTCGGGAGCAGCAACTCCACGTAGCGGTCGCCGATGCCGTGGCGGTGCAGTACCTGGGAGTCGCCGTCGGGGAGCCGGCGCAGGCGGTGGGCATCGCTGCCCTGGATGCAAAACATGCGCCGCTCGTAGTGCTCGGTCTTCCCATTGTAGAAGCCGGGCGAGGTGAACTTCTCGTGGTCCGTGTAGAAGTTGACGAACTCGAGCGCGTGGAGAAAGGGGCTTTGGGTGGCGGCGATGCGGGCCTGGCCGCTGGTGCCCATACGGAGTGTCTCGCTGATCACGCCGTTGGGCCCGTTGACGTGCGGGGCGATCACCAGGCCTCCGGCCCGCGCGATGATCTCGTAGGCCTCGGTGACGTGGCGCGTGTTGGCTACACCGCAGATGCCCGCCTTGAGCTGCTCGGCGGGCACCCCCAGCTGCAGCAAGGTCGCCTCGATCAGGCTGAGCGGCCGGTCGGGTGGGAAGATCCCGAGAATGTGGGCGCCAAAGTGCGAGGTAAACTCAAACCCGGGGAGCACCGTGATCCTGGCGAGTAGCCGGCGGTATTCATCGAGCCGGGCCTGCTCATCGGGGGTGAGGCGGTTGGCCGCCCCCAGGGCCCGAAGGAAGTCCAGCTCGCGCTGGAACTGTTCGTAACCGTGGACAGTGTTATGATCGGTGAAGGCAATCAGCTCGAGGTCCCGGCGTTCCGCTTCCTGCAGGATCTCGAGGTAGGTGATCTCCGGTTCGGCGTAATCCTCAGATGCTGGCGTATGAATATGCAGATCGGCACGAATCCAGCGCATGCCGTTGCGCACCTCGGCGGGTGTGCTCATATGTTCTTAACTCCACAACGGTCATCTTGTTCTCTCACTCTTTCAGGTCTGGATCTTGTCTCTTCGGGCCGCAATCATGTGCGCGACCGCTCCGTGGCCCTCCTTTCCGAGATCCTGTGGACTGTATATTTCTCCCTGGCTGGCGGGAAGGTTCCGCCCAATAGATCCTTTGTACTCCTTATCATACCCGAAACGATTGGAAAGGACAACGAGCCACGTTGCGCTGGGCCTGTCCGGGTGCTAGGGCACGCTGTGGCGCCACGGGGCGCCTCGCCGCCGTAGAGTATAGCACATCTGTGCCACAGGAGGGCCTACCCCACGTGGATGCCCGCCCCCTCGCGCACGTCGCCGATCGGCCAGCAGGGTTCGCCCTCGGCATCGCAGCGGCGCAGGAGTTCGTCGGCGGCGGCTGGGGGCAGGGCAATGAGCAGTCCGCCGGAGGTTTGCGGGTCGAAGCAGAGGAGCCGCCGGGCCTCGCTCACGCCCTCGTCGAACTGTACAAAGCCATCGTGCTCCAGGAAGTGCCGGTTGCGTCCGAGGCCGCCGGCGGCGATCCCGGCCTCGGCGTAGGCCAGCGCGCCGGGCAGAACGGGCAGCCGGGCAGCCTCGATCATGAGGCTTACCCCGCTGTAGCGAGCCACTTCGGCGGCGTGGCCGAGCAAGCCGAAGCCGGTGATGTCCGTGGCCGCGTGGACTCCGAGGTCGACCGCCAGTTCGGCGGCGCGGCGGTTCAGGCGTAGCATGCTGGCGGTGGCGGCGGCCAGGTGCTCGGGGTCGGCCGCGTCGCGCTTGGCGGCGGTGGTGATCAGGCCGGTGCCGAGGGGCTTGGTGAGCAGCAGACGGTCGCCAGGGCGGGTGCCGCCGGTGGTCGTCACCCGCGCGGGATCTACGAGCCCGGTCACGCAGAGCCCGTACTTGGGCTCGCGATCCACCACGGTGTGGCCGCCCGCCACGACGGCGCCGGCCTCGGCCACTTTGTCGGCGCCACCCTGGAGGATGGCCGCCATCACGGCCGGGTCGAGGTCTTCGGGGAAGGCGGCAATCGCGAGGGCCAGCACGGGGCGCCCGCCCATGGCGTAGATGTCGCTCAGGGCATTGGTAGCGGCGATCGCACCATAATTGTAGGGATCATCGACGATCGGCGGGAAAAAGTCGACCGTCTGCACGAGCGCGCGGCGCTCATCCAGTTGATAGACGGCCGCGTCGTCGCTTGCCTCCAGCCCCACGAGTAGCGCGGGGCTGCCAGGGAGGCGCAGCGCGGCCAGCAGATTCGACAGGGCGCCCGGCCCCATCTTCGATGCTCAGCCAGCGCAGGCGGCCAGGCTCGTCAGCCGCACGCGCTCCCGCTTGTCGCTCATGGTCGTCTCCCTGAACCGCTCCCTGGACCCGCCGTACCCGGCTGGCCGTGCGTGTAACGCGCGGCGCGTGGCTTCCTGGCGCGCCGGCAAGGGTATCTTACCACCGTTATGGGATCGGTAAGGCAGGGCTTTCAGGGTGTGCCGGATGGTCCTGTACCCCTGCGTGCCATGGCGCGGAAGGGCGCGGCTCCAGCCGGTGGGCACAGCGCAAGCACGCCGGGGACCGTACGGCCCCCGGCGTGCCATACCACAGGCCGCCTGCGGGGCCGGATCGGTCCGGCGCAGGCCGGCTTCGCAGGGCGCTCGCCCGCGGCGTGCGTCGCTGAGCGGGTGGGACGCCCGAGTGCCGCGATGCTGCTGTGGCCTGCTGCGCTAGCTGGTTGCCAGCGCGTCGAGTTGCTGCACAAGGATCTCGAAGAGGTCGCTCTCCGTAATGATGCCGATCACACGCTGCTGATCGTCCACCACCGGCAGGCCGCCGATCTTGTTCTCGATCATCAGCAGGGCCGCCTCGCGCAGGCTGGTCTCCGGGGTGATCGCGATGGGCTGCTCGGTCATCACCTCGTAGACCTTCACCTGGCGCAAGGCCTCGGCGATGTCGAGGGGATCGAGCCCGGCGAGGCGGAGCACGTCGGCGCCGCGAATGTCGCCCTGGGTGATGATCCCGCGCAGTTCGCCGGTGTCGATCACGGCTGGCAGCCGGCGTACGTCGTGCTCGCGCATCAGCGCGAGCGCCTCGCTCAGCGGCGCGGCAATGTTGATCGTCACCGCCGGGGTGCGCATGTAGTACCGGATCTCATACTCGGCCGGGGTTTTCTGGCGCGTGGTGGCGCTCTGACGGGTGGCCATGGCGTACCTCCTCTGGCTCTGCGCGAGCAGCTATGCTCCATCGCCAGGTGTCCGATGCTCTTCTCTGAGCCTCGTGCTTATGGTATCGCTCGCCGGCCAGCCGTTCGGGCGCGAAGCGCTCACTGCCGGTGACAATACGGCAACCGGCCCAGGTTGCCCCCGGCTGCGCGCTGGGGTACAATGGCCCGAGTTGAGCGCAAAGGATTGTGCCTGATGCGACCAAACCCACTGGCGCGCTTGCTCGCCCTCCTGGCCGCCGTCGTGGTTGCTGCCGGCTGCGCCGGTGCGCCCCGGGCCGCATCGCAGCCGACGGCGGCCGGCTCCACTGCCGCGCTTCCCACGAGCGCCGCGGCCCAGGGCGATGCCGCGCCCCGGCAGAGCAGCACGCCGGGGGCGCTCCGCGCCTCGCCTACAGCGGTGGCGCCCGGTGCACCCGTTACCGCCGAGCCCGCCGCATCCCTCGAAGGCGACGTCGTCGTTGTGCAGCCCTCCGCGCCGCCTACCGTGCCGCATCCCTCCGCCGCCTACCCGGCGGCGCAGGCGCCCATTCTGGCGCCGCCCGCCCCGGCGGGCACCACGCCCGTGCTCACTGCCCGGGTCGTTGGCACCTACCCCCACGACCCGTGGGCCTACACCCAGGGCCTGGTCTACATCGGCGACGATACGTTCTACGAGGGCACGGGCCTGTATGGCGCATCCTCGTTGCGCAGGGTTGGCCTTGCCGACGGGGTGCCGCGCGTGAGCCTCCCTCTCCCGGGCACCTATTTCGGCGAGGGGGTGGCCGTGGTTGGCGAGCAGATCTTCCAGCTCACCTGGCGCGAAGGGGTTGGCTTCGTGTACACCGACGATGGCGCGCAGTTCACCGGTGTGGGCCAGTTCAGCTACCCACCGCCGGGCGCCTCGCTGCCGGTGGAGGGGTGGGGCCTCGCCTACGATGGCACGCGGCTGATCATGAGCGACGGTAGCGCTACCCTCTACTTTGTCGACCCGGAGGCAACTGCTCGTAGCGGTGTGCTCGCGATCACCGGCCAGGTGGAGGTGCGCGATAGCAGTGGCCCCCGAACCATGCTGAATGAGTTGGAGTATATCGACGGCCTGGTCTACGCCAATGTCTACCAGACTGAGCTGATCGCTCGGATTGACCCCGCCACTGGCCAGGTGCAGGATTACATCGATCTCAGCCCGCTCCGGGCACTCCTGCCGGTTGAGCCGGGCCTTCCCCTGCCCGAGGTGCTCAACGGGATCGCGTATGACGCAGCCGGCGGCCGGCTCTTCGTGACCGGGAAGCACTGGCCGCGCCTCTTCGAGATCGATCTCGAGTTGGTGCGCCTCTTTATGCCTCTGGCACTGGCCGTCTGAGGAGGCCGGAGCCAGGATGCTCGGTCGGGCAGCGATCCCCCGAGCGCTGCCCTTCGCGTGGGCGAAACGCCAGTTGGCGCCCTTGCGCCCCTACCACTGCCACACCAATGAGCCAGCGACCGACCCATCTGGTGGCCCTCGTGGCCCTTACGCTCGCCCTGGGTGCTTGCGGCGCCCAGG
>SFCB01000252.1 GCA_004367505.1 Chloroflexi bacterium OHK40 | reverse complement strand
GCGGCGAGGGCCCGAGCCAGCGCGACCCGCTGGCGCTGCCCCCCCGAGAGGGCCCGTCCCCCCGCCCCCACGGCGGTGTCCCAGCCGTCGGGAAGCTGCTCGATCATCTGGAGCACGCCAGCCAGACGCGCGGCGCGCAGCAGCTGCTCCTCGGGCACACCATCGCGTACGCCATAGGCGATATTTTCGGCCACGGTGCCATCGAAGAGCAGCGCCTCCTGGGGCACCAGACCGATCGCCACCCGCAGCGAGTCCAGGTTGACCCTGGCCGTATCTTGCCCATCGATCAGAATGCGACCGCCGTCGGGCGAGCGGAAGCCCAGCAGCAACTCCAGCAGCGTCGTCTTGCCGGCGCCATTCGGCCCGACGATCGCCACAAGCTCGCCCCGGTTGGCGTGCAGGCTCACGCCCTGGAGCACGGGCGTGCCATCGCGCCGGGTGAAGGACAGATCCTCGACCACCAGCTTTCCGCTCTCCACCACCAGCGAGGGGCGCCGATCGACGGCTGGGCGCTCAGGGGCCACCTTCAAGGTCTGGCGGAGATGATCGAGGGAGATATAGGCCTCCTGAAAGGTGCGGTTCGCCACGGCCAGGCGCTGGAAGATCGGCACGACGAGGCCGAGGAGCGTATAGAACATCACCAGGGTGCCGCCGGTAAGCCGGCCTGCGGCGATCTCGCCGGCGGCCAGGGCCAGCACCACCACACTACTGAGCGCAACCGTACCGGCGGCCAGGCCCTGGAGTTGGCCACCCCACCTGGCCCGGCGCGAACCGTTGCGGGCCAGGCGCCGGGTAAGCTGGCCGAGGCGGCGATTCTCCACGTTCTGGCGCGCCAGCGATTTGGTGATCACCACACCCACGAGGTGGTCGTGGAGGTAGGCTGAGAGCCGACTCCGGCTGCGGCGGGTAGCCCGGCTGGCCCGGCGCAGGCGCGGATTCAACCAGCCGAAGAGCACCGCATAGAGCGGCAACACCAGGGCCACGCCGAGGGCCATGCGCCAGTTCAGCACCAGCAGAACCACGAGGATGGCGCAGAGGAGGGCAAGATCCTGGGAGAGCTGGACGAGGCCCTGGGCAACCAGCCGCTGGACCATGCGGGTGTCGCTGACGAACCGCAGCGAGAGCCGGCCCGGCCCCCGGCGCCGCAGGTACTCCAGAGGGAGCTGCTGCAGGTGTGCCCAGAGGGTGTTGCGGATGCGGGCCGCCACGCGCTCGCCAAGGGTGCCCGCCTGGATCTGCTGGCGGGCGACCAGGAACCCACGGGCCAGCGCGGCGGCGAGCATCAGCCCGAGCAGGGGTACCCGGCCCAGGGGCACCGGGGTCGCTGGCCCGCCGAGGAGCGAGTCGATGAAGAGGCCCAGCAGGACGGGGCTAAACACCTCCACCAGCGTCAGCAGCAGCGTCACCAGCGCTGCCGCCAGGAGCAGGCCACGTTCGGGGGCCAGGAAGGGCCAGAGCCAGCGGAAGACCAGCATCGGACGGCTGGAACGCAGCCTGGTGCGAAGCGAGCGAAGGACGGGTGGCAGCTCCAGCCCGGCTGCCACCCGTTGAAGATTACGCAGCATGGCCGATCGCTGCCTGACCGAGCGCAACGGAGTTGCCGTGCTCAAGCAGGCCCAGTAGCCGCTCGGAGAGCAGCGCCTCGATATTCAGACAGGGCAGGCCAACCTCTTCCTCAACCTCGCGCATGGCCAGCGGGCTGGTGGTGACCATGCCCGTCACGGCGCGCAGGGGCCAATCCTCGGCCCTGAGCCGGCGTGCTCCGCACTCAGCCGAGAGACTATCGTTGGCGGCGAAGAAGAGGTGATCGACGCTCGATCGGACGACATCGCTCGCGAGGAGCATGCGCGTCTCACGCTGAAAGATGCCGTCGGCGATCTCGAGCACGATATAGTCCGGCCGCTCGGCGTAGAGATTGCTGAGCAGGCGCTGGAAGATGGCCACGAGCTCGGAGGGGGCGAGCATATAGGTCGAGGGAACACCGCAGTGGGTAAAGTCGAGCACCGTGGACGCGCCACAACTGGCGAAGTAGCGCCCATCCTTGCCCGCAGCGGTACCGGTCACTTTCGCCGCGACGACGTGATGGCCACTGCGGGTGAGTGCGCGCACCAGCGTCCCAACGGTCGTCGTCTTGCCGGAGTTCATCGAGGCGCCGACGACGAGGATCACCTGGCCGTGGGGGAGGGCCCGGCGGCGGGGGATGGCGAAGGTGGCCAGATTGATCGGCTGGCCCTCTTCGTCACAGACCGCGCCAAGGACCCGCAGACGGGTAGGCACCGACATCGAGCTATGGGCCGAGCGCACCTCTCCGCAGACACCGCCGATCGAGAGCATGTCACACTCGGTCACAGGCACCTCCGGCACGTACCCCTCATACTGGTCGGTGGCATAGCGATTGCCGAAGGCGCCGACGATCTGATCACCCGGGAAGATCGACAGCGTGAGGCCAGAGCAGTCCTCGATGGAGCTATGCTTACCAAGGCTAAGCACCTCGGCGACGAGCAGATCACCGATGGCCGGGGGCTGCGCCACGGGGGTATACCAGCCCAACGCAGCGGCAGGAACCCGATGGGTCGTGAAGGTCCGCTTGACCCGACTCAACTCAAGCCTGTGCATCTCAGCACTCCTTGCTCTAGGGTTTCAGATTGTGAGGATCGACGCCGCGATCGGTGTGAACGCCCAGACAGAGCAGCGCTCCAGGGAGGAAATACATCATGAGCAGAAATCCTCGCACGCCAGTAGCCCACCACCCAGATCGTGTGCGGTCAAGAAGCCCTACCGGGGCGTTCCGCGAGATCGCGATCCAGCGCCATCCTGGTGGTGAGGCACGATCCGCTGGCGGCGTCGGGGCGCGATAACGGCAACATAGTGTGCTCCCAATGTAGCCGCGAAGGGTTTGACACACCTCACGGGCTTCTGTAGAATGCGGGTGTAGCCTGGAACGCCGAACCTACCAGCAGAATCGAGGGCCCGGTGCAAGGTCATCGCCTCGCACCCGACCCTTTGTGTGTTTTGGCCCCGCGCGGCTGCGAGCAGGCCAGGGGAGGATCACAAGCATGCCACCGATGGCGAAGTCGACCACTGCGGGCACGCTGCAGGAGGCCAGCGCGGCCCTTAACGGACTGGCAGATGTTGGTGAGGGGCGCCAGCGGGTGGTGATCGAGCGCGTGACGCCGGAGCTTGATGGTGGGCGCTTCCCGATCAAGCGCGTCGTCGGCGACACAGTGGTCGTTGAGTGCGATGCCTTCGCCGATGGCCACGACGTGATCGCCTGCGCGGTACGCTACCGTGGCCCCGGCGATACGGAGTGGCGCGACGCGCCGATGGAGCCGCTGGCGAACGACCGCTGGCGGGGCCAGTTTACGGTGGACACCCTGGGTCGCTACCGCTACACCGTGATCGGCTGGATGGACCGCTTCGCCACCTGGGAACATCAGCTGCACAAGCGCGTGGAGGCCGGCCAGGATGTCGCGGTGGACCTGCTGATCGGCGCCGAGTTGGTGGCCGAGGCAGCGGCACAGGCTCCCGCGCCCGAGGCGGCGGCGCTACACGCGTACGAGCAGGCCCTCCGCGCTGGCGACGCCCAGGCCGCTTTCGCGCCCGACCTGGCCGCCCGCATGGCCGCTCACCTGCCGCGCCGCTACGCCAGCAGCTATGAGCGCGAACTCCAGGTGGAGGTGAACCGGCCCCTCGCCCGCTTCTCGTCCTGGTACGAGCTCTTCCCGCGCTCGGCCTCGCCCGAGCCGGGGCGCCACGGCACCTTCCGCGACGTGATCGCCCGCCTGCCCTACGTGGCCGAACTGGGCTTCGACATCCTCTACCTGCCGCCCATCCACCCGATCGGTCGTGAGTTCCGCAAGGGCAAGAACAATAGCGTGGTGGCGCAGCCCGGCGAGCCCGGCAGCCCCTGGGCGATCGGCAGTGTGGAAGGCGGCCACAAGAGCATTCACCCTCAGCTCGGTACTCTGGAAGATTTCCACGCCCTGGTGGCGGCGGCGAAGAGCTACGGTATCGAGATCGCCCTCGACATCGCCTTCCAGTGCGCGCCGGATCACCCCTACGTCAAGGAGCGCCCCGAGTGGTTCCGGGCCCGCCCCGACGGTAGTATTCAGTACGCCGAGAACCCGCCCAAAAAGTACCAGGATATCTATCCGTTCGACTTTGAGTCGCGCGATTGGCAGGGACTCTGGAAGGAACTGAAGAGTATCTTCGAGTACTGGATCGCCCAGGGCGTGACGGTCTTCCGGGTGGACAACCCCCATACCAAGAGCTTCCGCTTCTGGGAGTGGTGCATCGGTGAGCTGAAGCAGGCTCATCCCGAGCTGATTTTCCTCTCCGAGGCCTTTACCCGGCCAAAGGTGATGTATGGCCTGGCCAAGCGGGGCTTTACCCAGAGCTACACCTACTTCACCTGGCGCACCTACAAGTGGGAGCTCACCCAGTATCTCCTCGAGCTCACTCAGGGCGAGCCCAGGGAGTTCTTCGGCCCGAACTTCTGGCCGAATACGCCCGACATCCTCACTCCGCAGTTCTACGGGGGCCAGCGCTCCGTCTTCCTCACCCGCGCCGCCCTCGCCGCCACCCTCACTGCTAGCTGGGGGCTCTACGGCCCGGTCTATGAGCTCATGCAGCACGTGCCGGTGCAAGGCCGCGAGGAGTATATCGACTCCGAAAAGTACGAGATCCACCACTGGAATCTCGAGCAGCCCGGCAGCCTGCGCCCCTTTATCGCGCGGCTCAACCGTATTCGCCGGGAGCACCCGGCCCTGCAGCGCAACGAGTCGATCCGCTTCCACCGCGTGGATACGAACTTCGCCGAGAACGAGCAGCTGATCGCCTACAGTAAGGCAACCCCCGACTTGAGTGATATCATCCTGGTGGTGGTGAACCTCGACCCCAACGCCACCCAGGCCGGCTGGGTGCAGATGCCCGCCGCTGAGTGGGGCCTGGAGGGGGATTACCAGGCCCACGATCTGCTCACCGACGCGCGCTATACCTGGCGTGGCGAGTTTAATTATGTTGAGCTTAACCCCCAGGCGATGCCGGTGCACATTCTGCGCATCCGGCGCCGGGTCCGTGACGCAAGCGGGTTCGAGTACTTTGCGTAGGGGCTCCACGGCTCCCCTGCGCGGTGGTCCGGGGCCAGCGCCCCGGTCAACAGGAGACCATGGCAACAGCACAGCAGCCCAGGCCCGGCAAGGCCCCGCAGATCTTTGCGGACGATCCACTCTGGTACAAGGATGCCGTGATCTACGAGGTACACGTCCGTGCCTTCGCCGATAGTGACGGCGATGGTATCGGCGACTTCAAGGGCCTGACGGCGCGCCTCGACTACCTGCAAGACCTGGGGGTGACCGCGATCTGGCTGCTGCCTTTCTATCCCTCGCCCCTGCGCGACGATGGGTATGATATCGCCGACTATAACGAGGTCAACCCCTCCTACGGCACCCTGCAGGACGTGAAGGGCTTCATCCGCGAGGCGCACCGCCGGGGCCTCAAGGTGATCACCGAGCTCGTCTGCAATCACACCTCCGACCAGCACCCGTGGTTCCAGCGGGCGCGCCGGAGCAAGCCCGGA
Organism: Chloroflexi bacterium OHK40; assembly: GCA_004367505.1. GTDB lineage: Bacteria > Chloroflexota > Chloroflexia > Chloroflexales > Chloroflexaceae > OHK40. Next base: position 12,987 of record SFCB01000252.1, on the reverse strand, counting down.
TCGAGCTACCGCGACTTCTATGTCTGGTCCGATACCCCCGAAAAGTATAAAGATGCCCGGATTATTTTTAAAGACTTTGAGACGAGCAACTGGACATGGGACCCGGTGGCGGGGGCCTACTACTGGCATCGCTTCTATAGCCACCAGCCGGATCTGAACTTCGAGAATCCGGCCGTCCACAAAGCCATCTTCAAGGCCATGGACTTCTGGCTCGAGATGGGCGTGGACGGCATGCGCCTTGACGCCATCCCCTATCTCTACGAGGAGGAGGGGACGAACTGCGAGAACCTGCCGCGCACCCACGAGTTTCTCAAGCAGCTGCGCCGCCGCATGGATACTCGTTACCCGGGGCGCATGTTCCTGGCTGAGGCCAATCAGTGGCCGGAAGACCTGATCGCCTACTTCGGCGATGGCGACGAGTGCCACATGGCCTTCCACTTCTCGGTGATGCCACGGCTCTATATGGCGGTTCACCAGGAGGATCGCTTCCCGATTATCGACATTATGCGCCAGACGCCCAGCATTCCCGAAAATTGCCAGTGGGCGATCTTCCTGCGCAACCACGACGAACTGACGCTGGAGATGGTGACGGACGAGGAGCGGGACTATATGTACCGCACCTACGCCAGAGATCCGCAGGCGCGGATCAACCTGGGCATCCGGCGCCGCCTCGCGCCCCTGCTGGGCAACCATCGCCGCAAGATCGAACTGCTCAACGGGCTGCTCTTCTCGCTGCCGGGCACCCCGGTGCTCTACTACGGCGATGAGATCGGCATGGGCGACAACATTTACCTCGGCGACCGGAACGGTGTGCGCACACCCATGCAGTGGACGGGCGATCGCAATGCTGGCTTCTCGCGGGCCAACCCCCAGAAACTCTACCTGCCGGTGATCACCGACCCCGAGTACCATTACGAGATGGTCAACGTCGAGAACCAGCAGGCCAATCAGCACTCGCTGCTCTGGTGGACGAAGCGCCTGATTGCGCTGCGCAAGCGCTACAAGGCCTTTGGGCGGGGCAGCCTGGAGTTCCTGCAGCCCGACAATCGCAAGGTGCTGTGCTTCGTGCGGCGCCACGAGGATGAGACGATCCTGGTGATCGCCAATCTCTCGCGATTCGTGCAGGGTGTAGAGCTGGATCTCTCGGCCTACAAGGGCGCCGTGCCCGTCGAGCTCTTCGGGCAGGTTGAGTTCCCGCCGGTAGGCGACAACCCCTACTTCATCACGCTCGGCCCCCATTCCTTCTACTGGTTCAGCCTGGTGCCGCAGCGCGCGGAGGGGGGCGGCGAGGAGGGCGAGCCGCCGCTGCTGTCGATCAGCGCCGGCTCCTGGGACGCGATCTTCTACGATGGGCGGCAGGCCCAACTGGAGCGCGCCCTGCCGGCCTACCTGCGCCCACGACGCTGGTTCGGCGCCAAGGCGCGCAAGATCAAGGGCGTGAGCCTGGCCGACAGCGTGATGGTCCCCTTTGGCGAGGGCATGGCTTACCTGGCCCTCGCGACGGTGCAGTATACCGAGGGGAGCCCGGAAACCTACCTGCTGCCCATGGCCTACGCCGAGGGTGAGCGGGCCCGGCAACTCCTGGCCGACGCGCGCCCGAGCGTGATCGCGCGGCTGACCACGCGCCGAGATCAGGATGAGCCGGGAGTGATCTACGACCCCCTGGGCGATCGGAGCTTCGCCCGCGCCCTGCTCGACGTGGTGCTCTCACGGCGCCGCCTGCGTGGCGCGGGCGGCGGCGAACTAGGCGGGCACCCCACCCGGGCACTACGGTCTATCCTTGCCGATACCGACAACCTGGAGCCTCAGGTGATGCGCGGCGAGCAGAGTAACTCGTCGATCAGCTTTGGCGGCCGGCTGATTATGAAGCTCTTCCGCAAGATCGACGCGGGGACCAACCCCGATCTGGAGATCAGCCGCTTTCTCACCGAGGAGCAGGCCTTCCCGCACACCCCACCGCTGGCCGGCGCGATCGAGTATGAGCGCCACGGCGAGGAACCCCTTACCCTCGCCATCCTCCAGGGGTTTGTGCCCAATGAGGGCAATGCCCGTGGCCACGCCCTCGATGTCCTTGGCCGCTTCTTCGATACGGCCCTAGAGCAAAACGACCTGGAAGCCCCCGAGACGGCTACTACCATCGCGGCCCTGCTCGACGCCCCCGCCGACCCGCCCGAAGGCCCCGGTGATCTGGTGGCGGGCTATCTGGAGTACGCCCGGCTGCTCGGCCAGCGTACCGCCGAGCTGCACCTGGCTCTGGCCAGAGGTACCGGGCCGGCCTTCGCACCGGAGGCCTTCTCGCTCCTCTACCAGCGCTCGCTCTACCAGTCGATGCGCAGCCTGACGGCCCAGACCTTCCAGGGCCTGCGTAAGCTGCTCCCGCAGCTGCCCGACGAGGTGCGCGCCGAGGCGACAGCCGTGGCCGCGATGGAGGACGAGTTGCTACGGCGCTTCCAGCGCATTAACGGCGCCAAGATCGAGGCGGCCCGCACACGCACCCACGGCGATTACCACCTGGAGCAGGTGCTCTTCACCGGCAAAGATTATCTGATCATCGACTTCGAGGGCGAGCCCGTACGTCCGATCAGCGAGCGGCGGATCAAACGCTCACCGCTGCGTGATGTGGCGGGCATGCTCCGCTCCTACCAGTACGCCGCCTACGGCGCGCTCTTCAGCCGTATCGCGGCGACAACCGTCTCGCCCGACCATACGGCCCGCCTGCGGCGCTGGGCCGACTTCTGGGCCTTCTGGGTAAGCGCCGCTTTTCTGCGCAGCTACCTGGAGCACACTGCCGGATCGGCCTTTGTGCCCGCCGCGCGCACCGATCTGGAGACCCTACTCGAGGTCTATGTGCTCGAGAAGGTCGTCTACGAGATCGGCTACGAGATGAACAACCGTCCGGGCTGGCTCAGCATTCCCCTGGCGGGGCTCCTGCGCCAACTCGGAGCATAACAACTGCTCATCGACAGGCGCCTGTTGGTAGCGGTGAACTGGTACGCACCAGCGCACCCGGGCGCAGCCGATGGTCAGGGCAGCCAGGCTTGTGTCGACGCGGAGGATGATCGAGGCCGGGCGGCACCTGTAAGGCACGCTGGCACGCTGCGGCCACGCAGCACTCGGAATCGCTCCTGTAGCAAGAGGTATCGCGATGTCAGACGAGACGAAGCCCACCCGTCGCAGCCGGGCCAGGAAGGTCGATGGCGTCGCCGAGACTCCAGACCCCCAGGGGGAGGCGCAGCCCACCGCGCCCAGGCGTACCCGCGCCCGGAGCACCACGCCCGACGGCGCCGCCGCCCAGCCGGCCAGGCGCAGCAGAGCCAGGCAGGCGCCCCCCACAGACCAGCCCTCCGAGACGGCGGTGGCCATTGTGCAGGCCGGCCCCAGCGCCGCGCCCCTGCTCACCGACGACGACATCTACCTCTTCAACGAGGGCAACCACTTCCGGCTCTACGAGAAGCTTGGTGCCCACGAAGCCGTTATCGATGGCGAGCGCGGCACCTACTTCGCCGTCTGGGCGCCCAACGCAGAATATGTTGCCGTGATCGGCGACTGGAATGGCTGGGACACCGGGCGCAACCCCATGCGCGTCCGTGGCAGTTCCGGGATCTGGGAGGCCTTCATCCCCGAGGCCAAACGCGGCGATTGCTATAAGTTCCATATCGCCTCGCGCTACTACGGCTACCGCGAGGACAAGACCGACCCCTACGGCACCTACTACGAGGTCCCCCCCCGCACCGGCGCGATTGTCTGGAATCGGGCCTACACATGGGGCGACAGCGCCTGGATGCAGACACGCGGCAAGCTCCAGGGCCTCTCGGCGCCCATGTCGATTTATGAAGTACACATAGGCTCGTGGATGCGCGTGCCTGAGGAGGGTGGCCGCACGCTGAGCTACCGCGAGCTTGCCCCACGCCTCGCCGAGCACGTCAAGCGCTGCGGCTTCACCCACGTCGAGCTGCTCCCCATAACCGAGCACCCCTTCTACGGCTCCTGGGGCTACCAGACCACCGGCTTCTTCGCGCCCACCAGCCGCTACGGTACGCCCCAGGATTTTATGTACTTTGTGGACTACCTCCACCAGCAAGGGATCGGGGTGATCCTCGACTGGGTACCCTCCCACTTTCCCACCGATGGCTTCGGCCTGAGCTACTTCGATGGCACCCATCTCTACGAGCACGCCGACCCGCGCAAGGGCTACCACCCCGACTGGGGTAGCTACATCTTCAACTACGGCCGCAACGAGGTGCGCAGCTTCCTGATCAGCTCGGCGCTCTGCTGGCTGGATCAGTACCATATCGATGGGCTGCGGGTGGACGCCGTGGCCAGTATGCTCTACCTGGATTATTCGCGGAAGGCCGGTGAGTGGATCCCCAACGAGTACGGCGGCAACGAGAATATTGAAGCGATCATGTTCCTGCGCCAGTTCAATGCCGAGGTGTATAAGCACTTCCCCGACGTACAGACGATCGCCGAGGAGAGCACCGCCTGGCCGATGGTCTCCCGCCCGCTCTACGTCGGTGGCCTGGGATTCGGCTTCAAGTGGGATATGGGCTGGATGCACGATACGCTGCAATACTTTCGCCGCGACCCGATTTACCGCCGCTTTCACCATAACGAGCTCACCTTCCGGGGGCTCTATATGTTCAGCGAGAACTATGTGCTCGCCCTCTCCCACGATGAGGTTGTGCATGGTAAGGGCTCGCTGCTCGACAAGATGGCGGGCGATGTGTGGCAGAAGTTTGCTAATCTGCGCCTGCTCTACAGCTATATGTTCGCCCAGCCAGGCAAGAAGCTGCTCTTCATGGGCGGTGAGTTCGGCCAGTGGCGCGAGTGGAAGCACGACGAGAGCCTGGATTGGCACCTGCTGAGCTTCCCCTCTCATCGCGGAGTGCTCGATACGCTCGCCACGCTCAACCAGATCTACATCAATGAGCCAGCCATGCACGAGCTTGATGCCGACCCGGCCGGCTATGAGTGGGTAGACGCGGGCGATGCCGAGGGCAGTACCTACTCCTTTATGCGCAAGGCCCGCAGCAATGGCGACCTGATCCTGGTGATCGTCAACGCAACTCCAGTGGTGCGCTACAACTATCGGGTGGGCGTGCCGCGCCTGGGTTGGTGGCAGGAGATCTTCAACAGCGACGCCGCTGAGTACTGGGGTAGCGGCGTGGGCAACGCCGGCGGGCGCATGGCCGAGGACCACCCGGCCCACGGGCGGCCTCACTCGCTCGTGATCGATCTCCCACCGCTCGGAGCGCTGTTCTTTAAGAGCCAGGGGTGACCACAAGCCCCCCAGAAGCCTGGGCTACGAAGGCGCGCGGGTGCTTGTAGTCCAGCCATACCCGTTCTATGACAACTCCGGTCCCGGCCTACGAAGTCCCCCCCGGCGCGCGCCTTCGCGACAACGGGGTGGCCCGTTTTACCCTCTGGGCACCGCTCGCCCGGACTGTGGAACTGAACCTGATCGACACCGTCCAGCGCCTGCCCATGGAACGTACCGAGGGTGGCTACTGGCACACCGAGGCTGGCGGCCTGGCCCCGGGCGCCCGCTACCGCTTCGTGGTGGACGGCCAGGAGTATCCGGACCCGGCCTCGCGCCATCAGCCCGAGGGTGTGCACGGCCCCTCGGCCCTCGTGGACGATCACTTCGCCTGGAGCGATGGCGCGTGGCGTGGCATTCCCCTGCGTGACTATGTGATCTACGAACTCCACGTAGGCACCTTCACGCAGGAGGGCACCTTCGAGGCGATCATCCCGCACCTGCGCACGCTGCGCGAGCTCGGGATCACCGCGATCGAGCTCATGCCCGTGGCACACTTTCCCGGCACGCGCAACTGGGGCTACGACGGCGTCTATCTCTATGCGCCCCACACCGCCTATGGCGGCGTACTCGGGCTCAAGCGCCTGGTAGATGCCGCCCACCGCGAGGGCCTGGCGGTGGTGCTCGACGTGGTCTATAACCACTTCGGCCCGGAGGGCAACTACCTCTGGGCCACGGCACGGCCCTTCTTCACCGACCGCTACCGCACCCCCTGGGGCGACGCCATCAACTACGATGGCCCCGAGAGCGACCCGGTGCGCCACTTTGTGATCGCGAACGCCCTCCACTGGCTGCGCGAGTACCATATCGATGCCCTGCGCCTCGACGCCGTGCAGATGATCTACGACCGCTCGGCCTATCACCTGCTGGAGGAGTTGGCCGACGCCGCTCGCGCCCAGGCGGCCCGTCTCGGCCGCCCGGCCCTGCTGATCGCCGAGAGCGATCTGAACGACCCCCGGCTGATCACCCCGGCTGAGGCCGGCGGCTACGGCCTCGATGGGCAGTGGGCCGACGATCTGCACCACGCCATCCATGCGGCTCTCACCGGCGAGCGCGCCGGCTACTACCAGGGCTTCGGCCAGCTCGCCCAGATTGTGACCGCGCTCCAGCGGGCCTATGTGTACGCGGGAGACTACGCGGCCCACCGGCGCCAGCGCTTCGGCCGCAGCCCCACTGGCCGCCGGCCCGACCAGTTCGTCGTCTGCATCCAGAACCACGACCAGGTGGGCAACCGGGCCATGGGCGATCGCTTGAGCGCAACCCTGAGCTTCGCGCAGCTGAAGCTGGCCGCCGCTGCCTGCCTGCTGAGCCCTTTTACCCCGCTGATCTTTATGGGTGAGGAGTACGGCGAGCCGGCACCCTTCCAGTATTTCACCGACCACGGCGACGAGGCGCTCGTTCGCGGTGTGCGCGAGGGACGCAAACAGGAGTTCGCCGCCTTTGTGGCCCCCGGCCAGGAGTTGCCCGACCCACAGGACCCGGCCACCTTCCGGCGCTCCAGACTCGACCATAGCCTGAGAGGCCAGGGGCGCCACGCTGTGCTCCAGGCGCTCTATACCGAGCTGCTGCGGCTTCGCCGCGCCGTGCCCGCCCTCCGCCCAACCTCGCTCGACGCAACCATTGCCAGCGCCGACGAGGCCCGTGGGGTGCTCACCTGGCGCCGCCGCTCCGATGGCGTGGAGTTCTTCGCCGTGCTCAACTTCGCCACCGAGGCTCGCACCGTGGAACTGCCCCCCGGGCGCTGGAAGCCTCTCCTCGACACCGCCGACCCCAGATGGGCCGAACCCGGGGCCAGAACGGGCGGCCCCGGTCGCGACGGCGTGTTAGAATCCTGTGGTGTCGTCGAGGCCCACAGTTGCCTGCTGCTAACCCATGCCTGAGCGCTACATCTGCATCCACGGCCACTTCTACCAGCCGCCGCGCGAGAACCCCTGGCTCGAGGCGATCGAGCAGCAGGATTCAGCCTACCCCTACCACGACTGGAACGAGCGCATTACCGCCGAGTGCTACGAGCAGAACGCCGCCTCGCGCATCCTCGACGGCCAGAACCAGATCGTGCGGATCGTCAATAACTACAGCCGTATCAGCTTCAACGTCGGGCCAACCCTGCTTAGCTGGCTCGAAGCACAGGCTCCCGCCGTCTATGTGGCCATCCTCGAGGCCGACCGGGAGAGCGCCCGGAGTTTCGGGCGCGGTTCGGCTATGGCCCAGTGCTACAACCACATGATCATGCCGCTCGCCTCGCGCCGCGACAAAGTAACGCAGGTGGCCTGGGGCATCCGGGATTTCGAGCACCGCTTCGGGCGACGCCCCGAGGGGATGTGGCTCCCCGAGACCGCCGTCGACCTGGAGACGCTCGATATTATGGCCGAGCAAGGCATCCGCTTCACCGTGCTGGAGCCCGGGCAGGCCAGCCACTTTCGCAAGCTTGGCGAGATGGTCTGGACGGACGTGACCGGCGGGCGGATCGACCCGACCAGGCCCTACCTGGTGCGGCTGCGGGGCGAGCGCTCGATCGCCGTCTTCTTCTACGACGGGCCCGTCTCGCGAGCGGTGGCCTTCGAGCGCTTGCTCGCCAACGGCGCCACCTTCGCCAACCGGATCGCCGGCACCTTCAGCGAGTACCGTCCCTGGCCCCAGATCGCCAATATCGCCACCGACGGGGAAACCTACGGCCACCACCACCGCCACGGGGAGATGGCCCTCGCCTATGCGCTCCAGTACATTGAGGAGCGCGGCCTGGCCCGCCTGACGAACTATGCCAGCTACCTGGCGCAGTACCCGCCCACTTTCGAGGCGCAGATCATCGAAAACACCGCCTGGAGCTGCGTTCACGGCGTGGGTCGCTGGAGCCGCGACTGTGGCTGCAATACCGGCGGCAACCCTGGCTGGAACCAGGCCTGGCGCGAGCCCCTCCGGGCCGCCCTCGACTGGCTACGGGACACCCTCGCCCCGAAGTTCGAGGGCCTGGGCCGGCGCCTGCTCCACGACCCCTGGGCCGCCCGCGACGAGTATATCGAGCTGATCCTCGACCGCTCCGACGAAACGGTGGGCCGCTTCCTCGGGCGCCATGGGCGCGGCAAGCTCGACGAGGGCCAGCGCATCGCCGCCCTCAAGCTCATGGAGCTGCAGCGCCACCTGATGCTGATGTACACCTCCTGCGGCTGGTTCTTCGACGATCTCGCCGGCATCGAGACCATCCAGGTGATTATGTACGCCGGCCGGGCGTTGCAACTGGCCCACGAGCTCTTCGGCGAGGACTTCGAGACACCGTTCCTCGAACGCCTGGCCCGCGCCCGTAGCAACGACCCGGCCCAGGGCGATGGGCGCCAGATCTACGAGCGCAGCGTGCGCCCGGCAATCGTCGACCTGCGCAAGGTGGGCGCCCATTATGCCATGGCCTCGCTCTTCGACGGCAAGGAGGATCGCGAGCGCGTCTACTGCTACGAGGTAGAGCGCGAGGACTACCAACTCATCCCCGCCGGCAAAAGCCGCCTGGCCCTCGGCCGCATCCGCATCACCTCGACGATCACCGGCGACTCGGCCCGCCTCAGTTTCGGCGTGCTGCACCTGGGCGACCACAACATCTCCGGCGGGGTGCGCGAATTCCAGAGCGAGGAGGCCTATCGCACGCTGGTCGCTGAGATCACTGAGCTCTTTCTGCGCGCCGACATCCCCGGCGTGATCCGCCTGGTTGACCGCAACTTCGGGCAGGAGTCCTACTCGCTCAAGCTGCTCTTCGGCGACGAGCAGCGCCGCATCCTGGGGATGATCCTTCGCTCCAGCCTAGCCGAGGCCGAGGCCGCCTACCGCCAGATCTATGAGCATCACGCCCCGCTGATGCGCTTTCTGGCCAGTATGGGCACGCCCGTGCCCCGTGAATTTCAGATCGCCGCCCAGTTCGCGATCAACACCGAGCTCCGGCGTCTGATCGAGGCCGAAAGCCTCGACCTCGACCGGATCCACGCCCTGCGCCGCGAGGCCGAGCGCTCGGGCGTCACGCTGGATGCCGAGGGGCTCGGCTATGCCCTTGCGCGTACGATCGAGCGGATCACGGAGATCTTCCGCGAGAGCCCGGAAGACGTGGCGCTGCTCCAGCAGCTTGATGGCGCCGTCGCCCTGGCCCGCAGCTTGCCTTTTGAGGTCGATGTCTGGAAGACGCAGAATGTCTACTTCGAGCTGCTCCAGAGCGTGTACGCCGAATTCCAGGAGGAGGCGGCCCAGGGCTACCTGGACGCCCGCGAATGGGTAGAGGCCTTTACATCGCTAGGGAAGCGGCTCAAGTTCCGTATTCCCTGAAGGAGTGTCATGTCAACGGCCGAGCAGACGCGGCAGCGGGCCGCGATCGCTGATCTGCTGAGCCGCCTGCCCCGACGAACCCCGCGCGCTACCTACAGGCTGCAATTTCACGCCGGCTTTCCCCTCGACGCCGCGGTGCCGCTCACCGCCTACCTCGACGACCTCGGCATCAGCGACCTCTACGCCTCACCGCTGCTCACCGCCCGCGCCGGGAGCCCCCACGGCTACGATATCACCGACCATAGCGCGATCAGTCCCGACCTGGGCGGCGAGGAGGCGTTCCGGCGCCTCAGCGAGGCGTTGCGCCATCACGGTCTCGGCTTGCTACTCGATGTCGTGCCCAACCATATGGGCATCGGCGATCTGCGCAATAGCTGGTGGACCGATGTGCTGGAGAACGGCCCGGCTTCGATCTATGCCGCCTATTTCGACATCGACTGGTCCCCCGTGCCGCCCGAGCTCCAGCATAAGGTGCTGCTGCCCGTGCTCGGTGATCAGTACGGCAATGTGCTCGAACGGGGCGAGTTGCGCCTGCGCTACGCCGATGGAGCCTTCTTCCTCGATTACTGGGACCACACTTTCCCCGTCGCCCCTCGCAGCTATAGCCTGCTGCTCGCCTACCGCCTCGAGGAACTGATCGCCGAGCTTGGCCCGGCCCACGACGATGTGGTTGAGCTGCAGAGTATTCTCACCGCGATCTCCTACCTGCCATGCCGCACCGAGACGGCGCCCGACAAGGTGCTCGAACGCAACCGGGAGAAGGAGGTGATCAAGCGGCGCCTGCACAGCCTGTACGAGCGCAGCCCCGCCGTGCGCGCGGCGATCGCGGCGACCATCACCCACTTCAACGGTATTCCCGGCGACCCGCGCAGCTTCGACCGGCTGGACGAACTGATCGCCAACCAGTCGTACCGGCTGGCCTTCTGGCGCGTAGCCGCCGAAGAGATCAACTACCGCCGCTTCTTCGACATCAACGACCTGGCCGCCATTCGGGTGGAGTTGCCCGAGGTGCTCCAGGCCACCCACCAACTCATTCTGCGCCTGCTCGCCGATGGTCACGCCAGCGGCCTGCGCATCGACCACCCCGACGGCCTGTGGAACCCGGCGCACTATTTTCGCCAACTCCAGACGAGTTACCTGGCATACCGGGCCGCAACGCACCTCGGCATCGCCGAGAGCGGCCCCAACGGCCTGGTCCTGCCCGAGGATCTCGCCAGTGAGGTGCAGGCCTGGATCGAGCAGCGCTTCGCCGCCACGGGCGCGGGGCCCGTGCACTGGCCCCTCTACGTGGTGGCCGAGAAGATCCTCTCCGCCGGCGAGACGCTGCCCGAGGACTGGGCGATCGCCGGCACGACGGGCTACGACTTCCTCAATGAGGTGAACGGCATCTTTGTCGATCAGGCGAGCCGGCGCGAGCTCGACCGACTCTATGCCGATGTGGTCGGGCCGCAGCCGCCGTTTGCCAACCTCGTGAATGCCAAGAAGAAGGAGATCATGCTCATCTCCCTGGCGAGCGAGGTGAATACCCTCAGCCACCTCCTCGACCGGCTCACCGAGGCGAACCGGCGCTACCGCGACTTCACGCTCAACAGCCTTACCTTCGCCATCCGCGAGGTGCTGGCCGCTCTACCCGTCTACCGCACCTATATCAGCGGCCCTGGCAGTGTCACGCCATGGGACGAACGCTTCGTCGAGGCGGCGGTGCGCGAGGCCCGGCGGCGCAACCCCCGCACGGCCCAGGCGATCTTCGACTTTCTGCGCGACACGCTGCTGCTGCGCAATCTCGACAGCTTCGCTCCCGAGGCCCAGAACGAGGTGGTCCGCTTCGTGATGAAGTTCCAGCAACTCAGCGGCCCGGTGATGGCCAAGGGGGTCGAAGATACGGCTTTTTATGTCTACAACCGGCTCGTCTCGCTCAACGAGGTGGGTGGCCACCCTGAACACTTCGGCACCACCGTAGACGCGCTCCATCACCACGCCGGCGAGCGCAGCCGCCGCTGGCCGGGCTCGCTGCTCGCCACCTCTACCCACGATACCAAGCGCAGCGAAGACGTGCGCGCCCGGATCAACGTGCTCTCTGAGCTGCCACGGGAGTGGCGCCGGGCGGTAGCCGCATGGTCGCGCCTGAATGCCGCCAGGAAGACCAACGTGGACGGCGAAGCCCTACCTTCGCGCAACGACGAGTACTTACTTTACCAGACGCTCGTGGGCGCCTGGCCCTTCGAGGAGGCTGGCCCCACACCCGCCGAGCTGAGTGCCTTCTGCGAGCGCATCCTCCAGTACATGGAGAAGGCCACCCGCGAGGCGAAAGTCCATACGAGCTGGATCAATCCGAACGAACAGTACGATGAGGCGGTGCGGCGCTTTGTGGCCGAGATCCTCGACCCACGGCGCAGCGCGCGATTCCTTGAGCAGCTGGGGAGCTTCAGCCGGAGGGTCGCCTACTTCGGGCGCTTCAACAGCCTCTCCCAAACGCTGATCAAGCTCACGGCTCCCGGCGTGCCCGATCTCTACCAGGGCTGCGAGCTGTGGGACCTGAGCCTGGTAGACCCGGACAACCGCCGGCCGGTGGACTACGGGCTGCGGGCGCGCCTCCTGGGTGAGCTGCGCACCCGAATCGCCGGCGGTGATCTGGCCGGGCTGGCCACAGAGCTACTGGAGCACGCCACCGACGGGCGGATCAAGCTCTACCTGACACACCGGGCGCTGGGGCTGCGGCGTGAGCGACCGGCGCTCTTCGCCGAGGGGGTGTACCTGCCGCTCGGGGCCGCTGGCGAGCGGGCAGAGCACGTAGTGGCCTTCGCGCGGCGCCACGGCGCCGACGAGGCCCTCACCGTTGTCCCACGGCTGGCGTTGCGCCTTGCCGGAGGCGAGGAGCGGCCACCAGTGGGCACGCTCTGGGGCAACACCTGGCTGCCACTCCCTCACGTTGACCGGGGCGAGCGCTACCGCGATCGCTTCACCGGGGCAAACCTCGTCGTCGGCGAGCACGACGGTGAGCCGGGGCTCCCACTCGCAGAGCTACTGGCACTCTTCCCCGTGGCACTGCTTGAGCGGGCCTGAGCAAGAACCACGAGCCAGGAACCGGAGAAAACGGATGTCGTCCGACGCGCTCAAGCCCCTGACAGCCGGCTCAACCATGCCGAGAAATGCTCTCATGGCCAGCCACCCTCATCGCACCGCGTAGAGACGCCCCATCGGGGCGTCGCACCCAGAACCCGGTACCGCCAGTAGAGACGCCCCATCGGGGCGTCTCCGCCCGAACGCACCGCGTAGAGACGCCCCATCGGGGTGTCTCCGCCCGAACGCACCGCGTAGAGACGCCCCATCGGGGCGTCTCCGCCCGAACGCACCGCGTAGAGACGCCCCAT
>SFCB01000227.1 GCA_004367505.1 Chloroflexi bacterium OHK40 | reverse complement strand
GAACCGAAGCAGGGCCATCCCTGGCGTCGTCCTTGGAGCGTGCGCCGCCAGCGTGAGCTGGCGGGTGCCGCGTAAGTGCAGGACTTTACGTCACACCCCGTTCTCGCGCCCGATTTGCACGCCGCGTTGAGCTGTGCTATACTCAGGCGCGTTGCGAAACCACAATCCCCGATAGCTCAACGGTAGAGCGGCTGACTGTTAATCAGTAGGTTCCTGGTTCGAATCCAGGTCGGGGAGCCAACCAGTGACCAGCACAAAACGCCCGGCGGATATCGCCGGGCGTTTTCGTTTGGACGCCCAACAGAAACGGGGGCCGCGCCCAACATGGGCCGCTCTACCGTAGAAGCCTGTGCCACCGGCACCGCTCTTGATTGCCGGTATAACTCGGGTTATACTGACCGCTATGAAGACCGCCATTTCTATTCCAGATGCCTTGTTCAGGGCTGCGGAAGAGTACGCTCGTGCGCACGGCCTGTCGCGCAGCGAACTGTATGCCCGCGCGCTTCAGATCTATCTCCAGGCCCAACAAACTGAGCAGATTACGGCCGCTCTCGATCAGGTCTATGCAGAAGAAACGAGCTCACTCGATCCGACATTCAAGGCGGCACAGCAGCGTATGCTTGCTGGGGACGATTGGTGATGCAACGCGGTGATGTGTGGTGGGCAAACCTTCCCGACGCCGCTGGTTCAGGTCCGGCTTTCCGTCGCCCGGTACTGCTCGTTCAAGCCGATTCGTTTACGCGCAGTCGTATCGCGACGGTCATCGTTGCCGTCATCACCAGTAACCTGCGTCTCGCCGCAGCACCGGGGAATGTCTTGCTGCGTGCACGGGAGTCAGGTTTGCCCAGAGACTCCGTGATCAATGTTTCGCAAATCATCACCCTCGACAAGACGGATCTTGATGAGCAGGTCGGACAGGTATCTGCCACAACGCTCGCGGATGTCAACCAGGGCTTGCGCTTGGTACTTGACCTGTAGACTCCCGGAACGCATTTGCTCAAGTAGAAGAGAGCCCCCCATCCTGCACCTGAATCTCCGCGCGCGCCGTCTTCAGATCACCCTGGGCGGCGATAGGTCGTGCGGAGGCGGGTGGGCATCTGCACGCACGTCGGGCGGGGCCGGGCCGGCGGGCACAGCGAAGGCGGCCAGTTGCTCTGCCGGCAGGCGCTCGGCGGCGGCAAGGAGTTACCCAGGGGTGGCCAGGTCTGCGGCGCTCATCGACGTTCTCCCGATAGTGCGTTGCCTGCGTTGTAGCGACGGGGGCGGCGCGGCACAGGGGCTGCCATGGCGAGGTTGTGCCTGCCGCGCTGCTGCAAGCCACTCTCGATCGCCCCACCGACGCCACTGACGCCGAACTCGCCGTCGAGGCTGCGCTGGGAGTCTCGCCGACTCCCCGACGCTCGCGCCGCCGTACAGCGCGACTCGCCCGTGTGCGACGGGTAGGGTCATGACGGGATCAACGCACTGGATCAGCGCGCCAGGCCGCTCGCCACGGTGCCGGCTGGTCCGTTGTGCGCCGGCACACGGTCCGCGAGACGACTCTCTCGTCTGATGACGCGCGGCGTGCGGCGGCCCTGTCCCCTGTGGCCTGGCCCCCCTCAGCGCGGGTCGAGATTTTCGGGCACGAGAGGGTCCGGCTCAAGAGCGCCGGGCACAGGCGCGCTCGGGTCCGGGGCCGGGGGCGCGGCTGCCACACCGCCGATGGTCCAGTGCTCGGGCGGATACTCGGTCAGCAGGACGCGCACCTGCGCCGGCGCAACCCCCAGCGTGCTCGCCACGACCTCGGTGACGCGGCGCAGCAGTTCGGCCTTGCGCTCCGCCGGGCGCCCGGCTAACAGATCGATGCGGACGATCGGCATCCTTCTGGCCTTTCGAGTTGCAAGATCCCGGGTCTGTCGCTATCTTACTACGACATGCGACCGTACGCCTGTTGCAAAGGAATACGCCCATGGCTGCCCGCGCCGCACGCCGCCTGGCCTTGCTCGCCGCCCTGCTGCTCGCCGCGCTCGGTTTCGATGCCGTGGCGCCAGCTGCGGCGCAGGCCCCCGCCGGGCAGCAGATCACGATTGAGACACCGTCCCCCGGCACCCAGGTGGGTAGTCCGGCCACGATCACTGGCCGAGTGGCCCGCCTCTCCGCCAATGCTGCCCTGCGCTATGTGGTGCTCGCCAGCGACGGCCGGGTGCTCGGCTCGGGCAGCTTCTTCATCCCGGGGAACCCAGGCGAGCCGTCCTTCTTTATCGCTCAGGTGACCTTCGCCGAGCCGCTGGAGGGCGATTCGCTGACGCTGCAGCTGCTTGAGGTGGACGTGAGCGGGGCTGTGGTGAGCCTGGCCGATCTGCCGCTGGTGGCTGCGCCGGTACCTCAGCGCATCAGCTTTGAGACCCCGGCGCCGGGAACTCGGGTGGGGAACCCGGTGACAATCACCGGCCGGACGGTGCGCTTCCCGCTCTCGGGCGGCCTGGGCTACGCGATCTATAACAGCGCCGGGGTCCAGGTTGGTGGTGGCTTCTTCCCGGTTTCAGGCAGCCCCCAGGAGGGTAGCCGCTTTGTGGCAAGCCTGGCCTTTGCCTACCCGGAGCTCGGTAGGCCGCTGCGGATCGACCTCTACGATCAGGACCCCTTCACGCTGGCATTTCTCGCTACCGCTACCCTGGAGTTGAGCACGGTGGCGCTGCGGCAGCAGATTACGATCGAGATGCCGCCCCTGGGCACGCAGGTGGGCAGCCCGGTGGTGATCACGGGCCGCACGGCGCGTTACCCCGTAGGCGGGGTGCTCTATTACCGCATCAGCGATCAGCGCGATGCCGAGTTGGGCTTTGGTAGCTTTGTGGTAAGCGGCTTCTCCGGTGAGCCTGCGCGATTCAACGCCTCGATCGACTTCCGCGCGCCAGCCGGCGCCGGGCCGCTGCGGGCCGAGATCTACGAAATCGATGCGAACGGCTTCGTGAGTGCCTCGGCCGGCGTGGAGCTGTGGTGGGGACGCCCCGGTGGGCCGTAGAGACGCCCCAGTGGGGCGTCTCTACGGCCCCAGCACGCGGTCGGCGGCGGCGAAGGCGGCGACGGCGATCTGCTCGGCGTCGAGGCCGAAGGCGCGGTAGAGATCAGCGCGTCCGCCCGACTGGCCGAAGGCATCGACGCCGAGCGCCGTCACGGGCGCGCCGTGGACGGCGCCGAGCCAGGCCAGGGCGTGGGAGGCCGCGTCGTGGACGGTGATGATCGGGGCGCTGGCCTCGTCCAGCGGGATGAGCCACGGGAAGGGTGCGCCCGTACTGCCCGCCGCGCGCCAGCGCTCGTAGAGCCGGCGGGGGCTGGTGAGGCAGAGCACGTTCACCGCGACGCCCTCGCGGCGTAGCAACGCAGCGGCGGCCACGGCTTCGGGCACCAGGGTGCCGGACACGGCGATCTGTACCACCGGTGCGGCCGGGTGGTCGGCGTGGTCGTGCCGATCTATCAGGCGGTAGCCGCCGAGAAGGACCTGCCGGCGCAGCTCGGCGGGGCCGAGGCGGCGCAGGGCCGGTGTGAGCAGGGCCTGCTCCACCGGGCGGGTGGAGAGGCGCAGGTAGGTAGCCCGGCCTGCGCGCCGATCCGCGCACTGCCGGATCGCCTCGGGTATGATCCAGGCGAGCTCCTGGGCGAAACAGGGCTCGAAGCTCTCCAGGTTGGGCAGCTCTATACCCAGCGAAGGGGTAACGGTGGACTGGTGGGCGCCGCCTTCGGGGGCAAGCGTTACGCCAGAGGGGGTGCCGGCCACGATGAACCGGGCGCCCGAGTAAAGGCCGTAGATCAGCGCGTCGAGCCCCCGGCAGACGAAGGGATCATAGACGGTGCCGATGGGAATGAGCGGCTCGCCTAGCAGTTCGGTGGAGAGGCCAAACATCCCCAGCAGCATGAAGAGGTTCATCTCCGAGATGCCGAGCTCGATGTGCTGGCCCGCCGGGCCTCGCTTCCAGCGCAGCAGCCGGTAGACCTCGGCGCTCTCGAAGTCGGGCTCCTCACGCGGGGCGAAAACGCCGGTCTTGTTGATCCATCCGGCCAGATTGGTGGAGACCGACACATCGGGCGAGGCGGTGACGATCCGCTCGCGCAGGCCAGGGATGTCCGCCAGGCGCATCAGGGCCCGTCCGAAGCTCTCCTGAGTGGAGGTGCTGCCCGCGGTCGGTAGTTCCAGGTCGTCGGGAACGGCCGCCGCGATCGACCAGGCCGCTGCGGAGCCACTGGCCGCTCCGGTGGGTGGCGGCCCGTACAGGCGGGTCGCAGCGGCGGCGCAGAGGCGACCGGCGGGTGTAGCGGGGTCGAAGCCGGCCCACGGGTCATCGGGGGGCACCCCGAGGGCGGCGCCGAGGGCCTCGATCTGCTCGGCCGAGAGGAGCTGGGAGTGGTTCAGGGGGTGTCCGGCGATTGGCAGGCCCCAGCCCTTGATCGTGTAGGCAAAGATGATCGTCGGGCGGCGCGGCTCGGCGTCGGCCTGGGCCAGGACGGCCAGCAGCTCGCCGAGGTCGTGGCCGCCAAGATTGGCGAGCACGGCTGGCAGTTCCGCGTCGGGCACAGAGGCGAGTAGGCGGGCAAGGACCGGGTCGTCGCCAACCAGGCGTGGGCGCAACTCGGGGCCAGACAGGCGGATGAGCGCCTGGTACTCCTCGTTGCGCATCTCGTCGATACGGCGGCGCAAAGCCTGGCCGCCCCGCCTGGCGAAGAGGGCCTGGAGGCGGCGGCCGTATTTGGCTTCCAGCACCCGCCAGCCGCTCTCGGCGAAGAGCTGCTTGAGGTGGGCGGCACGGATCCCTGGCACCACCCGGTCCAGACTCTGGCGGTTCAGGTCGACGATCCAGAGCAGGTTCTCCAGCCCGTCCAGCGCCGGGTCGAGCACCGCCTCCCAGACGTTGCCCTCATCGAGCTCGGCATCGCCGACCAGGGCGATAAAGCGGCGTGTATCGGGCGTGCCGAAGTGGGCCGCCGCATAGCGGGCGGCGAGGGCCGCGAAGGCCGGTGCCACGGCACCGAGACCTACCGAGCCCGTTGAGAAGTCCACCGGGTCGGGGTCTTTGGTGCGCGAGGGGTAGGCCTGCAGGCCGCCGAAGGCGCGCAGCGTGGTGAGGTAGTGGCGGGGCAGGTTGCCGAGGAGGTACTGGATGGCGTGAAAGACCGGCGAGGCGTGGGGCTTGACGGAGACGCGGTCGCCGGGGCGGAGGGCGTGGAAGTAGAGCGCGGTGAGGATGGAGACCATCGAGGCGGAGGAGGCCTGATGGCCTCCAACTTTGGTGCCGTCGGGGTTGGGGCGCACGTGGTTGGCGTGGTGCACCATCAGGGCGGCCAGCCAGAGCACACGGCGCTGGATCTCGTCCAGGGTGGCGAGCAACTCCCCATCATCCGTGGGCGCGGTGCCACGGGCCGCCGGGCGGCGCTGCCTGGTGGTGGTGGTCATCGGGGCTGATCCTGTTGGCGCGAAGAGCAATGGTTCCAATCATGGCGCGCGGGGGCGCGCCACGGCGCTATGCTCACGGGATGCTTCTATTATACGGTACAATGATCCTATGGAGCCGCCATTGCTGTCGTAGGAGCATCTATGAAGCCCGAGTGGAGCGATAACCCGGAGCTGCGCCCGATCTTTACCCTGATCGGCCTCACCGGTCTGATCGCCCTGCTGTTGCTGGTCTGGGTTTTTGCCTTCTACTGGTGAGGCCTGCCCCCATCCGCCCCCGGCCCCAGCGCCCGGGGCCGATCTTTGCTCGCAAAATGGTTGACAAGTCCAATAAATTGCGGTACGCTCAGGGCACGTGGCGGCAGCGGCCGCCGCGCGACACAACCCTGTGAGAGCGCTATGCCTGAGATTGTGAGCCCCGACTCGCCGCGGATCGAAGCCTACCGGCTCTTCCTGAAGCTGCACCGCCGCTTTCAGGAGCTCAACCGCGAGGAGTTTCGCCCCTACGACCTCTCCACGCCGCAGTACGCGATCCTCTTTTATGCCAGCGAGGAGGGCGTACCCCTGAGCCAGATCTGCCATGAGATGCTGGCCGACAATAGCAACCTCACCCGCCTGGTGGACAGGCTGGAGGCCCGGGGGCTGGTGCGCCGTGCCCCGGACCCCCGTGACCGGCGGGTGACGCTTGTGCAACTGACGCCCGCTGGCAAGGCGCTGATCGATGAGCTGCGCCCGCGCCATCGCGCTTACATCGAGGAGCGTCTCAGCCACCTCTCCGAGGTGCAATTGGCCGCCTTCCACGAGGCGATGCAGACGCTCTACAGCGCGCTCGAACCAGTCGAGGAGGTGCCCTGATGGCGGTTCCATCACGGCCTGCCGCCGTCGCCGATGCACCTGTCACGCGGCTGCCGCCGATGTTGCGGGCCCTGCGCCACCGGAACTACCGGCTCTTCTTCGCCGGGCAGCTGATCTCGCTCACCGGTACCTGGATGCAGAGCGTGGCCCTGGGCTGGCTGGTGCTGCGGCTCACGAACTCGCCGGCGCTGCTGGGGCTGGTGGCGGCAGCCAGTTCGCTCCCGGTGCTGCTGCTGTCGCTCAACGCAGGCGCCCTGGTTGACCAGGTCTCGAAGCACCGGTTGCTGCTGGCGACCCAGGTGGTGGCGATGCTCTTCACGGCGGTGCTAGCCGGGCTCACGCTGGCGGGGGTGGTGCAGGTATGGCATGTGCTGGCGCTGGCCGCGCTGCTGGGTGTGGTGAACGCCTTCGACGCGCCGGCCCGCCAGTCGTTTACGGTGGAGATGGTTGGCCGCGAGGATCTGCTGAACGCGATCGCGCTGAACGCCTCGATCTTCAACGCGGCGCGCACCCTGGGCCCGGCGCTGGCCGGCGTGATCGTGGTGCTGATCGGCGAGGGGCCGGCCTTCGCCCTGAATGCGACGAGCTACCTCTTCGTGATCGCCGGGCTGCTGCTGATGCGCCTGCCACCCTACCGTCCGGCGAGCGGGCGGCGGGGCGGCCAGCTGCGTGAGGGGCTGGCCTATATCGCCGGGGAGCCCCGGGTGCGCGCCCTGCTCCTGCAGGCCGCCGCGATTAGCCTGTTCTGCTTTGTGCAGATCCCGCTGCTGCCCTACTTCGCCCGCGACATCTTCGGCGCCGGCGCTGGTGGCCTCGGCGCGCTCTCGGCGGCCAGTGGCCTTGGCGCGCTCACGGCGGCGCTGATGCTGGCCCAGCTCGGCGATCGGGTGCCGCGCGGCCGGCTGCTGGTGGGTGCTGCCCTGGCCTACCCTGCGGTGCTGATCGCGTTCACCGCGACGCGCTCGCTGCCGGTGGCGCTGGTGTTGCTGGCGCTGGCTGGCTGGGCCGGTGTAACGACGATGGCCCTGACCAATACGCTGATCCAGTCGATCGTGCCCGACGGGCTGCGCGGGCGGGTGATGAGCGTCTTTACGCTGCTGCTGATGGGCGCCAGCCCGATGGGCGGCATGGCGGCGGGGGTGATCGCCGAGCTAGTGGGCAGTGTGCCGCTGGTCGTGGCCGCCAGCGCGCTGATCGGCTGGGCGATCGTGGGGTGGGGAGCCTGGCGCGCGCCGTTCCTGCGCGAGCTGTAGCGCGGCATCATCTGGGCTCTGCTACAATGCGTCTGCGCATAGAGCGAGGAGCCCCCGATGAGCGACAGGCTACACCTGCTGGTTTATACCTTCGATAGCGTGAGTCGCGCCGATGCCGCCCGTAGCGCCCTGGAGGCGCTCGACCGGCGGCTCGGCGGTGCTCGCGGGCACGTGGCGGTGGTCCAGAAGCGCCCCGACGGCAGTGTGATCCTGCGCGAGCCGCGCGACCTGCGGGAGGAGTTGAGCAGCCTCGCCGCGCAGGTTGCGGGCGGCATCACCTGGTTCGTCTATACATTTGTCGGCCTGATGGGCCCTCCACCGGCGGTGCTGGCTGAGCAGCTTGCCGACAATGCCGTGCACCAGCTGGTGCGCGATAGCGGCTTCCCCGACGCGGCGCTGCACGAGATCGGCGCGGAGCTCAGCGCCGGGAGCGCCGCCGTCGTTGCGCTGCTGCCCGAGGCCGAGCGCGCGGCCGCCCTCGCCGAGCTCGAGCAGCTCGGCGGGCGCCTCTGGGAGCACGAGCTGCCCCCCGCTGTGCAGGAGGGCCTGCGCGCCCTCGATGGCCCCGGTGCGTAAGAGGTCCCGCGCCTGCGAGACGCCCACGCGCGAAACCACCCCACGCCGTGGGCGTGCTATCATGACGGGTATGAACACCACAGCCCCCGTGCGTAAACCCGAGGTGATGAGCCCGGCCGGCTACTGGCCCCAGCTGCACGCCGCGATCGAGGCCGGCGCCGACGCGGTCTACTTCGGGCTCAAGCATTTCAGCGCCCGCGCCAAGGTCGGCTTCACCCTCCAGGAGCTCCCCGAGGTGATGGCCACCCTGCACCGGCGCGGTGTGAAGGGGTACGTCACCTTCAATACGCTCGTCTTCGATCACGAGCTCGCCGAGGCCGCGCGCACCGCCGCCGCTATCGCCGAGGCCGGGGCCGATGCCTTCATCGTGCAGGATGTGGGGGTGGCCCGCCTGCTCCGCGCCACCGCCCCCGATGTCGAGGTCCACGGCTCGACCCAGATGAGCATTACCAGCGCCGAGGGCGTGGAGCTGGCCCGCACGTTCGGCGTGAGCCGGGTGGTGCTTGCCCGCGAGCTCTCCCTGCCGGAGATCGCCGCGATCCGCGCGGCCACCCCCGTGGAGCTGGAGATGTTCGTTCACGGTGCGCTCTGCGTGAGCTACTCGGGCCAGTGCTTCTCGTCGGAGGCCTGGGGTGGCCGTAGCGCCAACCGCGGCCAGTGTGCGCAGGCCTGCCGACTCCCGTACACGCTGATCGTCGATGGCGCGCCACGCTCCCTCGGTGATGGGCGCTACGTGCTCTCCCCCGGCGATCTCTACGCCCTGCGCCAGATGCCCGAGATTGTGCGTCTCGGGGTGAGCGCACTGAAGATTGAGGGCCGCTACAAGGACGAGGCCTATGTCGCGCTGACGACTGCCGCCTACCGGAAGGCCGTGGACGAGGCGTGGGCCGGGCTGCCGCTGAGCGTGACGCGGGCCGAAGAGCTGCGCCTCGAACAGGTGTACTCGCGCGGCCTCGGCCCCTTTTTCCTGATGGGCACCAATCACCAGCACGTGGTGCGCGGCCGCGCACCACGGCATCGGGGGGTGCTCGTGGGCCGGGTGGAGCGGGTGCGGTCCAGCAGTGTGATTGTCGCGCCCGAGCCCTCGGTGGCCGCCGTCGCGCCGCTCAAGCCCGGCGATGGAGTGGTCTTCGACGCCGCTGACTGGCGTAGCCCCGAGGAGCCCGAGGAGGGTGGCCGGGTCTACCATGTGCGCCCGACGCCAGGTGGAGGCCTCGAGCTGGAGTTCGGCTATGGCGCGGTGAACCTGCGCCGGGTGCGGGCCGGCGATTTGCTCTGGCGTACCCACGATCCGGAGCTGGAGCGGGCCGCCCGACCGTATACCCAGCCCGCCGCCCCCGTGCGCCGCCAACCCGTGCGGGTACGGGTCGTTGCGCGCGAGGAGGCCCCGCTGACGATCGAGTGGTCGCTCGTGGAGCGCCCCGAGCTCGCCGTGACGGTGCGCTCCGCTCAGCCGCTCGGTGCCGCCCAGCACCGTGTGCTGGATGAAGCGTACCTGCACGAGCAACTCGGTCGCCTTGGGACGACGCCCTACGCTCTTGCCGTTCTGGAGGCCGAGATCACCGGCGCGCCGTTCGCGCCAGGTTCGTTGCTCAACCAGTTGCGCCGGGAGGCCGTTGAGCGGCTCGCCGCGCTGCAGGCGCGCTCCACCACCATTGTCGCTGATCCCGCCGCAGCGCTCCAGGCCGCGCTGGCTGCCCGCGCACACCTGGGCCAGAGCGGGCCGCTCGCCCCGCAGATCCACCTCCTCGTGCGCACGCCTGAACAGCTCGACGCCGCCCTCGCGCTGCGCCCGGCCCCCGCTAGCATCACGCTCGACTATCTTGAGCTCTACGGGCTGCGCCCCGCTGTGGAGCGTGTCCAGGCCGCGGGGATCGAAGCCCGCGTGGCCAGCCCACGGGTGCTCAAGCCCGCCGAGGAGCGCGTGGTGCGCTTCCTGCTGAAGCTCGGCTGCCCGATCCTCGTGCGCTCCACGGGCCTGCTCCACACGCTGCGGGCCGAAGCTCACCCGCCGCTGACCGGCGACTTCAGCCTGAACGCGGCCAATGCGCTGAGCGCCGATGCCTTCCTCGCCCTCGGCCTCGACCGGCTGACGCCCACCCACGATCTCAATGCCGCCCAGGTGGCCGAACTGGCCCGCGCCGTCGGCCCCGCCCGGATCGAGGTGGTCGCCTACCAGCATCTGCCGGTCTTCCATACCGAGCACTGCGTGTTCTGCCGCTTCCTCTCCACGGGCACGAGCTTCAAGGACTGCGGCCACCCCTGTGAGCGGCACCGGGTTGCGCTGCGCGATCAGCAGGGCCGCGAGCACCCGGTGATGGCCGATGTCGGTTGCCGCAATACCGTCTTCGGCGCCGAGGCCCAGGAGGCTAGCCGTCATCTCGAGGCCTGGTGCGCCGCTGGCATCGCCCACTTCCGCCTCGAATTCGTCCACGAGACGGGTGCGCAGCTTCTGGCCGTGGCGGAGGCCTGGCGCGAAGCCCTCGATGGGCGCCTTGCACCCGCCGAGCTCGGCCGCCGCCTGGCCCGCTGCGCCCCCCAGGGCGCGACTGAGGGCAGCCTCTTCGTGCCCGCCGGCTATACGGCCATTCCGCTCATGCAATGAGCTCGCCGCCCGGCCCGGCTGCTCACAGTGTGCGGATGACCCGGGCCGGGTTGCCGACCGCAACGACGTTCGCCGGCAGATCTTTTGTGACCACGGCACCAGCGCCCACAACCGTGTTGGCTCCGATGCTCACGCCAGGCAACACGATCACGCCGCCGCCAAGCCAGACGTTGTCGCCGAGCGTGATCGGCTCGGCCGCCTCCCACTTCGCCCGGCGCAGCTCCGGGTCCAGCGGGTGAGTTGGGGTAAGCAGTTGCACGTTCGGACCGAGCTGCGCGTCTTCGCCGATGGTGATCGGGGCCACGTCGAGCAGGACGGCGCCGTAGTTGATGAAGGTGCGGGCCCCGATCCGGATCTGGTAGCCGTAGTCACAGGAGAAGGGCGGTCGAATCTCCGCACCCTCGCCGAAGGAACCCAGCAACTCCCGGAGCAGCGCCCGTCGCGCCACGGGATCGGTCGGGTCGCTGCTGTTGAATCGCTGCATCAGCACCGCTGCCCGCCTGCTCTCAGCCGCCAGCTGAGGGTCATCGGCGATGTACAGCTCGCCGGCGAGCATCCGCTCGCGCATCGTCCGGCCATCGTGCGGAACCGGGGACTCGTGGCTCGTCATGGTTACTCCTCCTTAGGACAGGGGAAAGGTGACAGGGCTGCGGCAACAGCAAGCCCTGGATGCACCCAAACGGTCAAGCGGCCTGAACCCTTGCCTTACTGTTGGGCGCGCAGCGCGCCACGGACGACGGGGATGAGCGCGGCGTTGAGGGCCTCGTAGCCGGCGCGATTGAGGTGCAGGTGATCGGCCTGGTAGGCCGGACGTACGCGCCCATCGGCTCCAGCAAGCACTGCCGCCGTATCAAGCACCAGCACGCCATCGCCCGCGAGGCCCACGAGGTAGGCGTTGACCTCGGCGATCGCGGCGGGGATGGCCTCCGACCAGAAGAGGCGGGCTGCCGGAGGCGGGCGACCAGGGGGAATGATCGTTGTGACGACCACGGTGGCGCCCTGGGCACGCGCCCTGGACACCACCTGGCGCAGATGCTCCTTGCAGGCCGCGACGATACGCTCACGGTCGCCAGGCATGAGCGCGAGCGCGACGAGGTCGTTTACGCCCAGTTGCACCACAACAACGGCTGGTTCAAGGCCGTCGATATGGGCGTCGAAGCGCTCAAGGGCCTGGAGCGTGGACTGTCCATCGATCCCCCGATTGATGACGACCCACGCGCCATTGGCCTCGGGTGCCGGCCACTGCTGGGCCCGTGAGTCGCCGAAGAGGACCACACGCGGCAGGTCGGCTGGCCCCGCGCCGAGCTCGGCGGCGGTCTCCTGGCCGCTCGGGTAGCGCTCACGACCGATCGGGTCGAGGCGCGTGCTGTAGGCCAGACGGGCGTAGTGGCGCGCCCAGCGGATGAGCCAGAGGTTTGCGAGCAGCGAGGCGGCGAGGCAGAGGATCAGGGCGGCGAGTACAATCGAGAGGCGCCGCGTTTCGCACATAGTGGATGGTCCTTCGTTCCACGGGTACCACGACCATTATACGCCGCACGGCTCCTGCCTTCGGGGGTAAGGAAGCACTGAGAAGCAGTTCCCCTTGCGCGGGAGAGCGGAGAGATGGCATCGGAACACCTTTGCTGGGAGCAAGGGCCGGGAAGATGCAGGCCTGTGGCACACTCAGAGATTGCGCCAGGTGAGCGCGAAAGGTGGCCCGTGTTGATCTCCGAGCTGCGGGCAACGATCGAGGCGATCGCCGGTGACACGGCGCTCTACGAGGAGCGCAACGTCGCGCTGCGCGCCGAGGCCCTGGAGCAGATCGACGTCGAGCTGATCGACCGGGTCGCCGGTATGCGCGCGGAGCCGCACCCGCCGGCCGGGCTACAGGCCGTGCTGGATCGAGCCGAGCAGGTGCGGCGTGAGCTCGAAGGCGTGGACGCGGCGCTCTTCACGCGGATTCGCGCACGCATCCGCGCGGGGGTGTGTCGTGGGCCAGCCTTTTTGCGGCTCCTGCGGGCCTATTTCGGCCGCGATCTGGGTACCGCCCGTGGGCAGCAGGCACTCGGCTACGACAGCCTGGACCTCTTCGTCAACGGACTGTTCGGCATTCGGGAGGTGCCAGCGGAGACCTGCGCCCGGGAGCCGGAGATGGTGGCCTACCAGAAAACCCCGGCGCGGGTGATTATCGAACTGGCGGTACGTGCGCGCCTCACTCCAGCCGATGTGTTCTACGATCTGGGCTCCGGGCTCGGCCAGGTGCCGATCCTCGTCCACCTGCTCAGCGGCGCGACATCCCACGGCGTGGAGATCGAGCCAGCATTCTGTGAGCTGGCGCGCGCCTGCGCCGCCACACTGGGCCTCACGCAGGTCACTACACATAACGTTGACGCGCGAACAGCCGACTATAGCGCCGGAAACGTGTTCTACCTCTACACACCCTTCGAAGGCGCCATACTCCGGACCGTCCTCGAACGGCTTCGCGAAGTAGCGCGCGGGCGCAACATCACGGTTGCCGCCTACGGCCCCTGCGTCGCCGAGATCGCCCGCCAGGACTGGCTGGCGAGCCATGACAATGCGCGCAGCGCCCGGAGCGGGCTCTCCCTGTTCCGCGGGCGGTAGAGCCGCCCCATTGGGGCGGCTCTACCGCCGCCGTGGGGCGGCTCTACCGCCGCCGTGGGGCGG
>SFCB01000081.1 GCA_004367505.1 Chloroflexi bacterium OHK40 | reverse complement strand
GCGGGGGCCCGCTCTGGCGACACTGGCCGACGAGCCGGCCTCGGCGGGCAGGGCCAGCACCGCTGCCGGATCGGCCGGCCCCTCCGGCAGCGGCTCGGCAAAGGCGGCGAGGCCGGCCAGTGCCTCGGGGCCGGGGGCCACGGGGCGCTCGGCAAGAGCGGTGAGGTAGGCGGCGGCCCGCTCGGCCGCATCGTGGAGCAGATGTGCCATGGGGTCCTCCGGGTACATCAAGGCGGCGCTCACACCGTCTGGCTCCCTGCCAATGCCTGCTCGATCTCGGCGATGATCGCCTGCTCCTTCCTCGTCACCTGCTCGCCGCCAATGCCGAAGAAGCCGCCCTCAGACGCGGCGCGGGCCACTGTGTGGGCGAGCTCGACAAGCCAGGCCCGGAGCTCCTCGGCAAGCGGCGGTGGCGCCTTACGGGCCAGCAATGCCCCGGCGGCGCGACAGGCGTCCAGGGCCTTCGCCGGATCACTGGCGAGGGCGAAAATATCGATCTCCGCACCTGCGGCATCCTCGGGCTGCTTGCCGGTAAAGGCCTCGAAGCGCCCCTTGAGGGTCACCAGGAGCGCGGCGATCAGCGGGTTATCGCGGCGAGTCGTGGCAGCCTGCTGGAAGGCCTCTACTGCGGCGCCTACTTCCTGCGAGATCCCCACTGGCCCGTTCGGGCTTGCCCCGATCACCGCAGCGATGATCGCCACCGGTGCCGCCACCACCGTCGCCCACTCCGCATCCGTGTAGTCGGCTCGCTCAGTCATGGGATCTCCTCTGGTGTGCGGCTTCCACGCCCGATCTGGCCTCTACCGCAAGCCCGCCGAGCGCCTCGGGGTGCTCCTGAATCCAGAGCGCCAGCCGACGACCCTGTTCAAGCACCTCGTGGTGGTACTCGGGATCGGCGTCGGCAGTGCTGAGCACGCGGCGCAGGTTGCCCTGCAGCCAGATCACCTCCAGGATCGTGGGCAGGGCGGCCCGCTCGCTGGCAGTGAGCGGCGCTACCTGATCGTAGCCCGCGAGCAGCAGGCCGGCGCGCTCGGCGTCCAGCGGGCCGGGGTAGACGCCCCAGGGGAACCAGTCGGGCGGGGCAGGGCCCACTGCCAGATCCACCATGGCGTCGGCCAGGTCCACGATTCGCGCATCAAGCGTGATCTGGTCAAAATCAATCAGCGCCGCGACGGTATCGCCGCGAAAGATCAGGTTGTCGCGGTGCAGATCGCCGTGGATGAGCAGGTGTGGCAGCGCGGCATAGGCCGCCTCAGGCAGAGTGCGGCGCAGCGCGGTCGCCCGCCGATCATACCAGCTAAGGGGCTCCGTGAGCTCGCCCATCAGATCGCGCTGCATCAGCCGCTCGATCAGGCCGGGGAGGGAAGCGGGCGTGTAGCGCGGTCCCTCGGCTGCTGGCAGGTCGGGAAAGCCCTGAACGGCCAGATGATAGCGGGCAAGCACAAGCCCGGCGCCGCTGAGTTGAGCGGGGCGGTCGGGGTTGAGCTCATCGCCGTCGATGAATGTACACACCTCGAAGAGCCGTCCGTCGATCTCCACGATCGTCGCGCCGCTGCGGGCGGCAACGAGCCGTGGGGAGGGGAACCCGCGCGCGCGCAGCCAGGTGAGCAGGCGGTGCCGCAGCTCGATGGAGGCGCGCCCGAGCCGGCGCTGGTTTCGGCGTATCACAAAGCGGCCCGCGCTCGTCTCTACGAAGGCCGTCTCGTTCACGGCGCCGTGCGAGGCTGGCCGGACCGTGTGCAGGCTCCCGAGGTTGTAGCAGCGCAGGGCGCGCTCGACATCCGCCGTGGTCAGCATGGCTTACCATCTTCGGTCGCGCATGCTGCCAGGATAGCACGGATCGAAGGCCGGCGATCAGGCGTCGGCCTGGCGACACACTGGCTCAGGGCTTGAGGACCACCACGGCATCGGCGGGAGATGGCCCCTGCTGGGCGATGGCTGGGACGGCGGGGAGCAGCAGGGTAAAGGTGGAGCCGTAGCCCGGCATACTCACGACGGTGATCTCGCCGCCCATCAAGCGGGCGAGTTGCCGGGCGATGGCCAGGCCAAGCCCGGTACCGCCATAGCGCCGGGCGGTCTCCACCTCACCCTGCTCGAAGGGCTCAAAGACTCGGCTGAGTTGCTCGCGGGTCATCCCGATCCCCGTGTCGTGGACCACGAAGGCCACGGCGCCGCCGGCAGCAGCCCGGGGAATGGGCCGGGCCACCTGGACCGTAAGCGTCACTGCCCCATTCTCGGTGAACGTGCAGGCGTTGCTGAGCAGATTCATCAAGATCTGGCGCAGGCGCATTTCGTCGGCCTGGAGCGGGGGCAGGCCCTCGTCGATGGCGACGGTTAGCTGGTTGCGGTTCTTCTGTGCAAGCGGCTGCATGGTGGCGGCGACGCTCTCGATCAAGGCCGGGAGGGCCACGGGCGCCAGATTGAGGTCGAGTTGCCCGGACTCAATCCGCGCAAGATCAAGGATCTCACTGAGCATGCCGAGCAGATGCTCTCCGGCCTGGCGGATGCGCTGCAGGTCGGCGAGGGTGTTTGAGCCCGCCTCGGCCTCACCGATCAGGAGCTCGCTGTAGCCGATGATCGCATTCAGCGGCGTGCACAGCTCGTGGCTCCGATTGGCAAGGAAGGTGCTCCTGGCGCGGCTGGCCGTCTCGGCGGCCTCACGGGCCTGCTGCAACTCCAGGATGGTGGCGTGGCCAAGCCGGACGACGAAGAAGAGGAAGAGGGCGCTCATGCAGAAGACGATACCAACCAGAGGGAGGAGCACGGCCGTGAAATGGGCGACCACCAGGGCACAGGCCCCCAGATAGCCGGCCACGCAGGCCACCTCGAAGCCGAGCAGCACCCGCCACTGATGGGTGTAGCGACTACCGGCGGTCGCCAGTAGCATCCGGGTCGTTCGCTGGATTGCCAGCACCATCACGCCCGCGCCAGCGAGGATCAGGGCCGCTGTTGTAAGCTCCTGAAGCGCCATCACAGTGAGTTGATTACCGGAGTGAGCGACCGGCGGCGCCAGAGGTGGAGAGGGGCGTTGCTGGGCCGGCGCGGTCTCCCGGGAAGCGCCCGTGAGGCCCATTGGTACCAGGTACCCGCCACGACTCCCGCCGTCGCCCTAAACAAACGGGTGCCTGGCACGAATTGCGCAAGCGCCCGGGGCGAGCGCCGGGGTGGACTGGCGGGGAGCGAGGCGCCACGCTCGCTCTCGTCCGCTCAAACCGGGTTTGAGCGTGTGCAAGAACGTTCTCCCCCACCCCGCTAGACAGAACCCCGGCTCATCGGTTAGACTAGAAGAAACCACAACGGTCTCCCGGGTCACCCGCGCAGGAACGCAGTGTCGGCGAGGCACCGAACGAGCAACGTGGTTCCATTGAGCAGTGTATGGAACAGCAGCGCCAACAACCGATGACGATCCTCGTGGTGGCCGCCCACCCCGACGATATCGAGTTCTCGCTCGCTGGCGCCGTGGCCCGCTGGACGGACGAGGGTCACCAGGTGGTCTATTGCCTTGTGACGGATGGCGCCGCCGGTTCGAACGAGCCCGGCGCCGACGTGCATGCCCTCGCCGCTACACGCCGCCAGGAGCAACTGGAGGCCGCCGCGCTCGTGGGCGTGCACGAGGTTCGCTTTCTTGGCTACGCCGACGGCACCCTTCAGCCCACCCTTGAGCTCCGCCGCGAGCTCACCCGCCTCATCCGCGAGCTCAGGCCGCAGCGGGTGGTCTGCCAGGACCCGACGATGGTCTTCTTCGGCGATACCTATGTGAACCACCCGGATCACCGGGCCGCCGGCGAGGCCACGCTCTACGCCGTCTTCCCCAGCGCGGAGACGCGCCCGATCTTCCCCGAGTTGCTCGCTGAGGGCTTCGAGCCCCACCGCGTGCGGGAGCTCTACCTCACCTTCACGCCGCAACCTAACCTCCACGTGGATATCACCACGACTATTGACCGCAAGCTCGCCGCGTTGCTCTGCCACCGTTCT
Organism: Chloroflexi bacterium OHK40; assembly: GCA_004367505.1. Classification (GTDB taxonomy): domain Bacteria; phylum Chloroflexota; class Chloroflexia; order Chloroflexales; family Chloroflexaceae; genus OHK40. Next base: position 8,580 of record SFCB01000081.1, on the reverse strand, counting down.
CAGATCGGCCCTGAGGTTGCCGAGATGGTGCGCGGGTGGGACGCGGAGGCGGGCGTGGCGGCCGGTTTCGCGTACGCCGAGCCCTTCCGGGTGTTGCGCCTCGTCGATAATTAGCCCCGCGAGCACAGATCGATGCCGGATGGATGGCGCCGCCCGCGCCAATCCCTCCGGCATCGTCGTACCTCGCGCCGTGTCCGCGCTCGATCAGTGCCGGCCCTTGATCCGGGACGATGCGGGAGCCGGGTGGGGCATTGGATAGCCCCACCCGCCAGCCACAGGCACAGTCCCGGTCAGCCGGCTAGAAAGGCCACTCTGTTGAACGCTTGATACCCGCAGCGGCGCGCCCGTGTCAGGGCCGCGCGCGCCGCCGCCGCGCCCGCCGAGACGACGTGATGGACACGTCACGAACAAACGTGTCCGACGCCCGCGCGACGACATACCGGTCCCCCGTCGCCCCGCCGTCACCCGTCGGCTCAGCCCGGCGCGTAGCCCTGGAACACCGTGTTCGCGCCAGCGTCGGGGCACTGTGCCCACGATGTGGACACCTACCGGTATCGCTGCAGCGTCGCAGCCGCGCCATACGGGCGTGTCGTGTCCACGGTCGCGAACGTAGCATGGAGCATGTATGAGTTCGCTCACCACCAGCCAGCAGCAGGCGCTCGCGGAGAACGTCTGGCTGCACTTCTTCCAGATGGGGCATCTGTCCAGTCTGGGCGCGCGGCCCACCGTGCTCGTCCGTGGAGCCGGGTCGCGCGTATGGGACCAGGAGGGGAACGAGTACCTCGATGGCCTCTCCGGTCTATTCACGGTCAACGCCGGGTATGGCCGGCACGAGATCACGGCGGCGATGGCTGCCCAGTTAGACGCAATCGCCTACGTGAGCCCCTTCAGCTTCCCCAGTCTGCCCATGATCGAGCTCTCGGCGAAGCTCGCCGCGCTCGCCCCCACTGGCCCCCGCTCCCGCGTCTTCCTCACGACCGGTGGCTCCGACGCCGTTGAGGCGGCCTTGAAGATCGCCAAGGCCTACCAGCGCCGCCGTGGTTTCGCTGAGCGCACCAAAGTGATCGCCCGCCGTAGCGCCTACCACGGCACCAGCATGGGTGCCCTCTCCGTGAATGGTGTGACGAGCATCCGTAATGGCTTTGGCCCCCTGGTGCCCGGCGCCCGCCACGTGCCGCTGCCCTACCGCTACCGCTGCGACTTCTGCGGCGGTGGGTGCGCCGACGACACCTGCGCGCTACGCTACGCCGCCGAGGTCGAGCGCTTGATTGAGTTCGAGGGCCCCGAGACGATCGCGGCGATCATTCTGGAGCCGGTGCAGAACTCAGGCGGCGCGATCGTGACACCACCGGCCTACCTGCGGCGTGTGCGCGAGCTCTGCGACGCCCACGGCATCCTGCTGATCAGCGACGAGGTGATCTGCGGCTTCGGGCGCGTCGGTGGCTGGTTCGGCGCCCAGGAGATGGGCGTTAGCCCCGATATTGTGACATGCGCCAAGGCGCTGACGAGCGGCTATGCGCCCCTCGGCGCCGCGATCGTGCGCGGGACGATCGCCGATGCCTTCGTGAGCGAGCGCGATGCCGACAAGCTGATGCACGGCATCACCTTCGGTGGCCACCCCGCCGCCTGCGCTGCCGCCCTCGCCAACCTGCAGATCCTGGAGCAGGAGGCTCTGGGCGAGCGCTCACGCACGATGGGCGACTATATGCAGCGCGAGTTGCGGGCAGCCCTGGGCGATCACCCCAACGTGGGTGAGGTGCGCGGCATGGGCCTGTTTATGGCCGTCGAGCTCGTGCGCGACCGGGGTACCCGCGAGTCGCTCGCGGAGGAGCGCCTGATGGGCTGGCTCTCCGAGCAGCTCAAGCGCCGGGGGCTGATCTGCCGCGCCGATGACCGGCTCGAGCCGGTTATCCAGCTCGCACCGCCCCTGGTGATCACCCGCGAGGAGGCCGACCGTTGTGTCGCGATCGTGGCCGATGCCGTGCATGCTCTCGGGCGCAAGCTCGGTACGGCTCCGGTGATGGTGGCACTCCCCGCCGCTGAGCCCCTGGCCGTCGCCGCCGATTAGGGCGGGCGGGCAGCCCCAGTGAAAGTATCCCCCGCGTACGCTCGGGGCCGCTTTCGTGGGCATGCTCCAGCGAGTATCTACCTGTACACAGGCAAACAGGTGGGAGCGCAACACACGGCCCCCGCGCGCCTGGGGGCCGTGTGAGCGGGTGGCCATCCCGCGATGGCTTACGCAGCGCACGCCGGTGCGGATACCCCGGCCCGGGACGCGGCGCTCACCGCATCAGGCGCAAGTCCAGCTCCTCGTAGCCGGCGTTGCGGACGAAGCCGAGGCGGCGGTAGCAGGCAATCGCCGCCGGGTTGTCGGCGCGCACGTTCAGGCCCACCCGCTCGACAGTGACCAGAAGCTCGCGACAGAGCCGGGCGGTGACAATGGTAGCGTAGCCCCGGCCACGGGCCGACGGGTGGGTAACGATATTGCCGAGGGCGGCGACGCGCTGGGCTGGCGAATACACGTGGACCCCGGCGACACTCACCAGCAACCCACCCTCGCGCAGGCCGTAGTAATGACCCGTCGCGAGCATGCGCGGGTCGAACCAGTTGCCCGGGTAGCTCGCCGCGTAGAGCGCCTGAATCTCGGCGAGGTCGTCCGACCCCAGTCGCTCTGTCGCCGTGGTGTCCACCCCGGCGAGACGGCCCGGTTCAGCGAGCACCATCTTGTCGTAGGCGCCATGGTGCTCGATGAGGTACCAATCGGCGAGCACCTCCTGGAGCCCGGGCGTTATGTGGGCGTAGACGTGAGCTGGCAGCAGATGACGAACGCCGGCAAGCAGGGCGCCCATCTCAGCGATCGGGTCGCCAGTGAGGGCGTGGAGCACCAGCACCTCGGGGGCCATGTACCCCAGGATCACCTGGCGCAGCTCCCCATCCGCCTCTAGACCATACCAGAGCGTATGGGGCCAGAAGAAATCGTCCAGATCGCCCAGGGCGTACAGGTGCAACGGCGCGTCGCGGCGGAGAAAGGCCGCAAGCCGCGCCCGGTCGTGGACGGATACCGCGCGAGTCGTCATGGGGGGCCACTCCAGGCTAAACCGCACAGTCCTCAACTTCGGCGCCTTTGACCGCAGTATCCACGGCTTGGGCGCTCGATCAGTTGGCTTCTGCTGAATCATATGGTACACTATGCACACGAGACAACGGAGGCCCGCCCGCTGATGATACTTTGCGCGCACACCTTGAGTCTGTACCGCACACGCCCGGCTCACGCCGCGGCGGCTGCCACAGACACCGGTGTGCCCACCTCCCTCGTCTCGCGCTAGCGCAACGCAGGAACGACCTTCTGGCCGTGGGCAGCAGGTGACTGATGCCCACGGCCTTTGTGCGCCCAGGGCCAGCCGCCGTGAGCCGCGTGATCCGACACTGCGCGCCTTACGGAGGAGCCCATCATGACCATCCGCCGTCGCCGGGGCAAAGCCCCCGGCCCCGACACCGGCTGGGACGACCTGGCCGATTGGTACGACGCCTGGGCTGGTACCGGCAGCGACCACCACCGCCGCCAGGCGATCCCCGCCGTCCTCGAACTGCTCGCCCTGTGCCCCGGTGAGACGCTGCTCGATCTCGGTTGCGGTCCGGCGCCGCTCGCGCCCTTTGCCGCCCGCGCCGGCGCCCGCTACACCGGGGTCGACGTGAGCCCGCAGATGGTGGCCCACGCCCGCAAGCGCCATGGGCGCCGTGCGCACCTGCTCGTCGCCGATGCCCGTGAGCTCGCCGCGAGTTCTCTGCTGCGCGCCGCCAGCTTCGATGCGGCGGTGTTCCTGCTCAGCCTCCAGAACCTTGATCCACTCGGCCCGGCGCTGGAGTCGGCCACGTGGGCGCTGCGGGCCGGTGGCAGGCTGGTGCTGCTGCTCACCCATCCCTGCTTCCGTGTGCCGCGTCAGAGCGGCTGGGGCTGGGACGAGGGGCGGCGCCTCCGCTATCGCCGCCTCGACCGCTACCTCAGCCCGCTACCTGTACCGCTGCGGCCACCCAGCAGCGGCCCCGGCGCGCCGGCCTATAGCTTCCACCGTCCCCTGGGCGACTACATCAACGGGCTGGCGGCCTGCGGGCTCCTGGTAGACGGGATTCGCGAGGTGACGCGGCCGGCACCCCATGGTGCGTCAGTCGCCGAGCGACGGGCCGCCGAGGAGTTCCCACTCTTCCTGGCGCTGCGGGCAAAGAAGGTGCCCGCAGCGGACCCACGCGCTAGCTCTTAGCCGCGCAGCTGATCCTGCTGCGGCGCCGGGGCGTGGCTCCCACGCCGCGCCAACGCCTCGGCGTAGATCGTCTCGATACTCTGGGCAGTTCGCTCCCAGGAGAGCTCCGCCACGGCACGGGCGCGGGCGGCAGCGCCCAGAGCTCTGGCGAGAGCCGGGTTGTCCAGCACCAGCTCAACCTTTGCCGCCAGATCCTCGGCGCTGCCGAGCGTGGCGTAAAGCCCCGTGTCGCCCAGAAACTCGCGGGCCACGGGCGTCGCGAAGGCCACCGTGGGCAGGCCCATCGCCATGTAGTTGGCGATCTTGCCGTTGCCTTCCGTAAGGCTCATCTTGGGTGCAACGGCCACCTCGCCGAGGGCCAGGTAGCTGTGCAGATCGCGGTAGATGATCCGCCCGGGCAAGGTCACCCGGTCGCCCACGCCGAGCGACTCAGCGTAGCGGCGGTAGCTGTGGGGGTCGGGGTGGCCCATAATCAGGAAGTGGGTATCGTCGCGGCGGGCGCAGATCAGCCGGGCGGCGTCGATCAGCACGTTGGTGCCCTGGTAGGGTGCCAGCAGGCCGATATAGACCACCAGGCGGCGGCCCGGGGGGATGCCGAGTTGGGCGCGGAGCTCGGCGCGCTGGGCAGCCCACTCGGGCGATCCGTCGTAGGGGCGGAAGCGCTCGGTGTCCACCCCATCGGGTACGCTATGCAGCCGCCCGGGTCGCACCGAGCCATCCCGCTGGAGCAGAGCAGCCGCATTCGCCGTCGAGGTCATAACCGCGTCGGCCCGCCGGTTGATGGTTCGCTCCAGGCGGGTGAGCGGCAGGTAGAGCGGGCTCGTCTTGCGCAGAAAGCCATGATCGAGCATCTCACTCGTCATACTACCCTGGTAATCCAGGATGAGCGGGACGTTGAGGAGTTGCTGCAGTGGCATGCCGATCGCGGCGGCCTCGTGGGTGTGAGCGTGGATGATCGCTGGCCGAAGTTCGAGCGCCACCCGCAGGGCTCGCCAGGCCAACCCCACATCGAGGTAGAGTTTGTGGCGCGAAGAGCCCACCACCGCGCGCTTGATCCATGGCACATCCCAGGAGCGGCGGATCTCCAGGCCCGGCATGTCATCGCCGTTGTGGTAGGTGGCTAGCACCAGACGATGGCCGCGACGTTGGATCGCGCGCGCCTCCTCCCAGATCCGTACGTGGTTGCCGTAGTCGGAGAAGAAGCTCGTCGAGGCGAGCATAAGCACGGTATGGGGCATAGTTCCGTGCACCATGCATGCCGCACGGTGCGTCAACGGTCACCAGTCAGCCGCCGGCTGGCTAGCGTTCGAAGGCGAGGTGGACGGGTACACCAGCGGTGGCAGGGAGCTCCCCAGCGACGATTGCCTCGTAGTGCAGCTCATCGTAGGGCAGGCCGAGGTCGGCGATCAGCTCCTCCGGCGTGACCTCGATATCGTAGACAAAGTTGATCACGCCGTACTCGCCATAGAAGGTCGTCTCCACCTCGTCGTAGCGCTCTTCGAGGACGGTCGCCCCCTGGTAGACGCCACGGGCCCAGCCTACGCCGTTGCCACTCACCTCGATCCAGATCGCGCGAGTGCCGAGATCGCGGGCGAGCTCTTGCGCCAGCGACCGCTCGGCGAAGTAGCGCGGGTCCTCGAAGATCGCTACCCAGCCCTGCTGCGGCGGGAGCACAAAAAAGAGCCGGCGGCGCTTCTCCGGGATCATGATTCTCCCGCTGATCGCCCCCGGCCCGTGCGGAGCGACCGCAAAGCCGCGCCGTACCAGCGCGTTCCTCAGCGCCTCAACGACGCCGTGGTGGTCTTCAAACTCGACATAAATAGCGCCTGCATTGTTCATCGGGCGCTATTGTACGCCAGCGTGTGCCAGGGCGCAACTTATGCGGTAGGATGGTAGGGGACACGGGACAGGGGATGAGGAGCGCGATGAACATCCAGCAACTCCGCAAAGAGTACAACCAGCGAGGGCTCGACGAGCGCGAGGTGGCGCGGGAGCCGATCGCGCAGTTCCGCGAATGGTTCGACGCTGCGGTAGTCTCGGGCATGCGTGAGCCTAACGCGATGACGCTGGCGACCGTGGGCCCCGGTGGGCGGCCTTCGGCCAGGGTTGTGCTGCTCAAAGGCTACGACGAGGCCGGGTTCGTCTTCTTCACCAACTACACGAGCCGCAAGGCCGTCGAGCTGGAGGCGTGTGGCTTCGCGGCGCTCGTCTTCTACTGGCCCGATCTAGAGCGCCAGGTGCGCGTGGAGGGGTCGGTGGCGCGGGTCGCGGCCGCCGAGTCGGACGCCTACTTTGCGAGCCGGCCGCCAGGCAGCCAGCTAGGCGCCTGGGCCTCGCCCCAGAGCCAGGTGATCAGCGGGCGGGCCGAGCTGGAGGCCCGCCTGGCCGAGGTGAGTGCCCGCTTCGCCCAGGAGCCGCCACCACGGCCCGAGCACTGGGGCGGCTACCGCGTGACCCACGACATGGTCGAGTTCTGGCAGGGGCGTCCGAACCGGCTCCACGACCGGGTGCGCTACCGGCGGGAGGGAGCGCACTGGGTGATCGAGCGCCTAGCTCCGTGATCCCAGGTAGGCCAGCACCTCGTCCAGGCTCGTCACATCACCGTATTTGCCGTCGATGTCAAAGAGGTTCGCCTCGTGTGGGCCGGGCGCGCGGTCGCCCACGCACTCGCGGGGCACGATCACGCGGAAGCCGTGCTGCATCCCATCGACGGCGGTGGCCCGCACGCAGCCGCTGGTGGAGCAGCCAGCAATGATGATCGTATCCACCCGCTGGGCTGTGAGGGTCGCGGCGATGTGGGTGCCGAAGAAGGCGCTGGCATACTTCTTCTCGATCACCAGCTCATCCGGCATCGGCGCCAGCTCGTCGACGATCGCAGCCAGGGGCGAATCGCGGGTGAGCTGCAGCAGCGCCGGCACCTTGCGCACGAACACCCCTCCGTCGCGGCCGCCGGGGGCGTAGGCCACGGTGGTGTAGATCACCGGCACGCTAGCGCGCCGGGCCGCTGCCAGCAGGGGCACGCTGGCCCGTACCGCGTCGGGCACGCCGGGGGGCGCATAGAGCGGTGAGCCCGGTGTCGTGTAGGCCTTCACAAAATCAACCACCAGCAACGCAGGGCGCTCGCCGAACCCCACCCGTGCCGCCAGCCCGTGCCGCCGATAGTCGTCCGCCAGATCCCCGGTGCTCATGCTCGCCTCCTCTCCCCTGGTTGTGCCGTACCGTTCTGTACGCCAGCCCACCGTGGGCGTCGTGGACCAGTCACCGCGCGCTTCAGCGCCACGGCACGGGGGGCTGGGCCATCCGGCACACCTCGCACCCGTTTGCCTGTGGCCGTGAGGTCGATTATAATTCAGGCACCGCGACACCAGTACAAGCGCCCCCCAGGGATGCAAAGCCGTAGCACCCCAGCGTTTGTAGAGGAAGCGGATCGATCTGAGGAGGACGCGACGACGATGTTCGGCACCAACAAAAAACCCCAGGCCGCTCCCCCGACGATGAATAGCAAGCCCGAGACGGTGATCGGCTCCAATACCCGCTTTCAGGGCTCCCTCACCTCTGATGGCAACATCCGTATCGATGGTTCTGTCGAGGGTGACATCGAGGTGCTCGGCAACCTGATTGTCGGCGAGACGGGCCGCGTGATCGCGACGATCAAGGCCCAGAACGTTCACGTCTCCGGCGCTGTCAAGGGCGAGATTACTGCCGTCGAGCAGCTCGAAATCTCCCCCACCGGCAAGGTCTGGGGCGATATCACCACTGCGGCCCTGCACATCGAGCCGGGCGGCCTCTTCCGTGGCCAGAGCTCGATGACGACCAATATCGACGAGCCGCTCCTGCTCGAGGCTCCGCGCCCCGCCGAGGGGTAGCTCAGCGGAGGTAGCGCCCTCTGGCTGCCTCCCGCCGCTATGAAGCGACGTACGCGCCACGCCACCCGGAGCCTGCTGCCTTTCCTCACCCGGCGCCGTCCGGCGCCTGCATCTGCCGTCGTGCCCTCCGCGCGCATCCTCAGCGCCCTTAGCCTTGGCGGGCGCAGCGCCTTCACCCTGGCGATCGCTGCCCTCATGCTGATCTTCATCGGGCTGCTGATCACGAACTTCGTGGGCCAGGTTCTGCAGAGCGCCCGCCTTGAGGCCACCCGCGCCGAGCTTGAGGCCGAGGTTGCGGCGATACGGGCGACCAATGTCGCAATCGAGGGTGCGGTGGGTTTCACCGAGTCGGATGTCTATGTTGAGCGGGTGGCCCGGGAGCAGCTCGGCTATGCCCGCGAAGGCGATGTGGTGCTGCTCCCTCGTACCGCCCCCGCGCCGACCCTGGCCCCTGC
>SFCB01000238.1 GCA_004367505.1 Chloroflexi bacterium OHK40 | reverse complement strand
GATGGCGGTTGCGGCGCCCGGATGGCGGTTGCGGCGCCCGGATGGCGGTTGCGGCGCCCGGATGGCGGTTGCGGCGCCCGGATGGCGATGGCGGCGCCCGGATGGCGGTTGCGGCGCCCGGATGGCGATGGCGGCGCCCGGATGGGGCGGTAGAGACGCCCCACTGGGGCGTCTCTACCTGTTCACGCGGCGGCGCCATTCGTGGCATAGCGCACATTGAGCACCGTGATCTCGCGCACATAGTCCACGTGGACGATCGCGTAGTCGAGGACACGCACCTTGAGCCGCTGCTCCAGATCGGCGCGCAGGTCGTGATCGTTGGAGTGGATGGTGTCCAGCGTGATCTGCTGGCGGCCAACCGTACGTAGCAGGCGCGGGTGGTCCATCACGTAAACCACAAGAATGGCGATGGCGTTGAGGAGCAGCAGGAAGAGCATGTCGAAGAGGCTGGGCAGTTTGGGGCCAACTCCGAAAGCATTAATCAAGGCGATGGCGAGGATCGAGAAGACGTAGGAGATCTCGGTTGTGCTGAACTCTTCGCTGCGGATGCGAATAATCGAGAGAATGGCAAAGAGCCCGAAGCCGACGCCGATACTCGCATTGCTGAGCGAGAAGATCGTCATCACCAGGAACAGTCCAATATTGACGGTCGCGTAGGTCATCAGCAGGTCGCGGCGCGAGTGACGGCGGAAGTAGAGGCTGTAGGCAATCGTGGCGAGGGCGACCAGGTTGGCCGCGAAGTGGACAAGGAAGCTGCTCATGTGCTCAAGCGTGATCCCTGGGGTCATTGCGGTCTCCCTCCTGTTCGCTGATGGCTGGCTACGCCGATGAGCTGTCCCGGTGTGACTTTCCTGGCCGGTCCTGGGGTGCTTTACATGTGATTAACATACGCTTAACACTGGCTTAATAATTGGCTCGCTCCTACAGAGCGAGCAGGTGTTCAAGAAATACACGGGTGCCCGGGATCTGTGGCCAGAACAATTGCCCCTTCCGGTCCTCCGCTGCGCTCCGCGTGCTTGGTACCGGCGCGATGCCGGACAGCCAAGCGATGACACCCATGCCTGCGGCTTCGGAGAGGCTCGCCCCCGTAACCCGCCAGCGCGCGCACCGCATCGCGCAGCGGTAACTCCGCAGGCTCCCTGGCTCTACACCGGGTGTTGGAGCGTGGTAGCACTGGGGGGGATGAGTCCGAACCGGTGCGGGAGTCTCCTGTTGTTGTGGAAGCCACGCCTTCGGCAAACCCTTCCCTTTATCACCCATTAACGAACGCTTAACCTCCGACGCTGAACGCCCTTAACGCGGCTCTGGTACGGTCCACTCATCATCGACGACATCGCAACTCGGGGACCAGGGCACCGGGCAGTCGTGCTGGCAGAGCGGGAGGCCGGCAGCGCTCCTGTAGCACGGATCGCCACTGGTACGGACGACCGGATCTTTTGGAGGACACTGGTGTCAGAGGTGGTTCTGGCCACACCGGGCCTCGCGCTGGACAAGAAGCGCCGGATGCCGCTGTACTACCAGCTCAAGCAGCGCCTGCAGGAGCATATCGCCACGGAGCGCCTCCAGCAGGGCGACGTGATCCCCTCGGAGCGCGAGCTCCAGGAGCGCTTCGCGGTGAGCCGCGCGACGGTGCGTCAGGCCGTCGGCGAGCTCGTGAGCGAAGGGGTATTGGAGCGGCGTCAAGGGGTAGGCACCGTGGTCGCCAGGCCAAAGATCGCCCCTGAGCTACGGCAGCTCACCAGTTTCAGCGAAGATATGCGCGCCCGTGGGCTTCGTCCCGGCGCGCAACTGATCACCGCGGAGCAGGTGCAGGCGCCGCTTCCGGTGCGCGAGCTCTACGGCATCGATGCCGATGTGTCGGTGTGGATGTTGTACCGCCTGCGCCTCGCCGATGAGGAGCCCCTCGGCCTGCAGCGCATCTTCCTGCCCCCTTCGCTGCCCTTCACACTGGCCGAGATCATGGCGATGGAGTCGTATTACCAGTTGCTGGAGCGGCGCTTCGGGCTGCTGATGAGCCGGGCCGAGGAGCTGCTGGGGGCGCGGAACGCGACCGAGCCGGAGGCCATGCTGCTGCGGATCGCCGTCGGCCAGGCCCTGCTGGTACGCGAGCGCGTCACCTTTGACCAGTACGGACGGCCGGTTGAGTTCGTCCAGTTCGTTTATCGCGGCGATCGCTACCAGTACCGGCTGCCCCTCGAGCGCTGAGCACCTGGGGTAAGTGTGCCTGTATTGCCCCGGATGGGGGTCTAGCTTCGTGTTGCCCGCCTGCCCCCCACGCTGCGGAGCAGGGCGGACAACCGCGCGTGTGGAGGCTCCATGCAAGAGATGAAAGTGACGTCACCGCAGCTGGCCGGTGTCGCGCGGCAGAGCAGGCTCCGGCGCAAGCTACGCGCCGAATGGCTACCGGCCTACCTCTGCCTTCTACCAGCCCTGGTGGTGATCAGCGTCTTCTCGCTATTCCCGGTGGTCTACTCGCTGCGCCTGAGCCTCTACCGGTGGGACTTCATCGCCCCACAGCCCGAGTTCGTGGGCCTGCGCAACTTCGAGCGCATCTTCGGTTCCGACCAGTTCTGGCAGGTGATGCGCAACACACTTGTCTTCTCCGGCGGCACCGTGGCCCTGATCGTCGTCTTCGCGCTTGCCCTGGCCCTCTTCCTCGACGTCAAGCTGCGCGGCATCGCCTTCTTCCGCGCCCTCTACTTCATCCCGCACCTTACCCCGATGGTCGCCATCGCGACCCTCTGGATGTTCCTCTACGACCCCCTGGATGGCCTGATCAACCAGACCCTCGGCCTGTTCGGCATCCCCGGGCCCGAGTGGCTCCAGAGCACCACCTGGGCCATGCCGGCGCTGATCGTGATGAAGGTCTGGAAGGCTACCGGCTACTACACCGTCCTCTTCCTGGCCGGGCTCCAGAGCATCCCCAACGATCTCCACGAGGCTGCTCGGGTTGATGGCGCGAGCCTCCTGCAGCGCATCCGCCACGTGACGCTGCCGCTGCTCTCGCCGATGACCTTCTTCGTGATCGTGGTGGCGGTGATCGGCTCGTTCCAGGATTTCGACCAGATCTTCGTGATGACGCGCGGTGGCCCCGTGAACACGACCAGTGTGCTCGTCTACTACCTCTACGAGCAGGGGTTCCAGAACTACCGTGTGGGTGTGGCCTCCGCCATCGCGGTGGTGATGCTGGTGCTGCTCGTTACCTTTACGGCCATCCAGATGTGGATCTCGCGCCGCTGGGTCCATTACTAATGGCCAGATGGTTGTCGGCACCGTCCGGGAGCACGGAAGACGCAGCACGCTGCGTCCCTGCGGATGGGCTTTCCTGTACGGCCCCTCGGTTGGGGAGCGGGGAACCGCGCCCCCGGGGGCATGGGCCGGGGAGCACTGTGGCAATGGGGCGGCCTGGCGTTCCGGCGGAGGCACCCCGATGATGGTTCGATTCTATGCAGGGAGATGGCATGATCCGTCGCTTTGCGCACTCGCAGCGCCTGATCTCCAATAGGGTCGGCGACCGGCCGAGTCTCCTGGCGGCCGGCGGGATCTATCTGGTGCTGGGGCTGATGGCCCTGCTGATCGGGCTCCCGTTCTTCTGGATGGTCGTCGCGTCGCTCAAGCCCATCCAGGATGTCTTTAACTTCAGCCAGTGGCTGCCCATCCCGCCCCAATGGCAGAACTACAGCAACGCGCTGCGCCAGGCCTCCTTCGGGCGTTACGTCTTTAATAGCACGTTCACCTCGGTGGCGATCCTGTTCGGCCAGTACCTGACGATCATCCCGGCCGCCTACGCCTTTGCGCGCCTCAGCTTCCCCGGCCGCGATCTGATCTTCCTTGGCATCCTGGCGACGATCATGGTGCCCATCCAGGTGACCTTCATCCCCGCCTTCGTGGTGATCTCGGCGCTCGGCTGGAAGGATACCTACTGGGCCCTGATCATCCCCTTCATCAGCAGCGCCTTCGGGATCTTCCTGCTGCGCCAGGCCTTCAAGCAGGTGCCACAGGATTTCGTGGACGCCGCGCGCCTCGATGGCTGCGGCCACATCGGTGTGATGCGCCACGTGATGGTCCCGATGACAGTACCCACCCTGGTGACCTTCGGGCTGTTCAGCTTCGTAGCTCACTTTAACGATCTCTTCTGGCCCCTGATCGTCACCGACTCGAATGAGCTGCGCACGGTGCCGATGGGCCTGGCCAGCTTCATCGAGTTCGAGGGGGGCACCCGCTGGAACGATCTCCTGGCTGCATGTCTGATCGGCATGCTTCCGCTGGTGCTGCTCTTCCTCTTCACCCAGCGCTTTTTCATCAAGGGGATCGCCAGCGGTGGTTTGAAGGGCTAAGCCTTTGTGGCTCGCCTGGCCCGCACTCTGCTGCGGTGGCGTTGCGCACCGCGATGGTTCATCGCGCTCCGCATTCGTTACGAGGAGGAGGAGATGGTGAAGATCCTGCGCTTGTTCGCGGCCCTGGCCATGCTCGTGTTCGTGCTCGCCGCCTGTGGCGGCGCCCCCGCTGCCCAGCCCACCAGCGCGCCCGCCGCCCAGCCCACCGCTGCGCCGGTTGCCGAGGCTCCCACGGCGACGCCGCCCGTCGCCGCCGTCTCGCCGGAGGGCCGCACGGTGGTACGCTTCTGGTACGGCCTCGGCGGCCAGATCGGCGAGGTGATCGTCGAGCAGATCGCCAAGTTCAACGCCAGCCAGGACGAGATCTTCGTCGAGGGGGTGTTCCAGCAGAGCTACAACGGCGTGCAGGAGAAGTTCCAGGCCGCCCTCGTGAGCGGTGACGTGCCCGAGATCATCCAGATCGAGATCCACGGCACGCCCAAGTTCGCCTCGGCGGGCGCGCTCACGCCCCTGGAGCCCTTCTACCAGAACGACCCCGACTTCAACTTCGATGACCTTGTGCCCGCCGGGCTGCTCAACCAGCGCTGGGAGGGCCAGCTCTACGCGATGCCCATCAACCGCTCCACGCCGGTGCTGTACTATAACAAGGCCCTCTTCCGTGAGGCCGGCCTCGACCCCGAGCAGCCCCCGGCAACCTGGACGGAGTTCCGCGAGGCCGCCAGGAAGATCGCGCAGCTCACTACGCCCGATGGTGAGCCCGTGGCCGGCTTCCTCGCCGCATCCTCCTGGTGGTACTTCGAGTCGATGATCTGGAGCAACGGCGGCGAGATTATGAACGCCGACCTGACCGACGTGACCTTCGCCGAGCGCGGCGCCGAGCCGCTGCAGCTCTGGACCGATATGATCCACCAGGACCAGAGCGCCCGCTTCTACACCGGCGACCAGGCCTACACCCAGATGCTCGAAGCCTTCGCCAATGGTCGCGGCGGCATGATGTTCCAATCCACCGCGTCGCTGGGTGGTGTGCTCCGCGCCATCGAGGCCGCTGGCAATAAGGCCGAGCTGAGCACCGCCTTCATGCCTCACAGCGAGGGCTTCAGCACCGCTGTGCCCACCGGCGGCGCCGCAGCGGCCATTCCCGCCGCCGTGCCCGACGAGAAGAAGGCCGCGGCCTGGGAGTTCATCAAGTGGTGGATCTCGCCCGAGGAGAACGCCTACTGGAGCGAGAAGACCGGCTACTTCCCGGTGCGCTACTCCTCGATCAAGATCCTCGAGGAGCAGGGCTATTACGCCGATCGGCCCTACTTCTACACCACCATCGAGCAGCTACAATTCGCCCGCGAGGCGCCCCTTACCCCCTTCTGGCCCGCGATCTCCAAAGAGATGCAGACGGCCATGGAGGAGAGCATGCTCAACAATGTGCCCGCGATCGACGCTCTGCGGGCCGCTGAGGAGCGCGCCCGCGACGCCCTGGAGTAGCGCATGCGGGCGGGCCGCAGGCACTGCTGCGGCCCGCCCCCCGGAGGTTCGCTATGGCTGAGACCCGCACCATCCTGGAGTTGCGGAGCGCCGTGAGCCCTGAGCCCCGCGTCCACTACCTCCGCCACGCCTTCGAGCTCCCCGCCGGCGCCACCCGGGTTACGGTGCGCCTGCGCTTCCGCAAGGAGCGCCTCTGCCAGTTGTTTCTCTCGCTCTTCGATCCTGCTGGCTTTCGGGGCTGCCACATGCAGCCCGGCGCCCGTGGCGAGGTGGATCTGACGCTCTGGGTCGCCCCGGACGACGCGAGCCGTGGTGGCATCCCCGGAGCCCTTCCCGCAGGCCTCTGGCACGCGCAGATCGACGTCGAGCGCACCGCCGAGACGACCGAATATCTCCTCACCGTCGAGGCCGAGTTGGGTCCAGTGCCGAATCAAGCCATCGTCGCTGGCTACCCCGAGGGCTACGTGAGCCGCGCCGAGCCGGGCTGGTACCTCGGCGAGCTGCACAGCCACAGCCACGAGAGCGACGGCAAGGTGAGCGTGGCGGAGTTGGTGGCCGCAGCGAAGAGCTACGGCCTCGACTTCCTTGCCCTGACCGACCACTTCACCGTCAGCGGCTACCGCCACCTCGCCGCTTTGCAGGGCCCCGAGCTTGCCCTCATCCGCTCGATGGAGCAGACCGGCCACGCTGGTCACGCCAACCTTCACGGCCTGCGCCGTTGGCACGACGTCTTCACCGACGGCCGCGCCGAGTGGAACATCAACAGCCTCGCCCGCGAGGTGCGCGCGGCCGGTGGCCTCTTCTGCGTGAACCACCCCTTCTCCGGCGACCTGGGCTGGCGCTACCACGAGTTCGACTGGGATCTGGCCGATCTGCTGGAGGTCTGGCATACCCACGAGGGGCCGGGCAACCTGCTGGCCTTCGGTCTCTGGGACGAGCAGCTGCGCCGGGGGCGCCGCATCGTCGGCGTGGCCGCCACCGACTCTCACGACCCCCACGCGCCGCGCCACCGCCTCGGCGGGGTGCTCACGGCGATCTACGCTCCCGAACTGAGCGAGCAGGGTCTGTTGCAAGGCCTGCGTGATGGCCGCGTCTATGGAACCCGTGGCCCGCGCCTGGAGTTTAGCGCCGCACCCGCAGGCGCCCCCGATCGCGTGGCCTGGATGGGCGCGCTGGTGCCCCCCGGGCCGGTGGTGTTGCGGGCCGAGCTGCGCCAGCTCGCCTACCCGTGGCACCTCCACGTGCTGAAGAACGGCTACCCGCACGCCATCGTCGAAGGCCCCGCCGCCCCTGAGCGGATCGTGGAGCTCCGGGATACAGCCGCACCCGGCGACTACTACCGGCTGGAGCTGCACGCCCTGGAACCCTACAACGACTTCCCCTACCACCGCTGGCGCGAGTGGCACACCCTGCTGGCCTTCTCGAACCCGATCTTCGCCGGTTGAGCCCCTGGCCGGCCCTGGCGAACAGAAGATGGAGGACCGAACCCATGGCGAAGCCCCCACCCTTGATCGGAGCGGCGATCCCCTCCCGCGCGATCCCCGAGCATCGCGAGTGGCTGCTCAGCGGGCAGCGGGATCTGGAGCTTCAGGACCCCGTTCAGCCTGAGGTGCTCGACGGCGACTGGCGGCCACTGGTGCGCCAGATCCGCGACCAGCTCGACGGCTACACGGGCCGGCTGGGCATCCACGGCCCGTTTATGAGCCTCACCATCCTCGGCTACGATCCGAAGATCCGCGCCGTTGTGGCCGAGCGCATTCGCCAGGCCCTCGCATTCGGCGCCGAGCTCGGCGCGGGCCATATGGTCATCCATAGCCCGTTCATCTTCTTCGGCAGCCCCTTCCTGCCCCACGCCCCGAGCGCCGGCCAGCAGGAGCAGCTCAAGCTGATCGCGGCCACCCTGGAGCCGATCATCCCTCTGGCCGAGCAGGCCCGTTGCACCCTGGTGATCGAGAACATCCAGGACACCAACCCCGGCCCGCTCCTGGCCGTGGTGCGCTCCTTCGGCTCGGAGTATGTGCGCATGAGCCTGGACACCGGTCACGCCTTCATCACCCAGCGGATCGGCGGCCCCACCCCGGACCAGTGGGTCCGTGAGGCTGGCCCCCTGCTCGGCCACCTTCACCTGCAAGACAGCGACGGCCACCTTGATCGCCACTGGGCGCCTGGCGACGGTGCCATCAACTGGTACGCCCTCTTTGAGGCCCTTGGCGAGCTTGAGCAGAGCCCGCGCCTGGTACTCGAACTGCGCGACCACACCCGGATTCGCCGTGGCGCCGAGTACCTGGTGAGCCGTGGCCTTGCCCGCTGACGAGGCTGCATGCCCTGGTGGGCGCCGCGCGCCGGACGCGCGCCAGGAGGAGACGACGTGATCGAGTTCATCCATTTCAGCGACCTGCACATCCTGCCCGGGGAGGACGAAGCGCTGATGGGCCAGCGCCCCTCGGCGAAGTTCCGCGCCGCCGTCGCCACCGTGCGCGCCATGGAGCGCCGGCCAGCCTTCTTCGTGATCAGCGGCGACCTCAGCCACCGTGGCGAGCCCGAGAGCTATACGGTCCTGCGCGAGTTGCTGCGCGAGCTTGAGGCCTTTCAGGCCCCGGTGCTCCTCGGCCTCGGCAACCACGACTCGCGGGCCTCCTTCCGCCAGGTGATCCTCGGCGAGACGGGCGCCGACGACGGCCAGCCCTACTACCACAGCGCCACGATCGACGGCCTCCAGGTGATCATGCTCGACACGAGCGCGCCAGGCCTCGTTCACGGCGTGCTGGACGATGCCCAACTCGCCTGGCTCGCGGAGGAGTTGGAGCAGCCCGCGCCTGCCGGGCGCATCGTCGTGATGCACCATCCCCCGGCGCCGAACCCCGTGCTGGCCCTCGGCGACGACTTCATGCTCCACGGCGCCGAGCGCCTCGGCGAGCTCCTGCGCGGCCGCGATGTGCTCGCCCTGCTGAGCGGTCACATTCACATCGCCACGGCCAGCAGCTTCTACGGCGTGTCCTCGATCACGGCGCCGGCCATCGCCTACACCGTCGATCCGGCCAGCCGCGAGGTGGTGCGGGCCCTGGACGGCTCCGGTTTTATGGTTGGCCACGTGCGGGATGGGGTCGCGGTGATTGGCACCGTGCTCCAGCCGGGCTCCCAGCACGAGATCTTCCGCTACGACCCGCGCGACCCGGAGGCGCTCGCGAAGCTGCGCGCCGCTGAGGCCGCCCGCCAGTGAGGTGCCGTCGATGCGCCTGACCTTCCTCGGCACCTCGGCTGCCAACGCCTACCCGGAGGCGTTCTGCCGCTGTGACAATTGTGCGCAGGCCAGCGCCCTCGGCGGGCCGAGCCTGCGCCGCCGCTCGGCCGCCCTCGTCGACGATCAGCTCCTGATCGATCTGGGGCCCGACCTTCACACCGCCGCGCACGCTCACGGGATCAGCCTGGCCGCTGTGCGCTTCTGCCTCCAGACCCACGCCCACGCCGACCATCTCGACGCCTCGCAGCTGTTGTCGCGCAGCCCCGAGTATGGGGTAGTCGGCGCGCCGCGCCTCGCCCTGTTCGCCTCGCGGGCCACGCTCGAGCGCCTCGCCGAACAGCTCGCCCGTGATTGTGCCCCCCGCACCCTCTTCGATCCGGCCGCCCAGGAGCAGCTAAACCTCACCCTCCACCCCGTGGAGCCCCTCACGCCGTTCGCCGTCGGGCCATACCGCGTCGTTGCCTTCCCCGCCATCCACGATCCGAACGTCGAACCGCTGCTCTACGCGATCCAGCGCGACGGCCGCTGCCTCTTCTACGGCACCGACACCGCCGCGCTGCCGGAGCCGGTGTGGGCGGCCTTTCACGCCCACCAGCTTCGCTTCGATACGGTGGTCCTCGACCATACCTACGGACCGGGGCGATCGGGCCCGGCGCACATGAGCGCCGCCGATGTTGCGGCCACGGCTACCAGGCTTCGCGCCGAGGGCCTGCTACGGCCCGGCGGCCGCGTTTTCGCGACCCATATCTCCCACGATGCCAACCCCACCCACCCGGAGTTGGCGCGCCACGCCGCTGCACAGGGGTACGAGGTGGCCTACGACGGCTTGATGGTGGACGTGTACGCCCCCGGCGCTGTTGCCAGCGCGTGATACGCCACCCTGCCCGAGCCGTGGCCGCTCCTGGTGTTCCACCGTGGTGTGGCCACGGCGCGCGCAGCGACGAAACCAGGATGCGCCGGTAGCCAGCCTATCAGCGCCGCTCCGCCAGCAGGATGTGGTAGCCCTCCAGGGCCCGGTCGATCATGGCGCTCGCGCTACCGAGGTAGGCAGCCGGGTCGAGGGCCACGGCAATGGCCTCAGGGCTCAGGACGGCACGCACCTGCGGATCGGCGAGGGCGACATCCCTCAGCGTTGCCGCTCCGGCCACCGCGCGGCCACAGAGGGCCTGCACGAGATGTTGCGCCTCCGCGCGGCCAAGGTGCGGCGCGAGGGCCATCGTGAGCGACTCCGCCAGCATCAGCCCGCCGCCCGCGTCCAGATTCGCCCGCATCCGGGCGGCGTCCAGCTCCAGGCCGCTCACCGCATCGGCAACGCGCGCAACGGCCCCCCCGGCAAAGCGGAGCAGGTCGGGCAGCGCCTGCCACTCCGCCTGCCACCCGCCGGCAGCCCGCTCGTGCTCGTGGGCCATCGCCCCAAGGATGACGCCAACCTGTGCCTGGGCCAGCCGCGCTGCCGCCTGGGCGAGTACCGCGTCCACGGGGTTGCGCTTCTGGGGCATCGCCGAGGAGCCGCCCTTGCCCGGGGCGGCGGCCTCGCTCACCTCCCCGACTTCCGTCTGGGCCAGCAGCACGATGTCGTGGGCGATCTTCGCCATCGCCCCGGCGGCCACCCCGAGCGTCGCGGCGAGGGCGGCCGTGTGGTCGCGCTCGGCGTGCCAGGGCAGATCGGGCACGGCAAGGCCGAGCTCCTCGGCCAGGAACGCGGCCACTGCCAGCCCCCGGTCGCCCAGGGCGGCGAGCGTGCCAGCCGCTCCACCGAACTGTATCCAGAGGCCGGCCCACTGCGCGCGGATGGCCCGTGCCTGGCGCACGGCCAGCCCCAGCCAGCGGGCCGCCTTCAGCCCGAAGGGTATGGGCAGGGCCTGCTGGAGGAGGGTGCGGGCGGGCAGCAGTGTGTGGCGGTAGGCGTCGGCCAGGGTGGCGCAGGCGCCAGCGAGGCGCAGCAGGTCGGCTTCGATCAGCGGCAGCGCCTCGCGCAGTTGGAGCATCAGCGCCGTGTCGATCGCATCCTGGCTGGTGGCGCCCCAGTGGACGTAGGCGCGCCCCGGCTCGGCCACCTGTGCGGTCAGCGCTCTGACCAGGGGGATCGCCAGGGTGCCCGCCCGCGCCGCGTCGCGGTAGAGGGCGTGAACGTCGAAGCGCTCAACCTGACAGGCCGCGCCTATCGCTTCCGCTGCATCGGGGGGGATCACTCCCGCCCGGGCCTCGGCGCGCGCCAGAGCCGCCTCGAAGGCGAGGATCTTCGCTACGTGGGCCTCCGGCGCGAAGATCGCCGCCAGCGCCGGGGTGCTGTAGAGTGCCTCGCTCACGCCGGCCCCTACGGCGCGACCGCGCAGGACGGGGCCGGCAGCTCGCGCGCTTCGCCAGGCTCCAGCGCACAGCTCGGCGCCCGGCCTATGAGCGCCCGTGCCTGCCCGGGGCTGAATCCAGGATGTCGCGCCATCTCCGGTTCGTTGCGCGCCAGGTTCGCCACCACCCCACCCGGCGCCATCAGTTCACCTCGCCCAGCAGGTTGAAGAAGACCCTCTCCCCCGGTCCCTGGAGCACGATAGCGAGCACCAGACCGGCGGGACCTGCTCCGATGATCGCGACCTGTGTGTGCATCATACACTCCTGATCGTGGTTTCCAGTACGGTCTGGCGGCCAGATCGCTGCAGTAGTTGCGTACACGCATTATAGCCTGCCCCCGAGGTTGATCGCGGGGCCGGCAGACGCTTCTGCACGGGCCGGCGACCATGACTTACCTGGCGCTGGTGGTACGCCTGGACGCCCGCCTGCGCGGGCGTGACAGAGCGCCTCACCCCTGGCGGAAGCGGAACAGACGTGGGCATCCGGCCTCCCGGCGGGTGGCGTCCCAGGTAGAGGTGTCGGCGTGGTGGCTCTCAGCTCTCGGTAGTGACTTGACTATTGGCCTGGCCAGGGGTATACTTAAGTCTATGCTTAACCAACCTCAGGTCGATCATGTCTTCCACGCCCTGGGCGATCCGACCAGGCGCCGGCTCGTCGAGCAGTTAAGCCGTGGCCCGGCTTCAGTCAGCGAGCTGGCCCGGCCGCTCGGGATCACCCTGGCCGCAGTGGTACAGCACCTCCAGGTGCTCGAGCGTAGCGGTGTTGTGCGCAGCGCCAAGCTTGGCCGGGTGCGCACCTGCCGGATCGAACCCGCAGCCCTGGACGTCGCCGCAGCCTGGATCAACGAGCGCCGTTCGCTCTGGGAGCGCCGCCTCGACCGTCTTGGCGCCATCCTCGCCGAGGAGCAGCCGAACCCGGATCTTCCCGACCACACACCGGAGCACCCCTGATGGCGGCGACCGCACCCCGGGAACCCGTGACCCACGCCACCTTTCGTGTCGAGCGCAGCTACCCCACGCCGCCCGCCCGCGTCTTCGCCGCCTTCGCCAACCCGGCCACCAAGCGCCGCTGGTTCGCCGAGGGCTAAGGCTGGGAGGTTGACGAGTTCACGCTGGACTTTCGCATCGGCGGCCGGGAGACTTCGCGCTTCCGATTCCGGGGTGGCCCCCCCATGGGCAACGACACGATCTTCCTCGACATCGTGCCCGAGCGGCGCATCGTGCTCGCCTACACCATGACGGTCGCGAACACACCCATCTCCGTCTCACTGGCCACCGTGGAGTTGGCACCATCAGGCGATGGGACGACACTCATCTACACCGAGCAGGGCGCTTTCTTCGACGGCGCCGACAAGGCGTCACTGCGCGAGGCCGGCTGCCGCGTGCTGCTCGAACAACTCGCCGCAGAGCTTGCATCGTAGGTAGAGACGAAGCGATGGCAGCGCCGCCACGTGTAGCACACGCAACACACGTTGCTCCTGAGAGAGGATGTATGAGCAAAGTATTCTTCAGCGTAGGCATGTCGCTTGATGGCTATATGGCGCCTGAGGGCATGGAGCTCTCGGCGATCGGCACCCCGGCCTTCGACGAAGCCATGCAGCAGTGGGGCCAGCTGATGGGCTGGGTGGAGAACCAGCAGTTCTTCCGCGAGAACCTCAAGCTCGGCGTGGGCGGCGAGACCGGCCAGGACAACCGCATCCTGGAAGAGACATTTGCGCGCACCGGGGTGAGCATTATGGGCAAGCGCATGTTTGAGGGCGGCGAGCAGTTCTGGCCCGAGGAGGCGCCCTTCCACACCCCGGTCTTCGTGGTGACCCACGAGCGACGCGAGCCCTGGGAGCGCCCGGGCGGCACCACCTTCTACTTCGTCAACGACGGGATCGAAAGCGCGCTGCGCCAGGCCCGGGCGGTGGCCGGCGACCGGGACATCCGCATCGCCGGGGGCGCCGACCTGATCCAACAGTACCTGAATGCCGGACTGGTTGACGAGTTCCACATCGCGCTGGCCCCGGTCTTCTTCGGCGGCGGGCGGCGCCTGTTCGAGGGAGTGGGCCGGCGCAAGGTGCAGGTGAGGATCGTCGAGGCGCTGCACTCGTCGCAGGTCACCCATCTGCGCTACACCGCCTTAAGGGTGTAGCCGGAGGGCGCAATGCAAGCGCCACGAAGGCCAGCCGGCATCCGGTTTATGGGCTCGCCCTCCAGGGCCCTCTGGGGCAATGTTCACAGTGGCGCATCACGTTGCGGAGAAGACCTCGTCCACCGACACAGCGAAGCCAGCGAGGAGCTGTGATCCAGCCTGCTGGCCAGCACCGAACACACCATGCTCACGGTAGCCTGGCCCGTCGAGCACAAGCACCGTGATCGTGTGATTGAGCGGATTGACGATCCAGTACTCCGGGATGCCGGCCTCAGCATAGTCGCGGGGCTTCTCCTCGATATCCCGCTGGGGCCTGTCAGGGCTCACGATCTCCACCACGAGATCCGCCCCACGCCAGAACTCATCCTGTGCCCGTGGGTCGTTCTTGTCGAGCACCAGGAGCAGGTCAGGCTCGCGAAACTTCCCAGGCCTGACCTCGATGCGAAGCGGGGCATAGAAAACATCACCACCGAGGCGCTGCACAAAGGCCAGGAGTGCCAGGAAGAGCAGCTTGGAGATCGCCTGGTGGTACTTTGTCGGCATGGGGAGCACCTCAATGACCCCGTCGGTGAACTCGATCAGGCGGTTAGTCTGGTTGGTCAGCTTGAGGTACTGCTCGACGCTCCACAGCCCCTGCAGCGCGGCAAGGTCGATCTCGGTCTCATCGTCGGCAAGCTTGAGGCGCATGCTCGGTGTGCTGAGTTCGAGTGCCATCCATGTGCTCCAGCCCTGAAACAGTCGCTCACACGGGCAGTATAGCGGGCGGGGTGCCCAGTGGCAACACAGTCGCTGCTGCTCGATCTACCTGGCAACCAGGAGATCAAGGCCCGAACCAGACCAGGCGTTAAGCCGTCCGAAAGCCCCTTGCGGGTTGCCGGGAGCGCGGGCGGCTCACCCGCCCCGGCTGGATGCCGGCGGGACACCTGCACTCCCAGGCCCCATCGGGGCGACGCAGCGGGATGGCGACTCAGCGAGGCGCCCCACCGGGGTGGCGCTCCTGGTAGCGATGCTGGTGCCCCCAGGCGCTAACCCTGGTCCTGGCTCGCCGCTCCCAGCCCCTCGAAGGCTTCCCCCACCCTTCGCTGAGCGGCTTCCTCACTGGCTTACCGGGGCCACCGACGGAACGTGCGGCGCGCCCCGAGCTTCTCGCCGTGTACTTAGGGAGGGGAGGGGCGGCCCACATTACCGCGCCCACGGCTGCGGGGCAGCGGTGGCGCTGCGGGCGCCGGCTGCCGTACCGCCCAGACTACCCCACCCCCTGGCCCACGCCCCTCGCGCATCGGGGTGGGATGGACACCGCCCCCGCTCGCCTCCAGGAACCCGCTTAAGAGCGCCTTCGGCAGGGTAGTCAGCCGAACGAGCCCATTGCGTCGGCACTGGAGCTCTCTTCGCGCTGCCCCGTGATCGCCTGCATGCAGCAGGCCCAAGCCGCAGTGTTGTCGCCGAGGCTCCCTGGAGCACGGATACCCCGTCCCTCTGGCGCGCGAGCGCTCACCTCAGCGATGTACTCCAGCAAGGCGGACCATCGCCCCACCCGAGCCGCCCCCTCCAATTACCAGCCGCCAGCAGCAGGCCCGCAGTTGACGCGAAATACGCGCTGTTGATGCGGATGGACTTTAAGAAACTCTCCAATATTCCAATGGCAATGGGACGAAGGTTCACGATGCTTTGGCGAGACGGCGGGCGAGCAGGCGGATCGAGGCGAGGTAGAGCCAGCT
>SFCB01000242.1 GCA_004367505.1 Chloroflexi bacterium OHK40 | reverse complement strand
GGTCGAAGAGGGCGAGCTGCACCGTACCGCCGCCCACATCCACAGCGGGGGGCGGGGGAAGTGTCTCCGGGAGCACCGCGTCAAACATATCATGCTGGACAACCGGGCCAGCCGGGCGCGGAGGCGCGGGCGGAACGACAGGGGCGGCTGGAGCCTCCCCGGCGGTGGGCGGCAACTTCTTGATCAAGCCGGAGGAAGCGCCGATCTCGAGCTCCTGGAAGAGCCGGATCACGGCGGCCCGGTCATAGTCGCCCACGGCGGCAGCCGGCAGATCAAGCGAGACCGGCGCATCACAAACGATGGTAGCGAGGCGCTTGCTGAAGAGCGCGATCTCGCGCTGGCCATCGAGCGGCTTCTTGTAGCGATTGGGCACCTCGTCGAGGTGATCGAAGATCTGCTCCACGCTCCCGAACTGGTTCAGCAGGGCGATCGCGCCCTTCTCGCCGATCCCCTTCACACCGGGAATATTATCGGTCGCATCGCCACGGAGACCGCGCAGATCGGCCAACTGGGAAGGGGCGAGGCCATCGTAACGCGCGCGGACGGCGGCCTCATCATAGAGCGTAGTGTTCTTGCCACCCTTCGCGTAGGGATTGGCGAGCAGCACCTGCACGTGGTCGTTGACGAGCTGGAGAGTATCCGTATCACCAGTGAGGATCAGCGTCTCAACGCCCTGGGCAGCCGCCTGCTGGCAAAGGGTGCCGATCACATCATCAGCCTCGTAGCCATCGGCGGTGTAGATCGGAATATTCAGGGCGGTAACAAGCTCCTGGATGCGCCGGAGCTGGGGGTGAAACTCCTCGGGCGTCTCGGAGCGACCGGCCTTATACTCGGTGTAGAGATCGTCGCGAAAGGTGCGGCCCACATCGAAGGCAACGGCGACATAGTCAGGGCGCTGCTCCTGGATCATCGTGAGCAAGATCTGGGCAAAGCCGAAGACGGCGTAGGTAGGCTCGCCGCTCGACGCGCGCAGGCCGGCCTCCTTCAGGGCATGGAACGCGCGGAAGGCCAGGGCGTGCCCGTCGATCAGGGCGAGGCGCTTACGGTCCGGCATGGGTGCCCCCTCTCGCAAGAACGTGCTACCCGCCATTATACCATTCCGCGTCGGCGGGCGGCTGTGAGCGCCGCCCACGCGCCAGGGGTATGAGCGTTCCGCCGGGCTGCGGTGTGGCTCCCGCGCGTGCGCGGAGGCGCTGTCCTCACGGCTCAACTCGCGCCGCATCTGGGCGCGGCTCCCTCGCGTGCGCGAAGGCGCTGGGTTCCTGCGTGCGCGGGAAGGACACCCGCCTGGTTCCTACGGCGGGTCGCGCACCAGGTGGGAGCACCAGGTTCCCGCTTACCTGTCCTCACACACCCGGGGCTGATGCAGCAACCGGTTACGACTGCGAGGCCCTCACCCCCCGGCCCCCTCTCCCGCGCGCGGGAGAGGGGGAGCCATCTCATCAGGATGCGGCAAACCGCAAATCACCCGCTGCGGGGCAGCACGGCAGATTGCACCCGTGAGGGCTGGGTATGGCACCTGCATCCCAGCGCGCCGTGGACATCACCGCCGCGTCGCGCACAGGGCGCAGGCCGCCACCAGCAACCGCGGAACCCAGCGCAGGCGTGCTGCGCCTCCTCCTCGCCGCACACTTCAGCGCCACGGCCCGCGGCCCGTAGAGGACCACCCGGCATACCCGTGAGGGCTTCCTTATTTGACAGCCCATCCCGTGCGTGCTATACTGCGCCTCGTGCGCGTGGGGGTGTAGCTCAGCTGGGAGAGCGCGACAATCGCACTGTCGAGGTCAGGAGTTCGAGCCTCCTCACCTCCACCACCACACACGGGGCCATAGCTCAGTTGGGAGAGCGCAACACTGGCAGTGTTGAGGTCTGGGGTTCGAATCCCCATGGCTCCACCAATCGGGGCCGCCGCTCACAACGAGTGGCGGCCTTGTTGTATTTGTGGCCCACCCCCGGTCTCTATACAACAAACCACCGTGGTGTTGCGCGTCGGGCCAGGCCCCATACCCCGCGCCCGCTGGTGGTGACCGATCCTGAATAGATTGTTAGCGTGCGGCGTTGCGCGTGTACTACCGTCCGTGGTAGATTAGGCCCAGCCCAACGAAGACCACAACCATCGTTCGGTCGCATCCCGCGGAGATGCAGCGCGCTGCGTCCGTATATGGTGCCGAAACCGCATTGTGGTTCCCATGAGCAGGCTTCAATGACGACGGACGGAGCGTATGCCAATCGCGATGATCGTGCACGGTGGCGCCTGGGCCATCCCCGATGACCAGGTGGAGGCTCACCTGGCGGGCTGCCGGGCCGCCCTGGAAACAGGCTGGGCGATCCTTGAGGGCAGCGGCTCAGCTCTAGACGCATGCGAGGCTGCCGTGCGGTTGATGGAGGACGACCCGATCTTCGATGCAGGCACCGGCTCGCACCTCACCGCAGCCGGTACAGTGGAGCTCGACGCGGCACTCATGGACGGCCGCACGCTGCGCTACGGGGCGGTTGCGAACCTCCGCCGGGTGCGCAACCCGATCAGCCTGGCGCGCCGGCTGCTGGAGGGTCCCGGCACGATGCTTGTGGGCGAGGGCGCTGAGCAGTTCGCGGAGCGCCAGGGCCTCGCCCTTTGTAGCAACGAGGAGCTGATCGTCGAGCGCGAACGCCAGCTCTGGGCGCGCTGGCGCGCTGGCCAGAGCTCCACGGACTCCGCCGCAGGCGCCGAAGCTACCGTGGGTGGCCATGACACCGTCGGGGCGATCGCCCTTGATGGGGCCGGCAATCTTGTGGC
Source organism: Chloroflexi bacterium OHK40 (assembly GCA_004367505.1). Classification (GTDB taxonomy): domain Bacteria; phylum Chloroflexota; class Chloroflexia; order Chloroflexales; family Chloroflexaceae; genus OHK40. The sequence continues at coordinate 45,705 of SFCB01000242.1, read as the reverse complement.
CGCGAACTCCACCGGCGGCACACCGTTCAAGCTGCCTGGTCGCGTCGGCGATACGCCCCTGGTCGGCTGCGGGCTCTTTGCCGATACCAACAGCGGCGCGGCGGTCTGCACGGGCTGGGGCGAGTCGATCGTTCGGGTGACACTCGCCCGCCGCGCCGTGGAACTGCTGGAGCGCGGCGTGCCCCCACAGGCGGCTGCGGAGCTCGCGGTGCGCACCCTGGCCCGCAGTGTGTCGGGTGGCAGCGGCGGCTGCATCGTGCTCACGCCCGATGGGCGCGTCGGCCTCGCCTGGAATACCCGCCGGATGGCCTATGCGTACCGCCAGGAGGGCGGCGCGGCGGTGTGGGGCGTGTAGCCGCGCGTGAGCCCGGCGACTACCACGCCGATCGGCCCAACCGACACGCGCGGCGATACTTCACCTGCGCCTGCTCCCCTGGTTCCCGGAGACCCTACAGGACGCTCTGGGTGAGCAGGGTGGCGGCGAGCGCCAGGAACATAACGCCAGAGAGGCTGGTGAAGATGGCCTGGCCCCGGTGGCCCACCACACTGCCCGAACGGGCGATCACCAGCGCGATTACCGCTTCCAGGCCCGAGGCCACCACAAACCAGACGATCGTGAAGACCAGCAGGCCCCACGGCCCGCCCACATCGTAGGAGCGGAGCATGGTGGGCGTGCCGGTGGCGAGCCAGAAGGTCCAGGTGAGGGGATTGGCGAGGTTGCCGAGCACGCCCTTCCAGAAGGACCAGCCAGCGGGGGTTGGCGCGGCGCTCCGGGCCGACCAGAGGCGCCGGGCGTCCCGCAGTGCCTCGATGGCGAAATAGGCGAGGCAGAGCGCGCCCAGCAATCCGACCCAGAACGATGCGGCCGCTACCTGGGCGATCAGCCAACTGAAGGCCAGCGCCGGGAGCAGCAGCAGCAGATCGGCCGTGGCCGATCCGAGGATCACCCGGAAGCTGGCGCCGAAGCCGCGCGTGGCTGCCTCCTGCACGATCGTGACGAAGATCGGCCCCACCGAGAAGGCCGCGCCCACCCCGAGCAGCACCCCCAGCCATAGTACCTCGCTCACCGTACGCTCCGCAACAAAGAGAATGCGCTGCCCAGGGAGGGCAACGCTGCACTGTGGCTAGTGTAAATCTTCCCGGTGCCTCCAGGCTATGGCCGAAACGCACAGGGGTATCGGCGGCGCCTTTGTACAATCTGCACAACACTGTCATCCATCGCCCGTACCAGCGTGCGCGACGAAGCTGTTGGCCCCGGGCGGATGATGCCGCGTCAGTTCCCGCTCCAATCGGGGCCTTCGTGCCACCATCCAACACGAGGGCTCCGCACCGCAGCCGGAGAGATGCAGCGGTGTGGCCACAGCCGTTTGGTATAACATGGATGTTGTAGCCCGGTGCCACACCTGGTCCCCAGCCAACGATGTCCGGCCTGATCCAACCGTGGCAGCCAGACCGTTGCGACCCGATGTTACGCTATGAACATACGGGTGACATTTTTCGGGACAATCTCTGCGCGAGTGGGAGAGCAGACCTGCGATCCGTTGCAGCGCCAGCCCGCCCTCCAGCTGCTCCTGCTCGCTCTTGTCCTACGTCCGGATACCATCCTGCTCCGTCAGCACATCGCCTTTACACTCTGGCCCGATACAACCGAAACCAGGGCGCGGGCCAACCTGCGCCAGGGCCTCTATGCGCTCCGGAGCATCCTGGGACAGCATGTGCCCCTCGAGGTTACCCAGCAGACGGCGCTGCTGCGGAGCGATGCCCCCGCCTTTCAGGTCGATCTCTGGGAGTTCGAGCGTGCCGCAGCCAGCGAACGCTACTCGCAGATGATCGATCTGTACCGTGGCGCCCTCCTGGATGGGGTGGACACCGATTGGCTCGCCCCCGCGCGAGAACGCTACCAACGGGCCTACCACCGCGCGCTCGAACGTTGTGCCGAGGCCGCCGAGCAGCGAGGCGACTGGCGCCGCGCCGCACAACTCACCGAGCAACTTCTCGCTGGCGACCCCTTGAGCGAGCACCACGTGCGCGCCATGATGTGGCGGCTGGCCCGCAGCGGCGACCGCACGGCCGCACTGGACCATTACGAGCGCTTCTGCCGGCTGCTGGAATCGGAGCTGCACACCGAGCCCGAACCGGCGACCCGGGATCTCGCTCGCCAGATCGCCTACCAGCCCCCGGTGGAGCCCCCGCGCGTCGGGGTGCCGATCTATCCTGATGCGTTCATCGGGCGCGACCAGGAACTCGCCGAGCTACAGCGGCGCCTCGTCGATCCCCACTGCCGGCTGATCGTGGTGGTTGGCCTGGGCGGAATCGGCAAGACTCGCCTGGCGGCCCAGGCGCTGCGCGCTGCACCGGCGATCTTTCCCGATGGCATCTATTTCTGTTCGCTCGAACACTCGACGTTGGAGACATTCACCGAGCTCCTGGCAGGCGTGTTCGGCCTGCGCTCCCACGCCGCTACGTCGTCCGACGAGCAAGTGCGGGCCTTTCTATACCCGCGCCGCTTGCTCCTCGTCCTTGACGGCGCCGAGCACGTGCGGGGCCTGCAGGCGTCGCTCACGCGCCTGCTCCAGGATGCGCCGCAGATCAAGCTGCTGATCACCTCGCGCTCACGGTTGCGCATGCAGGGCGAGGCGCTACTGCCCGTCGAGGGGTTGCCCGCGCCCGATGATGGCACTCCCACCGCGCTGGAACGTTCGGACGCCGCCCAGTTGTTGCTGCGGCGCGCGCGCCTGCTCCGCCCCGAGTTTGGGCAGTCGGCGGCGGAGTCCACTTCGCTCGCCGCGATCTGTCGCCAGCTCCAGGGGATTCCGCTCGCGCTGGAGCTGGCGGCGGCCCACGTCCGCGATTACTCCTGCGCGGCGATCGCCGCGATGCTCGCGCAGAATCTGCTGGCCCTCGATGTCGCCTCGTCAGGTTATCGTGGCCTGCACGCGACCCTGGAGACCTCCTGGCACGCGCTGACCCCGCCTGCCCGTGCAGCTCTGCGCCGTCTCGCGATCTTTCGCGACGGCTTCGACCGCGAGATGGCAGCGACGGTGGCCGGTGCTGCGCCACAGCTACTCGGCGAGTTGGTCGATCGCGCGCTCCTGCGCTGTGACACACCCGATCGCTACCAGATCTACGAGGTGGTGCGGCACTACCTGCTTGAACGCCTGGACGAGTCCGGCGAACGCACTCCGACCGAGCTTCGGCATCTGGATTGTATGCTCGCACTTGCTGAGAGGTCCTGGACACACTTCGACGGTGCGGATGAAATCGCATGGCTCACACGCTGCGATATCGAGCGCAACAACCTGCGTGCAGCCCTAGAGATTGCTCTCGCCCACGACGAGATCCGCGCGTTGAGGCTCACCAGCGCCCTCTGGCAGTTCTGGTATGCGCGCGGCTATCTCCGTGAGGGCCTCTACTGGCTCAAACGGGTGCTGGCACATGTCGCGGCATCGGAGGAGGCGTCGACCACGCTCGCGGGGCCGGAGGCACTGCGCCTCCGCGCCAGGGCACTCAGTCAGGCCGGCTCACTGGCCCACGGCCTGAGCGACATGGGCGCTGCCCATGGCCACTTCGCCGAGAGTCTGGCCCTGTACCGACACCTCAACCATCAGCCGGGCGTCGCCGCGAGCCTGAACAACCTGGGGTTGCTCCTTCAGGATCAAGGGGACTACTCGGCGGCAATCGCCTGCTTCGAAGAGAGCATTGCCCTCTGGCGCCAGCTCGACGAACGCCATCGGCTGGCCACCGTCATCCATAATCTCGGCGTGACACACTTCAATCGGGGCGATCTCGGGGCTGCCCGAACCGTGCTGGAAGAAAGCCTGGCGCTGCGCCGGGCGCTCCAGTATCACCGGGGCATCGGCCTGAACCTCTACAACCTCGGGCGGGTTGCCCATGTGGAGGGCAACAGCCTGCTGGCCCACTCCCTGTACACCGAGGGTTTGAACCACTCACAGCAGGCCGGCGACCGCTGGACGAGCGCCTACACGCTGACCGACCTGGCCCAGCACGCGCTCGACTCTGGCCGGCCACAGGATGCCGGAGCGCCACTCCGCGCGAGCCTCGCCCTGATCCGTGAACTGGGCGATCAGGTCGCCCTCGCGCGCTGGATCGAGACCTTCACCTCCCTGGCAATGGCCGTCGCGAGCTATGCCGAAGCGGTCCAGTTCCTCGGTGGCGCCGAGGCGTTGCGCCAGACGCTGGGGGTTGTGCGCCATCATTTTGAAGCGCAGCGCCTGGCGCTGATCACCGCTCAGACCCGCGCACACCTCGATCCGACCGCATGGGAGGCGGCCTGGCAGATGGGCCAACTCCTGCTCGACCAGGAACGGCTTACCGCGATGATGACGAGACTGTTACCCACCGCAGGCGGCGCCTGACGCCTGACTGACGCCGCCCTGCTAGCATGGTGCCCTGGCGCCCACTCAGGCAGGAAGAACCCCCCAGCAGAGCCGATGTGCAAGCCAGTAGGGGTACGCGAACGTTCTCCTCGTTCGGGAGGAGCGTGGCGAACCCCGGGGTTCCCACACCTTCGAGCAGGCGCGACTCACCTCACTCTATCCCGGCACAGGAGGCACCATGCACACCAGCATCTCGCGGTCGTTCGCATTCGCAGTGGGGTTCTTGCTCCTCATCGTCCTGCTCATCGCCACTAGCGTGCCAGCACCAGCCGGGGCCACCGGTGTGCTTGGAACAATCATCATTGGCACGGCGACCGGCAACGCGCCCCGGGTCTACGTCTATAATGCGCGAACGGGCCAGGAGATCGCCAGCTTTTTTGCCTTCGACACGCCCGCGACGGGCGGAGTCTACGTGGCGGCGTTCGATGTCACTGAAGACGGGATTGACGATATCATCGCCGCTCCAGGCCCCGGGAGCGGGGCCCATGTGCGCGTGTTTGACGGCGTCACGCTGGATCTGATCGCCAGCTTCGCCCCCTACGGCGACCAGTACAACGGCGGGATCCGCGTCGTCGTTCCGCCGCGCGCCAGCAGGCCAAACACGCCGGAGACACCCCCCAGTGCGGTGCTCGTCACACTTCCGGCGCTTGCCGGCTACCCGATGCGCGCCTTCTCACCACAGAACTGGGAGCAGATCGGCGAGATCGACCCCTTCGAAGGTCAGTCGGGCATGTTTAGCGGAGCCATTCTACCGGAGGCCGGCGATAGTACACCACCGGCTACCCGCCAGCAAGAAACTCGTATCTTCCTTCCACCGGTGATCGTGATGCCAAGGGGCAACGTGCCTGTCTATCTCTGTGTCCAGATTGCGACCCGCACTGAGTGGTCGTGCTCCATCACCCTGCCGCCAATCCCTGAGTCGTGGACCCCGGGAACGGTCATTGTCGCTGAACAGGAGGCATTCTACACAGCCGCAGGGTACCTGCGTCCCTCGCTGGTTGCTGCTGGTCCGGTGCAGGTCCAGATGCACGACCCCGCGACGCTTGCGGTGGTGCGCACCATTACCGCCTATGAGGAGAGCCAGGGGTCGGGCATCGAGCTGGGGGCTGGCGATCTCAACGGCGATGGCGTCGGCGACGTGATCACCGGGCCTGGTCCGAACGATCCTCCGCTAGTCAAGGCCTTCGACGGGCAGAGCGGCCAGCAACTCCTCAGTTTCACCGCGATCGACCCGGACTACCGGGGTGGTGTCTCCGTCGCGTGGAGCAATCGCAACGCATCCACCTCCTCGCAGGTGTATCTGCCGCTCATGCGACAGCCGTAGGCACGTCGCGGGAAGCCCACGACCCTCCCGGCCGACCGTCCAACGCGCGTTCAGCGCCTGTCCGCCGCTCTTGCACACAGGCGCGAGAGCAACCAACCTGCGCACACTCGATCTGCCCCTGCGCTCAGCAGGGGCAGCGCTGTTTTCCAGGGCCTCTGGCAGGCCCGGACTCGCAGACCGGACGTCGGTCCGGCACGTGCGCACAGCGGCCAGCAGCGGGCAAGTTCATCGCACCTTTCGTGGCCCCGTACGATCGGGTAGGCCCCCCCCGCCCGTCTCACCCTTGACGTTCCGCGTCATTCTGGTTACGCTACATGACAGCCCCTTTGTACTCTGCGTCACAACAGGCACTGGTGCCAGTGCGGCCCAGGCCCCGTATTCTTGCCTAAGCTGAAACCGGAGGGTCAACGATGATCGAGGCCGCGCACCTCGCCCCGCCCCGCGCGCCGCGCAGCAACCCCATCCGCAGCCGCGCCGACTGGGAAGCCCAGCGCGCCGCCGCGATTGGCGACCCTGGCGCCTTCCACGGCGCAATCGCCCGCAGCGCCATCCACTGGCACGATGCCGCGCTCGGCGCGTGGATCACCTGGGACGAGGCGGCGGGCCGCTGGACGGGCCTGAGCGACCGGGATGGGCAGCCGGTGGAGGTGCCCTACGGCGCCGACCACCTGCCCTGGGCGCGGACCTTCAACGGCGACGAGGCGCCGTTTTACCACTGGTTCGAGGGTGGGCGCACCAACGCCTGCTTCAACGAGGTGGACCGGCACGTGCTGCTCGGCCACGGCGAGGAGGTGGCCTTCTTCTTCGAGGGCGACCGCTGGGACAACTCGCTCAACGGCGGCCGTGGCGGCCCCGTGGTTCACGAGCGCGTGACGCGCAAGCGCCTGCTGCTGGAGACGGTGAAGGCGGCCCTGGTGCTCCAGGACCTCGGCCTCAAGCGGGGCGACCGGATCGCCCTGAATATGCCGAACATCCTGCCCCAGATCTACTACACCGAGGCCGCCCGGCGCCTGGGCATTGTCTATACCCCCGTCTTCGGTGGCTTCTCCGACAAGACGCTCTCCGACCGCATCCACAACGCCGGGGCCCGCGTGGTGATCACCTCCGATGGTGGCTACCGGAATGCCCAGATTGTGCCCTACAAGGAGCTCTACACCGACAACGCCCTGGACCGCTATGTGCCGGTGGAGATGGCCGAGGCGATTGTGCGGGAGTCGCTGGCGGCCATGGCCGGGCTCGACGAGACGCAGCGGGCGGCCATCCTCGCGGGCGTGCGCGAGGCGATCAAAGAGGACATCACGGTTGAGCGGGCCGATGTGATGCGCGGCGCCGGCCAGGCGCTTGCGGCCCTCAGCGAGCTCGACGCCGCCACCCAGGCCGCCGTACGCACCAGCCTGGCCCAGGCCCTGGTGGCCGCTCCGCCCCGGGTGGATGCCGTGGTGGTGGTGCGCCACACCGGCCAGGAGATCGTCTGGCGCCCCGAGCGCGACCGCTGGAGCCACGACCTGATCACCGCTGCCAGCGCCCGGATCGCCGGGGCGGCCGCCGAGCTCGGCCTCACCGCCACGAGCGACGAGGAGTTGCTGGCCCTGCCCGACGCCGATCTGGTTCGACTGCTCTACCACCTGGCCCCCTGCGAGCCCGTGGACGCCGAGTTTCCGCTCTTCATCATCTACACCTCGGGCAGCACCGGCAAGCCCAAAGGCGTGGTACACGTCCACGGCGGTTACACGGCGGGCCTGGCCCACACGATGAAGGTCAGCTTCGACGCTGAGCCCGGCGACGTGATCTTTGTGGTGGCCGACCCGGGCTGGATCACTGGCCAGAGCTACATGATCAGCGCCACGCTCACGAGCCGCTGCACCGGCGTGCTCTGTGAGGGGTCGCCGGTCTTCCCCTCGGCAGGCCGCTTCGCCAGCATCATTGAGCGCCACCGCGTGCAGATCTTCAAGGCCGGCGTCACCTTCCTCAAGAGCGTGATGAGCGACCCGCAGAATGTGGCCGATGTGCAGCAGTACGACATGTCGAGCCTGCGCGTCTGCACCTTCTGCGCCGAGCCGGTGAGCCCCGCCGTGCAGCAGTTCGGCATGGAGGTGATGGCGCCGCAGTATATCAACTCCTACTGGGCCACCGAGCATGGTGGAATCGTCTGGACCCACTTCTACGGCAACGCCGACTTCCCGCTGCGCCCCGATGCCCACACCTACCCGCTCCCGTGGGTGGCCGGGGATGTCTGGGTGACGGAGGGAAGCGGAGATCGGGCAGCGGGCACGGCGGAGGAGGCACCGCGCTACCGCTCGGCCGACTACGAAGAGAAGGGCGAGATCGTCATCACCGCGCCCTACCCCTACCTCGCCCGCACGATCTGGGGCGATGTCGCGGGCTTCGAGGCGGCGTGCCAGCGACACGACTGGAGTGCCGCCGGGTGGCGCGGCGACGCCGAGCGCTTTCTGAAGACCTACTGGCGGCGCGGCCCCAACGGTGAGTGGGCCTACGTGCAGGGTGACTTCGCCATGAAGTACCCCGACGGCTCCTTCACCCTTCACGGCCGCTCCGACGACGTGATCAACGTCTCCGGCCATCGCATGGGCACCGAGGAGATCGAGGGCGCCATCCTGCGCGATAAGGTCGTGACCCCCGACTCGCCGGTGGGCAACTGCATCGTGGTGGGCGCCCCTCACCGCGAGAAGGGCCTCACCCCGGTGGCCTTCATCCTCACTCTCGGCGGCCGGCGCCTGAGCTCCCAGGACCGGCGGCGCCTCGACGAGCTCGTGCGCTCGGAGAAGGGCATCGTGGCGGTGCCGGAGGACTACATCGAGGTCGGGGCCTTCCCGGAGACGCGCAGCGGCAAGTATATGCGCCGCTTCCTACGTAGCCTGATGCTCGATGAGCCCCTCGGTGACACGACCACCCTGCGCAACCCCGAGTCGCTCACGGAGATCGCCGAGAAGATCGCCGCCTGGAAGCGCCGCCAGCAGCAGGCCGACGCGCAGCGGATCTTTGAGCGCTACCGCTACTTCCGGATTGAGTACCACCCGCTCACCGGGCGGCGCCACGGCGAGCCGCAGACCGCGCTGCTGGCCCTTGTGACGATTACCAACCCGCCGGTGAACGCGCTGAACGAGCGGGCGCTCGACGAACTGAACACGATCGTGGACCACCTGGCGCGGCGCGAGGATGTGGCCGTCGTGATCTTCACCGGCCAGGGGACGAAGAGCTTCGTGGCGGGCGCCGACATCCGCCAGCTCCTTGAGGAGACCCACACCGTCGAGGATGCGATCGCGCTGCCGAACAACGCCCACCTCGCCTTCCGCAAGATCGAGCGCATGGAGAAGCCCTGCATCGCCGCGATCAACGGGGTGGCCCTGGGTGGCGGCCTGGAGTTTGCCCTGGCCTGCCACTACCGCGTGGCCGACATCCACGCCGAGTTCGGCCAGCCGGAGATCAACCTGCGCCTGCTGCCAGGCTACGGCGGCACCCAGCGTCTGCCCCGGCTGCTCCACACCCGCACCAACGGCACCGGCCTGCTGCGCAGCCTGGAGTTGATCCTGGGCGGGCGTAGTATCGGCGCCGCCGAGGCCCGCGAGATTGGTCTGGTGGAAACCCTGGCCGATGATGGGCGCGACTGTGTTTCGGTGGCCGCAGCCCTGGCCCGCGAGTACGTCCTCGGCCCGAACGAGGAGCGCTCGGCTCGCCGCGCGAGCGACCCACTGCCCCTTGCCGAGGTGTTTGCGAAGCGCCGCGAGCAAAACCGGCTCTGGGCCGAGCCCCAGCCAGACTTCGCTGCCGATGAGTTGAACGCGATCGTTCAGAACCCCCGTATCCGGCGCATTGTGGCCCAGGCCGCCGGCGCAGGCCGGGCCCGGGCGATCGAGCGGGCGCTGGAGGCGATCACCTACGGCTACATCCATGGCCTGGAGGCCGGGCTGCAGCGCGAAGCCCGCATCTTTGCTGAGGCAGTGGTGGATCCAGAGGGCGGCAAGGCCGGTATTCAGGCCTTCCTGGACAAGCACAGCGCCCCATTGCCCACCCGCCATCCCCCCATCAGCGCCGAGCAGGAGCAACTGGCCCTCAAACGGGGCGACCTGCTGCCGGTGGGCGCGCCCTTCTTCCCCGGCATTACGCCCATCCCGGCCTTGCAATACGCCCAGGGCATCGTGCGCGACCCGGAGACGGGTGCAGCGGCCCACGGCGACCCGGCGATCGCCGAGCGCCAGGTGATCATCCCCGTTGAACGCCCGGCTCCCGGCCAGGCCCTGCTCTATGTGCTGGCCTCCGAAGTGAACTTCAACGACATCTGGGCGATCACCGGCATCCCCGTCTCGCTCTTCGACGAGCACGACCGCGACTGGCATATCACCGGCTCGGGCGGCGTGGCCCTGGTGGCCGCCCTCGGCGAAGAGCTGCGCCGCGAGGGCCGCCTGAAGGTGGGCGACCTGGTGGCGATCTACTCGGGCCAGTCGAACGTCCACTCGCCGCTGATGGGCCTGGACCCGATGGCCGCCGACTTTGTGATTCAGGGCTATAACACACCCGACGGCTCCCACCAGCAGTTTATGCTCGCCCAGGGCCCCCAGTGCCTGCCGCTCCCGCCCGACCTGAGCCTGGAGGCGGCCGGTAGCTACATGCTGAACCTCGGCACGGCCTACCGCGCGCTCTTCACCACCCTGCGCATCCGCGCCGGCCGCAGCATCTTCATCGAGGGCGCCGCTACCGGCACCGGGCTGGACGCGGCCCGCTCCGCCGCGCGCAACGGGCTCGACGTGATCGGCCTGGTGAGCTCCGAGGAGCGCGCCCGCACCCTGATCGAGGCCGGTGGTCGGGGCGCGATCAACCGGCGCGACCCCGCCCACCGCGACGCCTTTACCCGCATTCCGGCCGACCCGGCCAGCTGGCCCGCCTGGGAGGCCGCCGGCCAGCCCCTGCTGGAAGCCTTCCGCGCTCAGTGCGGTGGCCGCCTGGCGGACTACGCCATCTCCCACGCCGGCGAGACGGCCTTCCCGCGCAGCTTCCAGCTCCTCGGCAAGCCCCACGATGGCCACATCCCAACCCTCACCTTCTACGGCGCCAGCGCGGGCTATCACTTTACCTTCCTCGGCAAGCCCGGCGCCACCGAGCCCACCGAGATGCTGCGCCGCGCGGGGCTACGGGCAGGCGAAGCGGTGCTGATCTACTACGGCGTCGCCGAGGGTGCCGGCCTGGTCGATCAGCCGGGGCTTGAGGCGATCGAGGCCGCCCGAGCCCTCGGCGCCCGGATTGTGGCCGTCACACGCACCGACGCCCAACGCGAGTTCGTCCACTCCCTGGGCTTCGGCGCCGCCCTGCGCGGGGTGGTCAGCATCGAGGAGATCCAGCGCCGCTACGGCGATGAGTTCGAGTGGCCGACGACGATGCCCGACCTGCCCGACGCCCGGCGGGACTCCCAGGGGCTCAAGGATGCCGTGCGCCGCTACAACGATCTCACGTTCAAACCCTTTGGTGGCGCCGTTGGAACCTACCTGCGCTCGCCCGACAACCCGCGCGGTTACCCCGACCTGATCGTCGAGCGGGCCGGCCACGACGCCCTGGCCGCCAGCGCGATGCTCGTCAAGCCCTTTACCGGCCGGATCGTGTACTTCGAGGAACTGGCTGGCCGGCGCTTCTCCTTCTTCGCGCCCCAGATCTGGATGCGCCAGCGGCGCATCTACATGCCCACGGCGAATATCTTTGGCACGCACCTCTCCAACGCCTACGAGATCGTGCGCCTGAGCGACGAGATCAGCGCGGGGCAGCTCAGCATCACCGAGCCCGAACTGGTGCCGTGGGAGCAGCTCGCCGCCACGCACCAGGCCATGTGGGAGAACCGCCACAGCGCAGCGACCTACGTGGTCAACCACGCCCTCCCGCGCGCCGGCCTCAAGAGCCGCGATGAGCTTTACGAGGCATGGGCGGAGGGGTAGCAAGCCGCTCGTACAGCTGGTAGCGCTCGAACACTGCGGCGAGTTGGGCGTCGTTGCGGCCCTCGTTCACCGTCCAGAGCATTTTGCGCTCCGAGCCGGCGATGTGGGGAAACTCAACCGAGTCGGGCTGCACTTTCCGGGCGGGTGTGCCCTGCAGCAGGGCCATCGCCTTGAACCAGGTGTCATCAGCGGTGGGGCAGAGCTCGCGCATGGCCCCCAGGTTGAACACCTCGCTGGCCAGGGCGCCCGGGGGGTAGAGCGTACCACAGGTGCCGGTAGGGAAGAGCCGGTGCGAAGGCCCCTGCACACCCGGCGCGAGCCACTCCCACGCCCGGTAGGGCGCGAGCGTGCCGTCGTCCGCCAGCCGAATGCGGTGCGCCCGCCAGCAGTGGATGCAGGCCGGGGCCTCCTGGTACGCGGCGTAGAGGCCCGCCAGCCAGTCCGGCGGGTAGATTACGTCGTCGTCGGCGGTCACGATGGGCAGCCCCGCGAACTCGCGCAGGGCGTAGAGCAGCTTGGTCTGCGGGCCGAGGTCGGGCCGGTAGCGGATCTCGACGCCCGGCGGCAGCGGGAAGCGCGCCGCCAGCTCGCGCCGGCGCTCCGGCGTGAAGGACTCCTCGCCCAGCCAGATCACTGTAGCCCACGGCTGCACACGCTGCTGGGCCAGCCAGCCCAGGGCGCCGAGGAACAGCTCGATCCGCTCGGGAATGCTGGTAATGCTCAGGACGACATGCGCGCTGGGAGTGATCATTCAGGGGAACCGGGCTCTCATCGCGCTGGCCTGACGGCGGGGCTCGATGACACGAGCGCTGGAAGTGACCATTCAGGTAACGGTGCCACATAGCCCTCACGACGCCAGACCGCAAGCTCGTCGGCGACGATGCCGTGCTCGGCCGCCTGGGCCGCCGTGAAGCCGCCAGGGTTGGCTGCGGCCAGCGCACTCAGGGCCGGCAGAGCGGTGTGACGGCCGTGGAAATCGTGGAAGACCATGCCGTCGCCCCAGCAGTAGCACCAGGGCGGGAGCACGTAGCGTGTCTCCGGACCAAGGGGGACCACGCGGGTGGGCGCCGGCCCTACCCGCTGCGCGCCGAGGATGGCCGAGGCGTAGGCCGCTAGCTGTGCCCGGCTGTCGAAGTGCTCGCGCAGGTAGGCGAGGGTCTCCAGCGAGGTGCGGCGCCGCTCGCGGAGGATGGATGCGGCAATCGCCGCCGCAGTCGCAGTGTCGTCGTAATGTACCTTATCGATGAGCGTGTCGGGCAGTAGCGAGCGGTGGGTGGCTACCCGGGCGACGATCGCCGGGGTGCCGCAGGCAAGCGCCTCGTAGGCCACATTGCCGAAGGCTTCCACGAAGGAGCCGAGCACCAGCGTCAGATCGCCCAGGCGGTAGTAGTCGGGCATGCGCTGCAGGGGCACCCAATCGTGAAGGATCACATGCTCACGCAGCCCGCGCGCCGCCAGCTCGGCCTCGACGCCAGCGTAGTAGGCTCGCACCTCAGGCGAGATCTTCTCGTCGTACCAGCGGGGCACGAGCACCCGGAGCGTCTCGAAGCCGTACTGGTGCACCAGCACGTCAGCCACGGCGATGGTTTGCGCCAGGCCCTTAGTGGGCTCGGGCCGGTGAGGGTGCAGCACCACGTGGTGGCGACCTGGCTCCACGCCGAGGCGCCGGGCGAGCTCGGGATCGGGTGGGGCCGGGCAGAAGCGCGTGAAGTCGAGCCCGTTGTTGATCGTGATCGCGCGCTGGGGGAGTTCGGGGAGAAAGCGCCCGGCGGTGTGCAGGTACACCTGGCGCGAATACTCGGCAATCGCGATCAGCCGGTCGGCGGCAAAGAGAAAGCTCCCGAGGATCGTCTCCGGGTAGACGTTGTCGCGCAGCGAGATCACCGTGGGCACGTCGCGGTAGAGAAAGGGTAGCAGCAACTCGCCGTCGTGCATGTAGAAGCGGTCGGCGCCGGCCAGGTGCTCGCCGACTGTCTGGACAACGTCGGCGATCTGGTAGGCGGGTACGGCATAGGGTTCGGGAAAGGGCTGCTTGAAGGGTAGCAGCGGAAGCACCTCCACGTTCTCGTGCCAGCGAAAGGGGACGGCCTCGGGGTGGCGCGTGCAAAGGACCGTCACACGGTGGCCGAGCTCGCCGAGGTGGGTGAGCACACTGTGCTGGTGCCGGGCCGAGCCGCCGATCACCCGGTCGGGGAAGAGCGGGTTGATCGAGAAGCCAACGATCTTCATACCTTGTCCTGATCGAACTGAGCGGCGTTGCGGCCCACCCCGGTCAGGCCCTCGCCGCCATCGACGGTCAGGACCTGGCCGGTGACGAAACGACTGCCGAGCAGGTAGAGAATCGCGCCGGTGATATCGGCGGTGGTACCCTGGCGGGCCAGCGGAATGCCAGCGACGCGCCAGGCGATATATTCCGGGCTCCGGGTGCCGGCGGGGAGCACCACGCCTGGCGCCACGCCGTTCACCGCGATGTGGGGGGCCAACTCCAGAGCGGCCATGCGCGTAAAGTCGGCCAGGGCCTGCTTCGCCAGGAGGTAGGCCGCGTACGAAAACTGGTTGAAGGCGATCTTATTGTCGATGATATTGATCACGTGGCCCGCACCCACCTGTCGGGCGAAGGATCGGGTCAGGAAGAAGGGCGCGCGCAGGTTCACGGCGAACTGCTGGTCAAAGATCTCCGGGGTCGTGTCGGCGATGCTCGCCTGGGCGTAGGCCGAGGCGCTATTCACCAGCACGCGCAGGCCGGGCAGGGCGCTCCGGGCATCGCGCACGAGGCCGGGGAGCGCAGTGGTATCCGCCAGGTCGCAGCTGAGGGTGTGGCAGGCCACCCCCAACTCGCGGATCTCGGCGGCCGTCGCGGCGGCGGCGTCGGCGGAGCGCCCGTAGTGCAGGGCGATATCGTAGCCCGCACCGGCGAGCGCCAGGGCGATCGCGCGGCCAAGCCGGACGGCGCCGCCGGTGATCAGGGCAGCCGGGCGGGAGGTGGGTTCCAGGCCGTGCTGGGGCACAGGGGGCTCCTCAATCTGCAATCGTGGGACGCCACATGCCAGGGGCGCCGACCGCTGCCCCCATACGAGGCCAGGGTGATGCTTGCGCCCCTGAAGCTCCATGAGCACATTGCGCGGAGCGGTTGCACCATCTACGGAAGGCTGAAGCGTGTCGGAACGCCGTCCGCATGCGGTTCTCCGGCTCCTGATTCGCGGCTCGTGCTTTCGCGCACTACGGTGAGCTGCGGACTCGGGTGGCCCCTGACGAGCTCGATCGTCTGAGGGGCAGCGCCAACAGTGAGGTCGCCGAGGGGGAGCAACACACCCGGTGGAAGGGGCGGCACCGTGAGCCCCGTCTCCACCGCCAGGTAGGCTAACAACTCCAGCACCATCGGACGCATATAGAGCTCCCGGGGCAGGCAAGCGGGCGAAACGCGGCCCGCGCCGGGCTCCAGCGAGAAGAGAATGTCCAGATCAGCCGTACGACTACGGGTCTTGCTGTCGGGGGCGCCCCGGTCACGGCCGAGGGCCTCCTCCAGGGCATTGCAGCAGCGCTTGAGCTGCGGGGGCGTCAGATCGCTCTGCAGGCAGACCGGCAAGTTAAGGAACGGGTCACCAACCACACCCACGGGGTCCGTCTGTACGACTCGGCCGAGGTGCAGGGTGGGCGAGAGTTGGAAGAGCGCCCGTAGCAGGAGCGGGAGGTGATGGCGGGGGGCGAGGTTACTACCGAGCCCGAGCATATACCACATCAGGGGATCCTCGACACAGGCGGCCAGCGCTGGCGCAACGACGAGGTGTGCCACAGCTGCGTCGATGGGGCCCTCACGATCTATTGTATACCGACTCTTGGGTCCCGGTTTCTGTAATCGTCCCGCTGGGATACAGACTGCCGTACCAGCCGGTGGCCAGAGGCAAGCGTGACCCACGCGCGCCGGAGTGTCGTTCCCGCGCAAGCGGGCACCCAGCCCCCCGACGCGAGGGCAAGCCCGCTGGCGTCCCGCCCTGGACGCCCGCCGGCGCGGGCGTGCCACAAACGCGCAGAAACAGGCGCCGTACCCTATCGAGCTCGCTCGGCACCACAGGCGAAGGCCACGCGGCGGTGGGAGTGCCGGACGCGGGCCACGCTCATCAGCTGCGACTCGGCACCCCACTCGGGCAGACGCGCTCGAGCCAGGCGATCCCGGCTGCACCCGCTACGGCCAGGCAGCCTGCGACCACGTAGGCCTCGATCGGGCGAGCCTGAGTGAGGTACACGCCCACCATGCCGCAGGCGCCGGCGAGAAGGTAACAGGTGAGCACCGCCTCACGCCGGGTGAGGCCGAGCGCGTGGAGCCGGTGCGAAAGGTGATCCTTGCCGGGTGTCGTAAAGGGGTTAACGCCCCGGCGGAGCCGACCGACCACCACCAGGGAGGTATCGAAGATCGGCAGGGCGAGAACACAGACGGGCACCATCCAGGTGACGAGGGGGATATTGGAGGGGAAGCGGAGCTTGATCGCCAGGGCGGCCAGGATGAAGCCGAGGAAGAGGCTGCCGGTGTCGCCCATGAAGATCGTAGCGGGGTTGAGGTTGTAGCGTAGGAACCCGGCACAGGCGCCGATCAGCGCGGCGGCCATGGCGCCCACCAGCACCTGGCGCGGCTCATTCATCGCGGCCAGGAGGAGAAAAAAGCTCGCGGCGATCGTCGCCACACCGCCCGAGAGCCCGTCCATGTTGTCGAGGAAGTTCAGCGCGTTGGTGATCCCCACCACCCAGGCGAGGGTGAGGCCCCAATTCAGCCAGGGTTGCGAAAAGAGTTGCACCTGCGTGCCGCCGAGCAACAGCACGACACCGGCAAGAGCCTGGCCAGCGAGCTTGGCCGGCGCCGCGAGCCCCCAACGGTCATCGGCGAGGCCGAAGAGCGAGATCAGGGTAGCCCCGAGCAGGATGGCCACGAGCTCGCGGATGTAGAAGCGGTCGCCGAAGAGCAGCAACGCCACCACGAAGGCGGTGTAGATTGCGGCCCCACCGAGCAGCGGAACGGGCGCCACGTGCAGATCGCGGGTGCGCGGCATGGCCACCACCCCGGTGCGCAGGGCAGCCCGGCGCATCAGCGGGGTGGCGACGATGGAGAAGGTAAGGGCAACAAGCGCGATCAGGGCGAGCTGAATCATTGGCGGGCCGCCTCGATCAGCTGGATCAGCTGCTGGGCATCAGCCACGGCCTGCTGATCCTGGGTGAGGCCGAGCGCCCGGCGAGCCTCAGCGATCGCCTCATCGTAGCGGCGCGTATCGCTCAGGACGATCGCGTAGTTACGGCTGTAGTCGGGCCGGGCGGGCTGAAGCTCCACCGCGCGCTGGTAGGGTGGGAGGGCGCCCGCCACATCGCCGGCGCGCACGGCAAGCAGGCCCGTAACGGTGTGGAGCAGCGCCAGGCGGGCGCGGGCGCCAGCGATATCGTCGGCGGGATCGTTGCGGGCCTCGAGCGCGGCCAGGCGCTGCTCCTGCTCGGCGGCGTGCTGAGCATAGGCGTCCCGCAGGCGCGCGACGAGATCGGGGCGGCTCGCCAGGGATGCCGAGATCCGGTCGATCGAGTTGGCTACGAGCGCGCCCGAGAGGCTGATCGCCTTGACGTAGGAGTCCACGGCGGCGTCGAGATCCGCATCGCGCACCCGCGCCAGGTCGCCGAGGCGCAGGTAGGTATCGGCGTAGCGCGAGTCCAGTTCTTCAGAACGATGGAGCAACTCGGCGGCCTGATCGTAGTAGCTGCGAGCCAGGGCCTGATCGCCGTTGGCCGCGGCGTAATTGCCGAGCTGCACCACCACCCCGGCGCGCTCATTAAGCAACGTCACGTCCTGGGGGGCGATCGGGGTTACCCGCTCGTACCAGTCGAGGGAGGCCTGTAGGCGGCTCGGGTCCTCCGTCCAGTCATACCAGAAGTTGTTGAGGCGGCCGAGGTTGGCGTAGTGGTCCTTGTTGAGCGGGTTCAGGTCGTGGGCTTCAAGCAGCACAGCCTCGGCATAGCTCATCATCGCCATAGGCGGCGTGCGCTGCACAAAGCCCACGATCGCGTCCTCGTCGCGCAGGCGCAGCAGTTCACGCAGGTCAGGGGCGGGGAGCGGATCGCCGAGCGCGACGCCCTGGGAGCGCAGGCCATCGGCGAGGGTCATGAGGACGCGCCCGAGATTGAGGTAGTAGAAGTCCTCGCGCGGGTTGCCGCGCACCGTCTGCAGGTACTCATCGAGGGCGCCGACGAGCTGGTTCAGGTTGACATCGGCGCGCTCACTGAGGCCCTGGCCCTGCTGGAAGTGCATATCGGCGACGATCGGACTCAGGTTGAGCCACCAGACGGCGCCGAGGGCGACCAGGGCCACGATGCCGTAGGCGAGCAGGGGCCCAGCGGCCACCGCGCCAGGCCGGCGGGCGGGAGCACCACGGGGGGCGCCGCGCTGGGCTGGCTGGCGTTTCCGGCTGCGGCTGGTCGGAGCCGGCTCCCGGCCCTGGCCGGCGGGGGGTTGTGCATGGAGTTGGCCGGCGGCGTCAGCCGTCTTCAGCGGGGCCAGCGCGAGGCGGTAGTGCCCGGCGATCGCCCCACCGGTGAGCAATATCCCCAGCGTCACCCAGAACATGGTCAGCGTCGAGACAATCGGAATGCCGGTGAGACCCTCAACGAAGTTCGCGATCACGGCGCTCAGGCAGGCGATGAAGAACACCTGCCAGCGCCACTCGTCGCTGCGGCGCATCAGGCGCCAGCCCAGCGCCAGGGCGCTCAGGAGCAGAAAGAGGTAGCTGGCCAGGCCGAGCACGCCCCTGGTCACCAACTCATCGAGCAGGGCCTGGTGCGAGCGGTCGGGAGAGGCACCACGGGCCTCGACATTAGCGAGGCTAGGCGGGTAGAAGGGATTAAAGGCCACGAACATGCTCTCGGGGCCCCAGCCGATCACCGCGCGCAGCGGATCGGAGGTGATCAGGCCGATGGCGCCACCGGCGTGCTCATCGCCGGCCCAGATCAGGCGCCGCACCAGCCCGGTGCCGCTATCCACCTCTAGCAGCCGGCCCATGCGCCCGAGGTAGGGCACCTGGCGCAGACGCTCGAAGAGCGGCGCATCGGAGAGGTTGAAGGCGAGCAGGAAGCCGCCGACGGCGAGCGTGAGCGCCACCCAGGCCGCCAGTGCAGCTCGCAGGCGCCGGGCCCGGGCGCTGGCCTCGGCGGCCTGAGCGCGACGCATGGCCTGCCAGAGCAGCAGCGAGAAGAAGACGAAGAGGCCGGCGCCGAGGCCGATCCAGGGGCCACGGCTCTGGGTGAAGAAGATTGCCACCAGCAGCAGGGCGGCCACAGCGGCGGCGGCCAGGGCCTGGAGCCGCCAGGCCAGCCGTGAGGGCGCAGCCTGGCGGCGGGGAAGCGTGAGAGCCATGCCGTAGCCTGCGGCGGCTGCGGCCACTGCGGCGAAGAGCCAGAGCGGCCAGTCGAGCGCGCGGGGCGCCTCGGCCAGGCTGGCGCTCTGCTGTAGGCCAGCGCCCGCCGTGATCGCGAACTGCGCGCCGAAGAGCAGCAGGAAGCCGAGCATGAGCAGGCCGGGCCAGGCCGGGGGTGGGGACTCGCGCCGCTCGATGCCAATGGTGAGCAGCCACCACAGGGCCGTTGCGCAGACCACGGCCCCCGGCAAGACCCACCAGTAGCGGAAATCGACTGTACGCACGGCGGCCCCGAACTTCACCACGGCGAGCAGCAGCATCAGCCCGGCCAGCACCAGAAGCAGCCGGGCAGCAGCCCAGAGCCAGTCGGCCCGCGCATCGGCGGCGGCGGGCGCCGCGCGGGCCGCGTCCAGGCTCGCGACGAGGCGATAGAGGGCGAAGGGTACCACCATGATCATATAGGCGGCGACGAAGATCGAGTTCCCCATGGTGGATGCCACGCGGGCGATCACATCGCCCCGCCAGGGCAGCGGGTCGAGGGCGAGGTGCTGGAGCACGCCGTAGCCGGCCACCGCGATGGAGGCCGCCAGGGTGATCGTGATCATCCGCTCGATCTGGGCGCGGCCGCGCACAGTGGCCACGATGGCGACGAAGAGCAGCAGATAGGAGAGATTGGTGTAGGTACCCTGAAGGCGCTGGTAAGAGCCCCAGAAGCTTGTTGCCGGCACCACCGAGGTGGCGGTCGTAACGAGGTAGACGAGCGCGTAGAGCAGGACGGGCAGCGCCAGGGGGATGGCCACAAAGCGCCGCCACCAGGGTTGGGGCTCAGCCGTGTCATCGGGGGCCGGTGGTGGCGCGGGTGTCTGCCCAGGTGGCGTACCGCCGGAGACAAACCCATCCAGCCAGCGCAGCAGCACTGCCACAACCGCGACGAGGGCGAGTGAGCGCAGCGCCACAGCCTTATCGGGCTCGAAGTGGCGGGCGGAGTAGAGATTAAAGAAGATTGGCACGAGGGTAAGCGCGAGGAGCCAGCAAGCCTCGGCCACACGCGCGCACCATCGGCTGATTGGTGTTTCTCGGTGCATCATTCAGGATTCAGGGGACAGGGGTCAGGGGACAGAAAAGGAAGCGGTTCATGAGTGGCCCCTACGGCAAGGTTGCCTGTAACGTCCCCCGAGCATCAGCGTCCCCCGCTATCGATCGCTGGTCTTCCGTATCGGGTGCCTCGCCCGCCGTCCGCGACGCGCTATCCTCGCGGCGACGCTGCTTCCAGCCCGTGGCCCGCTGGATGATCTCGCGGGCGTTGGCGCGACTATGCTCACTCGGGGTGCCGTCGAGCATCGCGGCCAGTTCATCCACGCGCTGCCCATCGTCGAGGCGGCTTACACTGGTGCGGGTGCGGTCGGCGGCAAACTCCTTGGCGATATGGTAGTGCGCATCGGCGAATGCAGCCACCTGGGGCAGGTGCGTGATGCAGATCACCTGGTGGTTCGTGGTGATGGCCCAGAGCTTCTGACCAACCACCTGCCCGGCGCGGCCACCCACACCTACATCAATCTCGTCGAAGATCAGAGTCGGCACCTCATCGACGCGCGAGAGGATGGACTTCAGGGCGAGGAGCAGGCGGGCGCTCTCGCCACCAGAGGCGATTTTCGCGAGCGGCTTGAGCGGCTCACCGGGGTTCGGCGCGATCAGGAACTCCACCCGGTCGATGCCGGTGCGGTCAAAGGCGAGGCGACGCCCATCCACCGGCACACCCTGCTCGTCCTCTTCGTGCTCGATGCTCACGTAGAAGCGCACATTGGGCATCGCCAGATCGCCCATGGCGCCCTCGATCTGGCGGGCGAGCTCATCACCGACGCTCCGCCGACGGCGCGAGAGCTCCCCGGCAATCCCGGCGAGCGCGCGCAGGGCGGCGCCTTCTTCGGCCTCGAGCGCCGCGATATGCTCGGAGCTGTGAGTCAGCTTCTCGATCTCGGCCTCGGCGCTGGCCGCGCGCTCGATCAGCCGGGGGATGTCGGCGTGGTACTTGCGCTGCAGGTCCCGCAGGAGCGTCAGACGGTCCTCGATAGCATCGATCCGGTCGGGCTCGACATCGAGACCGAGGCGGTAGCTACGCAGGGCCTGGGCGAGATCTTCGAGCTGGTAGTGGAGCTCGCTGGCCTGAGCGGCAAGGGGGGCCACGGCGGGGTCAAGCCGGGCGAGCTCGTCGAGGGCCCCGGCGACACCGGCCATCAGCTCCACCACCGGGCGGCCCGGTACGCGGGCACCTTCACGGCCACCGTAGAGGTCGGCGTAGGCGTCGCCGGCCAGCCCGGTGATGCGGGCGGCGTTCTGCACCACCTGGCGCTCACGGGCGAGCTCCTCCTCTTCGCCGGGGCGCAACTTTGCGGCCTGCACATCCTCCAGCAGGAAGCGCAGCTCCTCGATCCGCTCCTGGCGGCGCGACTCGCTGCGGCGCAACTCGGCCAACTCCTCGCGGATGGCCCGCAGGCGCGCCACCTGCTCCCCTACCTGCTCGCGTAGCGGGAGCAACTCGCCGAAACGGTCGAGCATCTCGAGATGGGTGCGGGTGTTAAAGAGGGAGAGACCCTCGTGCTGACCGTGGATATCGAGCAGCCGCCCCCCCACCTCGCGCAGCACGCTGGTGCTCACGGCACGACCGTTGATCCGCGCCACGCTCCGCCCGGACTCGGCGCTGATCTCGCGGGTGAGGATCACCTGGGTATCATCGTCCTCCAGTAGACCGTACTCCTGCAGGAACGGCAGGATGGCCGGGCAGTCTTCGAGGCTGAAGACACCCTCGATGCGGGCGCGCGGACTCCCGGCCCGCACGAAGCTCACATCGGCCTTCTCGCCACGGAGCGTGCCGAGAGCGTCGATGATGATCGACTTGCCAGCGCCCGTCTCCCCGGTGAGTACATTAAAGCCCTCGCCAAGGCGAAGGTGAAGGCGATCGATGATCGCGAAGTCGCGGATCTGGAGCTCAAGCAGCATAGGCTGGACGGTGGCTGCCTCGCACATCCGAGCGGAAAGAGACTCGCTTTCGCATTGTACCACACGCGGCACTCTGCCGCCGCGTTCCTTGCCCACAGAACCTCAATACTCAGTGGGGCCTGGCGACCGCCGGTGGTCCGGCACCTGCTCCACGGCCTTACCGCCCCCGCTCAGCGCAGAGGCATGAGCTGGAATGTCTCCCTCCCAGGGGCGAGGGCGAGATAGGACTAAAGGCTGATGGCAGGGGCAGGCGAACCTTGTTATACTTCTCACAGAGTTCGGCACTGAAGCGACAGACAGGCCGAACCACTTCTCCACTAATTCCCCACTGTCGCTCCCCTCACACCCCCACGCGGCTGCCGAAAGGCAGCCGCTTCCACATGTTCCGGCGCATCAACCGGCTCTCGTCCCACAATTCCGTCCTTCGGCCGATCCGCTCCAGCGACCCTAGCGCCGGACAATCGAAGCCGGTATACTATGCTTTGCGCCCCAAACGCCGCCCCGCTGTGCCGCCCCGATCCGCGCGCCAGGCAGCGGGCCAGGAGGAAGTGCGTGTTACAGCCGGATGACCTGCCCCCAACGATCGAGGGCTTTACCCAGCGGGATTACGACCTGCTTCGGCGCGAGCTTGCCGAGGCGCAGGCCCTCTGCCGGAGCCTGCGCCGGCAGCTTGAGAAGGCCCTCGCGTCGGCGAATGAGGCCCAGCGCGCCCACGCCAAGATGGTCGCCACGCTCACCGAGACGATGCGCGAGAACACCAGCCTGGCCCTCGAGCGCGACCAGTGGCGGGCCCGCGCTCAGCGGCTCGAGGCCGGCCTGAGCGCCGAGCCCGGGGGCGAGCGCCCGCCGATCGATATCACGGGCCTCACCGGCCAGATCAGCGACGATGAGATCAACGCCATCCGCAAGGCCATGGCTCGCCTGCACCACCCCGATCTCGGCGGCGACCCGGAACGCATGAAGGCCTGGAACGCCGCCCTCGACCGGATCTCCAGCTAGATCGTTCGCACCCTCTTCCCTGGCCTGCACCATGACGACCTTCGGCAACCAGCCTACCCGCGCCTTTGCCAGCGTGCGCGATCCCTCCGCCCGGCCTGCCCAATGAGCACCTCCCTCTGGATCCTCGGCGACCAGCTCACCCCGCACCACCCTGGCCTCGCCGCCGGCCGCCGCGTGGTGCTGATCGAGTCGCTCGGCCGTCTGCGCCAGCGTCCCTACCACAAGCGGAAGCTCGCGCTCCTGCTCGCCGCGATGCGCCACTTCGCCGGTGAGCTCCGAGCCGCCGGGTACGAGGTGGATCTGCGCCAGGCCCCGGATTTCGTAACAGGCCTGCGCGACCATCTGGCCGCCTACGGCGTTACCCGGCTCGTGTGCATGGCCGCAGCCGAGTACGACACACGGGCCATGCAGGCCACCCTGGGCGACGTGCTCGGCGTGAGCGTCGAGGTGCTGCCCAATCGCATGTTTCTGGTGGAGCAGATGCCACCCGCCCGCTCACCGAAACTCA
Organism: Chloroflexi bacterium OHK40; assembly: GCA_004367505.1. Taxonomy (GTDB): domain Bacteria; phylum Chloroflexota; class Chloroflexia; order Chloroflexales; family Chloroflexaceae; genus OHK40. The sequence goes on along the minus strand of SFCB01000242.1, from coordinate 22,159 downwards.
TGGAGCCCTTCTACCGGGAGCTGCGGCACCGTGCCGGCCTGCTGCTGGATGGCACGGGCGGGCCCGAGGGCGGCGTCTGGAACCTGGACCACGAGAACCGCCGGCGCTACGATGGGCGGCCGGTGCCGCCTCCGCCCAGCTTTGCGCCGGACGAGCTCACCCTGGCGGCCATGGCCGATGTCGAGGCGCTCTGCCCGAACGCGATCGGCTCGACGGACGGGTTCGACCTGCCGGTGACGCGGGCGCAGGCCCTGGCAGCCCTGGACGACTTCGTTGCGCGGCGGCTCCCAGATTTCGGGCCCTTCGAGGACGCGATGAGCGCCGAGCACGGGGTGTTGTTCCACTCGCTGCTCTCGCCGCTGCTGAACATCGGCCTGCTGGAGCCGCTGGAGGTCTGCCGCGCGGCCGAGGCGGCCTACTACGCGGGCGCCGCGCCCCTGGCCTCAACCGAAGGCTTCGTGCGACAGATTGTCGGCTGGCGCGAGTACATCTACTACCGCTACTGGGAGCTCATGCCCGGCCTGCGGGAGGCCAACGCCTGGGGCGCCGAACGGCCGCTGCCGGCGTGGTACTGGAGCGGCGCGACCGGGATGCGCTGCATGGCCCACGCCATCCGGCGCGTGCTGGCGAGCGGCTACACCCACCACATCGAGCGGCTGATGCTGCTGTGCAACTTCGCCATGCTCGCCGGGGTGCGCCCCCAGGAGCTGAACAGCTGGTTCCTGGAGTGCTACATCGACGCCTACGAGTGGGTCGTGGCGCCGAACGTGATCGGCATGGGCCTGAATGCCGATGGCGGAGTTGTAGCGACGAAGCCCTACATCGCCAGCGCGGCCTACATCGGCAAGATGAGCGACTACTGCGCCGGCTGCCGCTACGACCGAAAGGCGCGGGTAGGCGACGACGCGTGCCCCTTCAATACGCTCTACTGGCACTTTCTGAGCGCCAATGAGATCCGGCTGCGCGCCAACCCGCGCCTCGGGCCAGCGGTGCTGGGCCTGGCCCGCCTGAGTGCGGCCGAACGCGCGGCGGTCGCCGAGCGGGCCGGGGCGATCCTGGCCGACCTGGACCGGCTCTAAAGGGAACGGTAGTGCTTCTGGGGCACGTCGTCGATGGGGTACGCAGCGTCCCGGCGTATGCGAGCAGCGGCGGACGGCTACGGCGCCGCGTGCTCAGGCCACGAGCAGGGTGTAGAGCTCCCGCTGCCGGGCGATGGCGCCCTGATAGACGGCGTGGACCGCCGGGTCGGGGTCGAAGCGAGCGCCGAGCGCCGCCGGTAGCGCATCGAGGCCGGGGATCAGGCCAAGCGCCCGTAGCGCGAGCAGCGCCACACCGCGACTGGTCGCCTCGGTCTCAGCCGAGAGCGTCAGGGGGCGTCCGATCGCATCGGCGATGATCTGTGGCCAGACCGGCGAGGCCAGGAGCGCGCCGCCGCTCGCCACCAGCCCCTCCAGGGCCACGCCGCTCGCCTCCAACCCGGCGGCGATCAGCGCAAAACGGTACGCAACCGCCTCCAGGCTCGCCCGCACGATCTCCGCCGGGGTGGTCCCCAGCGTGATTCCGTGGATGGTGGCCCGCGCGTTGCCCGCCCAGCCGGGGCTGCGCTCCCCCGCGATGAAGGGCAGCACCGTGAGCCCGTGGCCATCCGGCGGCACCGCCAGCACCTCCCGCTCAACCACGGCGGGCTCGCCGAGGCGCAAGGTGCGGGATAGCCAGCCGGCCAGGTTGCCACCCTCGCTCGTGGCGCCCCCGAGCAGGGCCGCCCCCCGATCGACCCGGTAGACCCAGAGGCCCGCCGGGACGCGCGCCACCCCGGGCGTGACGACGCGGAGGGCCCCGGTCGTGCCCACCGTGAGGGCGACCTGCCCGGGGCCGGTGCAGCCGCTCCCGAGGTTGGCGGCGGCGCCATCGCCGATAGCGGGGAGCCACGGCACCGCCCGCAGCGCGGGCCAGCGGGTGGCGAAGGCCGGGAGCAGCCCTTGCAGTGGCTCATCGACATCGGCGAGGGGCGGCAGTTGCTCCAGCGCGACCCCGAGCGCGGCCAGGAGCGGTCCGTCCCATATGAGCTCGCGCCGGCTGAGCAGGCCGGTCCACGAGGCCACCGAGAGGCTGGCCCGCCCGCGCCCAAACAGACGCTGCTCCAGATAGTCGCCCAGCGTGGCCCAGCGGGCCACCCGGGCCACTAGGGCCGGACGGCTGCGGCGTAGCCACGCGAGGCGCGCCGGCCAGTAGGCGCTGCGGAGCATACAGCCGGTACGCTCGTGGACCTCGGCCTCATCGAGGCGCTCGCGCAGGCTAGCGGCATCAGTGGTGTTGCGCGTGTCGGCGTAGGTGAAGACCGGCGTCAGCGGCGCGCCGTCCTGGTCGAGGCCAAGGAGCGTCGAGGCGATCGTGGCCACGGCGACGGCGGCGATCCGCTCGGCGGCCGGACCAAGCTGCGCCATCGTTGCGTCGAGGCAGCGCGAGAGACGGGCCAGGGCCTCCTCCGGATCGTCTTCGGATGCGCCATCGTGGGAGGCGCGCAGCTGGTAGCGCTCGGTGGCGCCCAGGCCCGCCACCTGACGGCCCTGGTGATCGTAGAGCAACACGCGCGCCGAGGACGAGCCGATATCGATTGTGAGCACGAGCGGGAGCTCCGCTTCGGCGAGTGGGACGCTGGGCATGGGGGAACTCCTGGAACGATTGCCGGACGAAGGTTGGAGTGCAGGGCTGCATCAGCGCGACGCCATCGCCCCCGGCGAGTACCCTCGACGTGGCGGATCTGGATGGGCACGCCTGGCGAGGCACCCTCCGCTACGGCCGCAAGCGATAGAGGATCTCGCCGGCTTTCGGAACGAAGAGCAGGCCCTCATCCTCACGACCCTGCCAGGCGACCGGGTCGATCGTCGCGGGGTCGAGATAGCCCAGCGCGAGACGCTCACAGTCTTCGGGGGGTAGCTGCGTGGCCAGCGTCACACGGATGCGTGGCCGCTCCACGCCAGCAACGAAGGTACCGGCACCCCGCAGGTGCGTGCTGTGGGCGAGTACCCCGAGGGGCACATGGGCGAAGCGCTCCCACTGGCCCAGAAAGTAGTCACGCACGTGGTAGCCCACCTCGTAGAGGTAGCGCCCATGGACGTGACTCACGGTGGCGAGGTGGGGCGCGTAGAGAATGAGCTCGCCACCATCGGCGATAACGGGCTCAAGCTTGTACATGGCCTTGGCCGCTGTCCAGAGCTCGTCGTACATCGGCGCGGCCCAGGAGAGCACCTGCTGCACCGGCCGTTCCAGCCAGCGAATATGGCGCTCGGCGGAGAGCTCGGCGGCGGCCCGCCAGGCCTCGCGATGCTCGCCCACGTAGAGCCCGGCCAGGCCGGTTCCGACCACGACCATGCTCACGAGCGTGATCGGCGTCGGCAGGAGCTCGGCGGCGGCGTGGACAACATCGCGCACGGGTGTGTCGGCGAACCCGATGATCGCCGGGACACCGGCGAGGGCACCGAGCCAGTGGGTGACGTGGATCAGCTCGGGGCCGGAGATACCGGGGAAGAGGTACTTGGCGCCGCCCGAGAAGCCGATCACCTCGTGCGGGAAGGTCGGCCCGACGATCAGGATCTGGTCGGCTTCGAGCGCGGCCCGGTTGATCCGCACGGGCACATCACCCCCGAGGGAAGGATGCCAGAGCGGGCCGGCAAGGGCCTGGATGCGCTCGCGCGGCAAGACGCCGAGCTGAACGAGCGCCTCGGGGGAGTCCCACTGGTGGTTCCACAGCCCCACGTGACGGTAGCGACCCGCGCGCTCTTCCGCGCTGATCCCGACGAGCCGGCAGAGTTCGGGCTCGCTGAGCGGGGGATGGGTGCCCAGGGCAACCATGAAGTTGAGTTCACGAGCGTCGTGGAGCTCCTCGACGAGCAAGCGGAAGAGGTGGGGGAGTGGCAACGTGCGGGTGTGGTCGGGGATGAGCACGAGCACCCGCGCGCCACTCAGCCGGCCGGCCAGGCCGTGGTGCAGGGTCGCAGCGATCGTCTCGGCGTCGAGGGTCTGGCCGCCTGGCGCGGCGGCATGGGCAAATAGCATCGCGGCACCTCCGGTGTTGGCGGTCGCGGAAACGAGAGGCAGCTCGGTCACACGGAGATTCGTGCACCCGTAGGGGATCAGCGTGAGATCGACCTCGGGCCCGGTGGCGACGGGGGCGGCGGGTGGTGGGGCAGCAGCGCCGCGCTCGATCTGCCAGCCAGGTACGGCACGGCCACGAGCCCGGGCCACGACCGGCGAACCATCCGGTGAGAAAGGCAGCCGCCCGAGCGGGCGACGTTCAAAGCGCAGGTGCGCCTCGGGCCGCGCGGGATCGAGCAGCAGACCGTAGGCCCATGGCGTCGTCGGGTGCACCTCGAAATCGTGGGCCACGCGCGGATCGCTGGTAGGCCCGGAGCGCGTGCGTGGCGGTACCGGGCGCCACTCCTCGCCCACGGGCAGCGCGTAGACGAGCGGCCCGCGCTCGACAGTGACGCTCCCGTTGAAGCCCTGTCGCAGGCGTGGGGCCATGGGGAGGCGCAGAGTGAGCTGCTCGCGGCCCACCCAGGTGCGGGCAATCCGGTGGAAGGTACCGGGCGCGGCCGGCCTGGCCTCCTCGCCGGCCAGCGCCACTGTGGCGCCACTGGCCCACGCGGGGATGCGCAGCAGCAGCGGGAAGTCGGCTGGTTCATCGCAGGCTACGGTGAGCTCCACGCGCTCGTCGAAGGGGTAGTCGGTCGTCACCGTCACGCACACCGACTGAGCGCCAACCGGAGCGACGAGCGCGCAGGGCGCATAGGCTACGGCGGCCAGACCCCCGTCCGGAGTCGCCATCCACAGGTGCGCGGCGAACTTTGGCCAGCCCTGGTGCATATTGGCCGTGCAGCAGCCATAGTTGGGCTCCAGGCCAAAACAGTTGGCGTCGGGGCCATTATTGGTATAGACCCGCTCGGGCGCGTGGGCGCAGCGCACCTGGTTGGCCTGCTGCACGTACTGATGGGTCCACATGTCGGGGGAGAAGGTGGCGGGCAGCGCGTTCCAGGCCAGTTGCTCCAGCCGATCGGCCATAGCGGGGTCGCCCAGAATGGCGATGAGGCACTCAAGAGAGAACATCAACTCGACGACGGCGCAGAGCTCGGTGCCCTGAGAGGGGCTGCGCCCGGCGAGGTGCTCATCACCGCTGAAGAGACCGCTGGCCTGGCCATGGTAGCGATCGAGCGCGGCGATCATCCGCGCGGGTGCCACGCGGGCGGTGGGGTCGTGGCTGATCCGCCACCAGAGCGCCGGCTGCTTGAGGGCCATCGCGTTGTTGACGACGTGGGAGGCCATATCCAGGCGGAAGGTGACGCCCGGGGGTGGCTCGGCGGGGTAGATCTGCGCGGGGGTGAGCTTCTCCCGATAGGGAAAGCGCTCGAAGTGGGCCTGCCAATCGAAACTCTGGGCATAGGTGGCCCGGGCGAGCTCAAGCAGCCAGGGTTCGCCGGTGCGCTCGTAGAGCCAGCACAGCGTTACGCCGAGGTCGGCCCAGCGAAAGCGCGCCCAGTCGAAGAGCGGCTGCCGCTCGATCAGCGTGGCGAGGCAACGCAGGAAGCGGAGCATCGCGGGGATGATACGCGGCTCGCCGGTAGCCTCCTGGTACTGGGCCAGGGCCTTGAGGGCTACGAAGACAGGCCACGGATCATAGGCGCGCCGGCGCGGGTCGCTACTGTCGTGGAGCGGGCCGAGCCAGCCATCGGCGTGCTGCCGGGCGAGGATGGTCTCCACCCAGTGATGGGCACGCCGGAGCAACTCCGGGTCGTCCAGGAGCACGGCAAGGGGTATGAAGCCATCGAGCCAGTATGGCCCACGCTCCCAGCCCTCGGCGGCGCCGCCGATCCAGGCGCTGTCGGCCACATCGGGCCAGATCTGATCGAGGTGGCCACTCAGCCCGGCGGCCTGGATGGCGAGCTGGCGACGCAGCCAGCCAGCGGGGCGGATGGCACCCAGAGGCAAGGGGCGCAGAGCAGGTGGAAGGAGGATGTGCGACACGGGCGGCTCCTGATAGGGATGGCCTGGTGGCGATCGCGCTGGCCAGGGCAAGGACACTTGTAGGAGCGAAGCACGATCCATCCCTAGAGCTGCCCGGACGATCCCCAGCGCCCGAGGAGCTGCTGGTAGGCCGGGGCGTCGTAGCGGCTGAGCAGAAAGGCCGCCGCGTAGTCCGGCAGGTCGGCGCCTGTCAGATGGGCGGCCAGGAGCTCGCCGAAGCCACAGGCGCCCATCACGCCGAAGCCGGAGATGGCGCCCATGAGGTAGGCGCCCTCAACGGGCGTGGGGCCGATCAGCGGGCGGTTCTCCGCCGTCTTGGTGTAGTAGCCCGCATCGACACGCACGGGCGTACCGCGCTCCACCAGCGTTGCGAGGCTGGGGATCACGCTGGCAAGCCCGCGCAGGGTCAGCTCACCGTGGTGCTGATCGACAGGGGGCGGAATCAGTGGCTCACGTGGGGCCATGTCGAAGGTCCACAGGCCGAGCGCCTGTGGTCGCTCGGGGGTTCCGGCGGGCCGCAGGTGCACCCCGGGCGGATAGGGCGCGAGCAGGGCAGGCCCATCCTCGCGGCGCTCGAGTTCGGCCCGTTCCCGGGCACTGTGGTACAGTGAGGTGGGATCCATCCAGATCACGAGCGGGGCGGCCATAGGGATGGTGGTGGCATCACCCTCGAAGGTTGCGCGCATGTGGAGCTCGCAGAAGACCGGCAGCTCCAGGCCGAGCATGGCCCCCACGGGCTTGAAGCTGGGACCTGCGGCGTTGACGAAGCGCTCGGTGGCGATCCCACCTGCCCCAGCGCCAAGCTGCACACCCCGCACCCGCCCGCCGGACACCTCCACGCCCGTGACGCTGCCACGGAGCAGCCGGGCGCCTGCCGCCCGAGCCTGCTCCAGCAGGTAGTGACCGAGCGCGGCGGCGCTGAGCCAGCCGCAGCGGCGCGCGTGGAGCACGACCACGGCCCGATCGGTGAGATAGGGGAAATGGCGGCGGATCAGCGCGCGGTCGATGATCACATCGGCGCCGGTGGGCAGGCCCTCCCAGCCCTCGGCCGGCGCGGGCAGGTACTCCGGGTCGCCCGGCGCCCCGCGATGGACGCGAGCCGGGCCAGCGCCGAGCCGCGCCGACTCCTCGGCGGCCTGAACGAACTCATCGATACGGGCCGGATCGCCCGTGGCGAACAGGTAGCCACGCCGGTTGAGCGCGATGCGATTGTCCGTCTCCCGGGCGATCGCCTCCAGCAGATCGATGCTGCGGTTCATCAGGCGCACCATCGCGTCGCCGGGGCCGGGCCACCAGTTGCGGTAGCACTCGGTCGAACTACTGCTGGTGAGCGAGAGCGGCTCCCGCTCGTCTACCAGGACGATATCGCGAATGCCGTGCCCGACGGCCAGGTAGTAGGCCGCCGCGACCCCGGCCAGACCCGCCCCACAGATCACGACGTCGGCCGTTTGGTTGGGCATGGTGGGCTCCTCTCCGCGTAGCACGTGCCAACTGGAACCACAACCATCGTCCGGTCGCTCGCGCAGGGACGTCGCGTGATGCGTCTACAGTGGATGACGTTTGGACACGCTCCAGATCCCCGCAGACGGCGCAACCGTTCCGAGCCGAGCGCTAATACCCCTCGGGAACCAGGCCAACGACCGACCAGCCACCGTCCACAACGAGGGTCTGCCCGGTTATCTGGGCGGCCTCGGGCGAGACGAGGAAGCGCACGGCGGCGGCGATATCGGCCCCCTCGCTAGCCCGGCCGGTCGGGGTGAGGGCGCCCCAGTCTCGGGCGTAGTTCGGCGTCTCGGCGCGGGTGCGTTCGGTGAGTGTGGCCCCGGGTGCGATAGCGTTGACGGTGATCCCGTAAGGGCCGAGCTCCAGCGCAAGTGAGCGGGCCATGGCCATCGTCCCGGCCCGGGTGATACTGTACGCACTCAGCCCACGGATCGCCCGGAGGCCAGTCACCGAGGCGAGCAGCACGATCCGCCCGGCGATCCCCTGCGCAACCATGGCCCGTGCGGCGGCCTGGGCGGTGAAGTAGCTGCCGCGCAGATTCACGGCGGTGAGCTCATCGAACTCTGCCGGCTCGGCCTCAAGGAAGCGCGCAAAGCGGGTGATCCCGGCGTTGGCCACGCAGATGTGGGGCCCACCACGCTCAGCGCCGATCCGCTCCAACAGCGCGCGCATCGCCACTACGTCGGCAACATCGCCCGGGTAAGCCGTCACCAGCGGGGCCGGAAGCCCGGCGTTGATCCGTGCCGCCGCCGCCACAGCCAGATCCGCGCGCAGATCGTTGAGCGCGACGGCGACCCCGGCGTTCGCCAGAACCTCGGCGATCGCGTAGCCGATCCCGGCACCCGCCCCGGTGACCAGCGCAACCTGGCTGGCCAGCCCTGTGGTCATCGTATCGCCCCCTTCGCAGCCCGTGGCTCACAGCTTGTCACATCGAAGACGCGGTACTACTATAGATCAGCCGGGGCGGTTCGCACAACCACCGCGCGCTCCGCTGCTCCCGGCGCTCTACTGCTAGCAACCAGGGTTCACCCCGATGCTTGAACCGCCCGAGCTCCCCGAGGAGCAACTGCGCGCCTGTCTCCGCGACGCCTACGGCTTTGAGCCAGCTACGCTCGCATTTCTCCCGCTCGGCGCCGACACCAGCACGGCGGTGTACAGGGCCGTCGCCCCTGATGGCGAGGCATCCTTCATCAAGCTCCGGCGCGGCGCCTTCAATGGCGTGTCGGTCGCCTTTCCCCGGTGGCTGAGCGATCGGGGCATGGAAACGATCATCCCGCCGCTACCGACCACCGCAGGGCAGCTCTGGACACAGCTCGGCCCCTTCACCGTCGTGCGTTACCCCTTTGTAGCCGGCGCCGACGCCTATGGCACGCCGCTCAGCGAACGCCAGTGGCACAGCTTCGGCGCCGCCGTCCGCCAGCTCCACAGTGCCACGCCCCCCGCCGCGCTCGGGCAGGCCATCCGGCACGAAACGTATGGGGACGAGGCCCGCCGCCAGGTGCGAGCGCTACTGGCGCAGCTCCCGGCGCCGCCCGACGCCATAGCGGCCCGCGCCGCCGTGGGCCTCCAGGCACACCGCGAGACGATTCTCGCACTCGTCGAGCGAGCCGAGACCCTCGCCCGGAGGCTGCGGGACGACGCGCGCCCGACGGTGATCTGCCATGGCGACCTGCACGCGGGCAACCTGCTGATCGACGCCGAGGGGCATCTCTACCTGGTTGACTGGGACACCCTCATCCGCGCGCCCAGAGAGCGCGACCTGATGTTCATCGGCGGCGGGCAGGGGTTCGTCGGCGTGAGCCCGGACGAGGAGACACGCCTGTTCTACGCGGGCTATGGCCCGGCGCAACTCGACCAGGTGGCGCTGGCGTACTACCGCTACGAGCGGATCGTGCAGGATATCGCCGCCTTTGGTGAGGAGTTGATCCTGGGCGGCGCTGGCGGCGCGGACCGCGAGCAGTCGCTGCGCTACCTCATGGCCAACTTCGCGCCGGGCGGCACGATCGCGATCGCCACAGGCGCGGATGCCGCGCGCTGAACAAAGCCACGCCTGCGGCGGTCAAGACGCCCAGCCCCAGCAGCGCCGCCCCTGACCCGGGGGAGAGCCTCCGCTAGGGCGTCGCTCCTAGCCGATGGTGCCCGCCAGCAGGAAGCGTAGCGGCAGGTGGAGGCGGGCGCGCCAGGCCGCCTCGTTATGGTCGGCGCCATCGAAGCGCAGCGCGTGGTAGTCATACCCCTCGCGGTAACCTGCAGCCCGCAGATGGCCGTTCATGCGCAGCTGGAAGGGCTCGTAGGCACCATCGAGCCCTTCGGTGCCATAATCGAAGTAGAGACGGTGCTGACCGGGGGGAGGCAACGCGGCGCCCAGCGCGTCTACCAGCAGCTCACCGCCAATCGTCCAGTGAGTGGAGAGACACGCGGCGCCGCCGAAGAGCTCAGGGCGCTCGGTGAGCGTATAGAGCGAGATCAGACCACCCATGCTCGAGCCCATCAGGAAGGTGTGCTCCCGCTCGGGCCAGGTGCGGTACGTGACGTCGATCAGCGGCTTGAGCTCGTTTGCCAGAAAGCGCACGTAGGCGTCCGACGCGGGCTCGGTGCCCACCTGGGTAACGAACCCTTCGCGCAGCGCGGCAGCAGCGGGGCTCCGCAGAGGGCGGGCGGGCATATACTCGACCAAGCGCCCGGGGCTATTCCAGACGCCCACGACGATCGCGCCGGGCAGCCCCTGCTCACGCATCAGGCGGGTCATGGCGCCGTCCACCACCCAGCTCCCAAAGGGTCCCTCGGGGTCAAAGAGGTTCTGCCCGTCGTGCATGTAGATCACAGGATAGCGGACGCTCCCCGAGCCATACCCGGGCGGGAGCCAGACATCAACGGGTCGAGCTGGAAGATCCGAGGGTTGCAGCACATGCCGCAGGATCGTCCCGCCACTCGCCTCGCCAGAGAGCAGGGTCATTGCTCGCTCCTGATCAGAATCGCGCCGCCCCAGGGGGGCAGCCGCAGCGTTGTGCCGTCCCATGTTACTGCAGGATCGCTCGCGAGCGACAGCCGGCAGCCATCGGCGGCGAGCGGATCGAGGGAGTGTGGGGCATCGCCAACGTTGAGCGCCACGACGGCGAGATCGGCGCCGGCAACACAGCGGTAGGCGAGCAGAGCACGGGCATCGTCGGCGATCAACGTCTCACGCTCGCCGCGCCAGAGCGCGGGACGCTCCCGCCGCAGCCCGATCAAGCGGCGATAGAAATCCCACAGCGCGGCGTCCTGGGCGCTGCCCCAGAGCATCGGCAGGCGCGACTGCTCAAGGCCACCGCGATCGCCGGGGGCGCGCACATCATTGCGCTGCGAGAGGCCCACCTCCGTCCCGTAGTAGATGATCGGCGGGTGGGGCAATGTAAACTGGCAGATCGCCGCGAGTCGCAGGCGCCGCGTATCGCCGCGAGCCACCCAGAGGAAGCGGTTCATGTCGTGGTTATCGAGGAAGCTCGGGAGCACAAAGTCGGCGGGGAAGTAGGCCAGATGCTGGCGAAGAAAGGCCGCAAAGCCGGAAGGGCCAAGCGTGCCGAAGGCGAAGAGCTGCCGCAGGGCCTGCATGAGCACAAAGTCGAGGCAACCATCCATGCGGCCGGTGTAGCTTCGCTGGAGCGCCGGTGTCTCAACCACCTCGCCGAGGGTGATGCTCGCGGGGTTCACCGCCCGGGTGGCGGCGCGAAACTGGCTCCAGAAGGCGTGAGAGGGGCCATTGGCATAGTCCAGGCGGAAGCCGTCCACACCCTGGGCGAGCCAGAAGCGAGCGCTGTCGATCATATAGGCCGCAGCCCCGGGATGGTCGCTGTCGATCTGGGGCATCTCGCGCACATCGAAGAAGGTGAGGTACTGGTCGGGCCAGCGCGTGAAGGTGAACCAGCCAGCCTCCGGGGCCGCGCGGTCGGCCTGGGCCGCCATGAAGGCTGGGTGGCCGCGATAGACATGGTTGACGACGAAGTCGAGCAGCACGCGCACCCCACGGGCGTGGGCTGCGGCGGTCAGCGCGCGGAGATCTTCGAGCGAACCAAGACGGGGCTCGACGCTGGTGTAGTCGGTGGCGTCGTAGCCATGGTGGGAGGGGCTGGGGAAGATCGGCGAGAGCCAGAGGCAGTTCACCCCCAGTTCAGCCAGGTAGTCGAGGCGCTCGATGATCCCCCGGAGGGTGCCGCCGAAGAAGCCCCCCAGACTGCCCGGCTCGTGGAAACCCTGGCCACCGCCCGGTGCGAAGCGGTCAACGAATACATGGTAGATCACCGCATCACGCAGCCAGGCGGGCACCTGCTCCTCATCCACGTGGTAGGCATAGCTCGCGAGGCGACGCACCGGCCAGAGGGGCGGCGAGCCAGGCGGCGCGAAGAGCGCAAGATCGGCGCTGTCAACACCCTCGGGCGGCGTGCCGGCCACCACGCCGGCCACCTCGCTGGCCCACTGCGCCGGCCCGTGGCTCGCCCATGCCTCTATCCGGTAGCGCAGTAGGGTACCGGCCGGCTGGCCCGGGATCTGGCCTGCCCACTGTGACACATAGCCCCAGAGCAGCGTATCCCACTCCACGCCAACGCGCCTGAGCAGCACCACCTGGCCATTTGCGGCCACACCCCGCTCACCGCGAGGATCTGAGCCATCAACAGTGTAGTAGCAGGCCACCTGCTCGGCGGCCAGATCTGGCCCGGTGGTAACCTGCACCGTCACCGGCTCGCCAGGGCGCGGGTCGAGCGGCACAATCGCGTTGCTGTGGGCCACGCCATGGCGCGCTGCCCGCAGCCGCGCGATCCGCAGCTCATCGGTCGCCAGCGTCCCGAACACAAAATCCGCCGAGGGCCGGGCTGCTTCGTCACTCATACGGCGCTCCTCAATTCGACTCTGTCCCCAACCCCTTCACCCCCGCGCCCCAGACGCAGGGCGCTCCACCGGTCGCCCCGCCGGTCGCAGCACGCTGCGTCCCTACCGAACCTGCATGCACGTGCGCGTTTCACATTTCGCGCAGGTTCGCGTTGGCGCCCTTCGTATGCGTCGCGTGCGTCGTGTTCCTATCCCTTCACCCCCCTTGCGTCAACCCGGACACCAGGTTGCGCTGGAGGATGAGGAACAGGATCACCACCGGCACCGAGACGATGAAGGAGGCTGCGGCGAACCAGCCCCAGGGGTTACGGAAGCCGTCTTGCAGGCCGAAGATACCGACCGGCGCGGTGTAGAGCGCTTCGTCGAAGAGCAGGGTCTGGGCGATGATATATTCGTTCCAACCAGCCAGGAAGCCGAAGAGCGCGGTAGTGGCCAGAGCCGGGCGCGCCAGGGGCAGCATCACCCGCAGGAAGGCCTGGGTCGGCGTGCAGCCGTCGATCATGGCCGCCTCCTCCAGATCCACCGGGATGGTATCGAAGTAGCCCTTCAGGTTCCAGATGTTCAGCACGATCGCGCCGGCAGCGTAAACCAGCACCAGGCCGACGAGGGTGTTGGTCAGGCCAACCTGGTTGAGCAGCAGGTAGTAGGCGAAGAGGGCCAGCAGTGAGGGAAAGGCCTGCAGCGCCAGCATGATCGTCATCAGGCTGCCGCGCCCACGGAAGCGGAAGCGTGAGAGCGCGTAGGCCGCTGAAACGGCAATCACGAGGGTCACGACCGTGGTCGCCAGGGCGACGATGAAGCTGTTGCGCAGCCAGGTAACCATCGGCAGGCTGAAGAGCACATAGGCGTAGTTCTCGCCGGTCGGGTTGGCTGGCCAGAGCTGTAGCTCGGTGGAGTAAAGCGTATTGCCCGGCTGGAGCGAAGCCTGGAAGGTAAAGTAGATCGGGAAGAGCGCGAAGAGGGTGACGAGCAGCAGCGCAGCGTGCAGCAACACCGTGATGAGTGGGCCCGGCTTGCGGATGGCGATCATTCGTAGGCTCCTCTCGTCGCGTTGGTTAGCCGAGTGGCGCCCAGCGTCATCGCCAGGAGGATCAGGAACACCACGATTGAGAAGGCCGAGGTGAGGCCATACATCATACTGCCCTGGAAGCCCTGGTTGTAGCCCCAGACGAGCAGCAGCTCAGTGGAGCCCGACTCGCCCACGCGGGCAAAGGGTCCACCCCTGGTCATCAAGTAGACGGTGTTGAACATCTGGAACTGGGCAATCGCGCTCAGGATCAGCGCGGGCACGGCCACCGGCCGCAGCAGGGGGATGGTGATGCTGAAAAGCTGGCGCCAGAAGCCTGCCCCATCCAGACTCGCCGCCTCGTACAGGTCGCCGGGGATGGTGCCGAGGCCGCCAATGAGGATAAGCATGAAGAAGGGGTAGCTCATCCAGAGGTTGACGATCACGATCGCCACCCAGGCCGTGAAGGGCACGGTGAGCCAGTCGGGTGCTGGCAGGCCCACCCCTCGCAGCACGTGGTTGATCGTTCCGAACTGCCCGTTGAACATGAACTTCCAGACGAGTGCGGTCACCCAGGTGGGCACGGCCCAGGGCAAGATCAGCAAGGTGCGCCAGATCGCCCGGCCACGGATGGCGGGATGCTCCAGGAGCAGGGCCAGGGCCAGCCCGAAGACAAAGAAGAGCGCCACGCACACGAGGGCAAAGGCCACCGACTTCAGGAAGACGATGTAGAAAGTGGGCTGGCTGAGCAGGCGAGCGTAGTTCTCAAATCCGGTGAGCTCGAACTGGCCCACCGGGAAACGCCGCGGGCCGTTGCGGTTGGTGAGCGACATGTAGAGACTGTAAAGGATGGGGAAGACATTGACGATTGCGATCGCGCACAGGGCCGGTGCCAGGTAGGCCGCTGCGGTGAGCCTGGTCTGGTTGTCGCGGCGCTGTGGCAGCGCCGCTGGTCTCGCGCCGAGGTCCGCACGTGTCTGCGCCATTGGGAGACTCCTCGCTGAGTGGGCCGGACGCGCGGTGAAGGCCGCGCGCCCGGCGGGCGGCTACTTCAATAAGGCAGCCTTTTCCTCGAAGAGCCTGGCGCCACCGGCGATCGCGTCAGCCGGACTCTGCGCGCCAGTCCAGATCGCCTCGACGGTCTTGGAAAGCGGGTCCCAGAGGGCGTCGATGTATTCGCTGTTGGGCATGGCCTTGCCATTGGCGGCCTGGGCAATGAACCCGGCGATGATCGGGTCGTCCTTGACCTGCTCCTGAGCGGCGGCATTGGCGGGCACCTGCTTGTTCACCTCGGCCAGGCGGGCCTGTACATCGGCCGAGCCGAAGTAGCGCATCAGGGCGACGGATGCCTCGGGCTGCCTGGCCTGGTTGGCAAGCATGAGCACCTTCACGCCCACAAGAGGAGCGCCAGGCTGGCCGCTGCTGCTCACCACCGGGATGGTCGCCAGACCCACATCCATGCCACTCGCAAGGTAATCGGCAATCGACCAGGGGCCGTTCATAATGATTGCCGCCTTCCCCTCCTTGAAGAGCGCGTCGGCCACACTGTAGTCGATCTGCTGGGGCATGATCTCGGTGAAGGAACGGATCAACTCGGCCGCCTGCAGGCCCTGCTCGCTGCCAAGTTCGGTGGTGCCCTCGGGCGTTACCAGCGTCACGCCGGCGCCCTGCCACCACGGCGCGGAGAAGTAGGCCTCACTGCGGGCAGCGTACACGAAGAGGTACTTGTCCGGGCCGTTGTAGCTCTTCGCCTGGGCGAGCAACTCGTCGGTCGTCTTCGGGAGAGACTCTTCGCTGATCAGGGCTTTGTTGTAGATGAAGGTGAGCGCCTCCAGCGACTCGGGCACGGCATACGCGGCGCCGCCGTACAGCACCGCATCGGCTGCCACGGGGGTGAAGGTCGCCCGGAGATAGGATTCGTCCACCCCGTAGGGCTCCAGCGGCTGGATGATCTGGGCCAGCACGTTGGAGCCGATCTTATCGTTCACCCAGGCGATGATGTCGGGGCCCTGGCCGGCGGGCACCGCGACCTGGACCTTGTTGGGCATATCGGGCACTTGTAGCAACTCGATCGTCACGTTGTTGGCCTGGGCGTACTCGGCGAATACCTCCTTGATCTCGGCGGCGTAGGCGCCCACCCAGCCGTGCCAGATCACAATCTTGGTGGCGCCACTGCCCAGCGCCTCTGCCGCAGGCTCGGTCGGGGCGGCCGGTGCAGGCTCGGCCGCCGCTGTGGGCTCGACGGCAGGCGCCCCGGGGGCTGGCTGGCCGCAGGCGGCCAGGAGCAGGGTCAGAACAACGAGTACCGCTGTGAGCATCCAGCTCAGCCGTCGCCGGAGCCGCTTCCAGGTATACCGCAGCATGGGTTCCTCCTTTGCGCGTCACGTGCGCGCTGGTGACAGCCAGTGTCCTCTGGTGCGAGTGGGAGCGATCGGTACGGGCCAGCGTCGTGCCGAGGATCACCTCCTTCTGCGCGCATCAAGCGAAGCACGGTGCGCCCGTGGGTGCACCACGCATTCAGGGCCCGGCGGTCGGGCGGAGAGTTACTGCGCTTCGCCGCTCGTCGTAGCGGCCTGCAGGCTGCTGCGAAGCCTGGCGAGCAACTCGGCGAGGGTGTGCTGCTCCTGCGGTGTGAGGGTAGCGAAGCGCACGTGGAGCGCTCGATCACGGGCGCTGCAAGCGGCGTCCCGCAGGGCTTGCCCGGCAGGAGTGAGCCGCACCAGCAGCGCGCGCCGGTCACTCGGGTCAGCCGAGCGGCGCACCAGCCCGGCCTGCTCAAGCCGGTCGACCGCGCGGGTCATCGTGCTGGGCTCGAGGAGCAGGGTGCCGGTGAGTTCAACCTGGCGCCGGCCCTTGACCACGTCGAGCTGGGCGAGCAGGCGCAGCAGGATGGGCGGGAGGCCGAAGCGGCCCGCTGTGGCCTGGTCCCCGGCTTCCAGCAGCAAATAGGTCGTGCGCAGCGCCTCGTAGAGCTGGCGGGCAGACATCGGTGTCCTTTGCCCTGGTTGTTGCATCAAGTACTGTCCCTTGAGCAACGGTTGTCATTTAGATGGTTGTATACACAACGGTTGTATAAGCAACTATATACCTGCCGCACGGTTTTGTCAAGCGGCAATTCGCGCCCACCAGGCGGATGGCGGCGCGCTACGGCGCCCCCGTTCCATCAAGGCGGCGGCGCAAGTGCGTGCTGAGCTTGTCGAGCAGGGCTTGCAATCGGGCATGCTCGTCGGGAGCCAGAACGCTCAGGCGCTCAGCAAGTGACTGCTCGTGGGCCGCCCGGGCCTGCTCACGCAGGGCCAGGCCCCGCTCGGTGAGCACAAGCCGGTGGGAACGGCGGTCGTCGGGCGCGGCGACCCGTTGGATGAGCTGGTCCTGGACGAGCCGCTCGACCAATCGGCTGACGCTACTCTTCTCCAGCAGCAAGGGTCCCGTCAGATCGATCGGCCGCATGCCCTCGACGGGGTCAAGCAGACGCAGCACGGTATATTGCGAAAGCGACAGCCCGAACTGGTCCAGGAGGCGTTGATCACCATCGTTGAGCAGCAAGAAGGCCGCCGTGATCTTGTAATACGTCGCCTGCCACGACACTGGCGATGTTCGGACAGGTGTACCGCCCTCGGGGGCTGGTGGTGGTTCGTTCATACGCTTTCGATGCCTCACTCTCGGCCAGGACCAGCTTCACCTCTGTGGCTATTGTACGCCAGGCCCATCGAGGCGCCTGGCGCCCAGGCGTCGGGCCCCGCATCTACACAGAACCCTCGGCCCATCTACACCGGATCTGAACACGGTCCCCCTATGCTAGTAGCCGTCCACCCTGGATCGTGCGGGGGCAAGACACCCCATCAGGGCGGCTCAGCGGGATCGCGATCCCGTGAAACCATTGTGGTGCCCTACAAGCGTCGCTCGCGCGCACCAGCCGTGCAGGAGAAACGCTGCCTTCCGGCGGCACCGCACGCCCAGGCCGGGGCCGGATCGGGCCGGCGCAGGCCGGCTGCACCGGGCAGGAACCCCAGGCGTGTAGGACGCCCGAGCGCCACAGTGATGCCGCCGTGGTCCACGCGCACCACGGGCTGGTCTCCACCCGGCGCTGTGCTGATAGCACAGATTGTTACGCTCGTCCTCGGACAGGGCCAGCGACGCCCTGTCAGACCCGGAACAGGTCCTATCCAGGCATCGGAGGTTTCTATGAGCGTTACCACATCCCCACCGGAGCGGCGGGTCCTCGGCGGCAGACTGCGCGGTGCCCGTCGCCGCCAGTTTTCACCCTGGTTGCTGGCCCCCACCCTGTTGATCGCCGCCGGTGCCGCCCTGTTGATCTGGCGCCTCGCCACCACGGCAGCAACGGCCCCAACCGCGAGCAGCACGGCCCAGGCCCGCCTCGGCAGCCTGGCGGTCACCGTTTCCGGCAGTGGCTCAGTCGAGGCAGCCCGCCAGCTCAATCTCGCCTTCGCCGTGGATGGCACCGTGGCCGAGGTGCTCGTGGCAGCAGGCGACGTGGTTGCCGCCGGCCAACCCCTCGCCCGTCTCGATACCGCCGATCTGGAACTGGCGCTCCAGCAGGCCGAGGCCGACCTGCGCTCCGCCGAGGCCCGCGTCGCAGCCGCCAATGGTCAGGGTGCCAGCGAGCTCGATCTGGCGGCCGCCCGCTCTCAGCTCGCTGCGGCCGAGGCCAGCCTGCGCCAGACCCTGGAAGGCAATGTGACGGCCAGCGACATCGCGGCGGCCGAGGCAAACCTGCGCCTGGCCGAGGCCAGCCTGGCGGAGCTACGAGCCGGCCCCAGCGCCGAGAGCCTCGCCAGTGCCAGAGCCCAGGTGGAGCAAGCTCGCCTTGCGCTTGAGTCGCAGCGTACCAACCTCTCGGCCGCCAAACTGCGCGCCGAGCAAGACCTCACCCAGGCCGCCAACAGCCTGCGCGACGCTCAGGACAACTACAGCAGCATCTACTGGCAGAACCGGGAGCGGGAGAAGGCCCCTGGCGGCCTGCCTACCGAACAACTCAACGCGGAGACCGCCGCCCTGCGCGCTGTGCAGAACGCCGAAGCAGCCCTTGCCAGCGCCCAGCTTGCCTACGAGCAGGCCCAAACCGACGAGCGGATCGGCGTGCAGCAGGCCGAGGCCAGCCTCGCCGAGGCCGAGGAACAGCTGCGCATCCTGCTGGAGGGACCCACCGCCACCGAGCTCGCCTCCGCCGAGGCTCAGGTGGAGCAGGCCCGCGCCAACCTTGAGAGCCTGCGCAGTGGCGCGAGTGAGGCCGAACGGACCCAGGCGCAGGCCCAGGTGGAGCAGGCGCGCATCAGCCTGGAGCAGCTCACCAGCCCCGCCGCCCCGACCGAAATCGCCAGCGCCGAGGCCGCCCTCGCCCAGGCCCAGTTGGCCTACGCCACCGCCGAGCGCAATCTCCAGCAGGCCACCCTCACCGCGCCTTTCGCTGGCACAATCGCCGCGATCTCCCTGGTAGAGGGTGCGAGCGCCTCCGCCAGTGAGCCGGTCGTCCTCATGGATCTCTCCTCGCTCTATATCGAACTGAACCTGAGCGAAACCGATGTCGGCCAGGTGGCCGTGGGTCAGCCCGTAACGCTAACGTTTGACGCCCTCAGCGACCTGAGCCTCACCGGCGAGGTGGCCCAGATCGCCCCCGTAGCAACGGTAGAGCAGAACGTAGTGACCTACCCGGTGCGGGTGCGCTTCTCCACCGACGACCCACGGGTGAAGGTGGGGATGACCGCCACCGGAACGATTACGGTCGAGGAGCGCGATCAGGCCATCCTGGTACCCACCCGCGCGATCCAGACCGTCAATGGCGTCGCCACCGTTCAGGTGCAGCAGGCCGAGGGCCAGCCCGCCGTGACGGTACGCGTGGAGACGGGGTTGAGTAATGGCGCCCAAACCGAGATCCTCAGCTGTGTGGACACCGGCACGCTCTGTCTGGAGCCAGGCGACCAGCTCCTCATCAGCACAACGGCCAGCTCAACGACCACCACAGAGGGTCCCCCTGGCGGCTTCGCCCCGGGCGCAAGGCCGGATGACATACCCTTCGGGAGGTAGTGATGAGCGCGATGATCGCCGTGCGCAACCTGGAGCGCACCTACGTTACCGGCGAATTCGAAGTCCACGCCCTCCGCGGGGTGAGCTTCGACATCCAGCGCGGCGAGTTCGTGGCGATTATGGGCCCTTCGGGGAGCGGTAAGAGCACCCTGATGAACTTGATCGGCTGCCTGGATACGCCAACGGCGGGGAGCTACCACCTCGACGGCCTACCAGTGGAACTGCTCGACCCTATGCTGCTGGCGGCGGTGCGCAACCGCAAGATCGGCTTCGTCTTTCAGCAGTTCCACCTGCTCGCCCGCAACACCGCCCTGGAGAATGTCGCCCTCCCCCTGGCCTACCGTGGCGGCATCCCGGCGGCGGAGCGCCTGGAGCGGGCCGCCGCCGCCCTGGAGCGGGTAGGCCTGGCGGACCGTATGGAGCACCGGCCCCACGAGCTCTCCGGCGGCCAGCAGCAGCGCGTAGCAATTGCGCGCGCGCTGGTGAACAACCCGGCCTTGCTTCTGGCCGACGAGCCCACCGGGGCGCTGGATACGCACACGAGCGCCGAGATTATGGCGCTATTCAACGCCCTGAACCGCGATGGCGTGACGGTGGTGCTGATCACCCACGAGCCCGACGTGGCCCGTCATGCCCGGCGGTTGCTCGAGATCCGCGACGGCCTGCTCGTCCGCGATCTACCGGTTGAGCGCTGGGATAGCAGCCCACGCGGGCCAACCCGGCCACGTTCGCGACGCTTGCCGGTACGTAGCCAGTGGAGGAGTGCCTTATGACCACAAGCGAGCAGAGCTACCCCAAGCCCGCCGATGTGTCCGTAGCCGCCGCGCCAGAGCCGATCGACGCCGAGCTTGCAGCCGCCCTGAACGAGCTTGAGGGGGGTGGGATCGGCTGGGGTGAGACGGCCCGATTCGCCTTCGCCACCCTGCGGGCCAACCCTCTCCGGACCCTGCTCACGGCCCTTGGTGTCCTGATCGGCGTCGCGGCGGTAGTGGCCCTCCTGGCAATCGGCCGTGGCTCCCAGGAGTCGATCACGGCCTCAATCACCGCCAATGGCGCCAATCTCCTCACCATCCGCTCGGGCGCCACCAACACCCCGGGTGGCATACGGGGAGCCGTGGGTGGCGCTCAGAACCTGACGATCGCCGACGCCGAGGCCCTGGCCAACCCCGAAGCCGCACCCAATGTTGCCCTGGTCAGCCCCGAGTACATGGGTAACGCCCAGCTTGTGGCCGGAGCGAACAACCTGAACGCCCGAGTCACGGGTGCCACGGCAAACTACGCGGCGGTGCACAACAGCTCACTGGCCGAGGGCGAGTTCATCAGCGATGAGCACGTGCGCACTACGGCCAACGTCGCCGTGCTCGGCGCCAACGTCGCCGAGACGCTCTTCCCCGATCAGAGCGCCGTCGGCCAGCAGCTGCGCGTCAATGGCCAGAGCTTCAGCGTCATCGGCGTGCTCGAAAGCTCGGGTGGTACCGGCTTCGGCTCCGTGGACGACGGGATCATCGTGCCGCTCTCCACGGCCCAGCGCAAACTCTTCGGCGCCCGCAGCCTGCGCGGCAGCCTCACCATGCAGACGGTCGTTGTGCAGGCCCGCAGTGCCGAAGCGGTGGACGGGGCCCTGGCCGAGGTGCAGGCAGTGCTCCGGGCCGAGCACAGATTGCCCAGCGATGGCAGCGAGGACGACTTCTCGGTGATCAACCAGCAAGATATTCTCGAAACCGTTACCGAGACCACCCGTATGCTCACCCTCTTCCTGGCGGCCATCGCCGCGATCTCGCTCCTCGTAGGCGGCATCGGGATCATGAACATCATGCTCGTCTCGGTGCGCGAGCGCACCCGCGAGATCGGGCTACGCAAGGCGCTGGGTGCCCGCGAGGGCGACATCCTGCGACAGTTCCTCTTCGAGTCGCTGGCCTTGAGCGGCGTCGGCGGGCTGGTTGGCCTGCTGATCGGCACAGTGATCGCCCTTACGCTGGACGTGACCGGGCTGTTTACGGCAAGCCTGAGCTGGGATGCGGTGCTACTGGCCTTCGGCTTCGCCCTGACGGTGGGGCTCTTCTTCGGCATCGCGCCGGCGCGCAGCGCCGCCCGGCTCGACCCGATCGTGGCGTTGCGCTACGAGTAGTTCTGGGGGCAACTGGTGATGATTGAGCGTGTGATGTGGATCGTGGCCGTGATCACCGTGGGCGTCGCCGCCTTCATCGGTGGCCAGCAACTCGGCCAGGCCGCCGGCCAGGCCAACCGCCTGGCGGCTCAGCAACAGTTCCTCGCCGCTCGTGGCGGGCCCGGCGCCGCGCCCGAGGGCCTTCCGGGAGGCCCGCCGGGCGGCGTGGGTGCAGCAAGGCAAGGCGTGGCCGGAGTCGTGCAGAGTATCAGCGCCGATAGCCTGACGCTTACACTGGCCGATGGAAGCACACGCACCCTGCGGCTCGCCGAAGACGTGACGGTCCGCAAGGAGGTGGAAGGGACGCTGAGCGACCTTGTGGCCGGCGAGCGCGTGGTAGCCTTCGGCACAGGCAGCGGCGATACGTTCGAAGCCACCGCCCTGCAAGTAGGAGCGGCTGGCCCTGACGGACGCCAGGCGGAGCCATAGGCCCCCTCCACCACTCTCCTTCCCGCGCACGCGGGAGACCAGCACCACACACGCGGAAGGCTTCCCAATACGGGCTCCCCCTTGTGGCTTTGGGAGCGGACAGAACCGGTGTTCGATCGGCGATG
>SFCB01000152.1 GCA_004367505.1 Chloroflexi bacterium OHK40 | reverse complement strand
TGGCTCAGCTTGGTGTGGGCAGGTCGTATCCGGTCGCCGAAGGCGCCCCACGGTCCTCGCTCAGATTGGCTCTTGACAAGCATTACCGTATCTTTCTCTGACACGGTCAGCGGCCTGCCACCGTCTCGCGCGCCAGACCGCGCTGAATCACCAGGGCGATGAGCCCCGCGAGCACCCCCAGCAGCGTATTGACCGCCACGGCGGCCACGATGCCGACCGGGAACAGGAACGGGCCAGGGGTGCCCGTCAGGGCCAGCGACAGCAGCGCGCCGGCCACCATGGCCCCGAGGCCCGCCACAAAGCCGGTACAGGCTAGCGTTGCGACGGGCCGATCCAGCCCGAAGCGCACGACGGCAGCGATCCAGACGACGACGATCAGGGCAGTGACGAGTAGCGGGCCGGCGGGCCGCAGGCGCGCCATCACTCCGGTGACGTTCAGCAGCGGATGGATAAGGGTCAGGGCGCTCAGGCCCAGGATGAGGGGCCAGTGCAGGTGACGAAGGGCCGACATTGGTTGCTCCTGTGCAGTACGTACGCCCGGCGGCGCACATCTCGATGGTAGCGCTTCGCTCCGCCGCGCGCAGCCTGCGCGTGGCGACACCCGTTGTCGTTATCTGGCAGGTCCGCCTCCTCCCCCAGGCGACAGCGATGTCGCTTTTCGACGTACTGACGATGCTGGCCCCGGCTGCTATACTGAGGCAATGGACGCCACCGACCAGAGCCACCTGCGCGCAAGCCGTCCCGGCCAGGTGCCGGCCTGGGCCCTCGACCTGCTGCTGGGGATTGCGGTGACGCTCGTCATTGCCCTGGTGATCAGTGCCGACCAGGGCGGCCGGCAGCCAGCCGACGCCGTGGCCTACCTCTGCGCGGCGATGTTCGGCGCCCTCATGCTCCTGCGCCGCCGTTTCCCCGTCGCCGTGCTGGTCGCCACCATGGCGCTGCTCTTCACCTACTACACGCTCCAGTATCCTGCCATCGGCCTGGCTGTGCCCGTGGCGGCGGCGCTCTACTCGGCGGCCGAGCGTGGGCGCGTACCGGCGGCTATCGTCGTCAGCCTGGTTCTGCTGGTCGTCTCGACGTACTTCCGGGTGCGGGACGGCGAGTCGCTGGCCTACCTGGGCTACGAACTCGCCTCGACCGTCACGCTGCTCGGCGGCGCGATTGCCCTCGGCGACGGCGCGCGCGCCCGCCGGGCGCTACGGACCGAACAGGCCGAGACCGCCCGCCTGATCGCCCAGGAGCACGCCGCCCGCGCCGCAGAGCGCGTGCAGGCTGAGCGCCTGCGCATCGCGCGCGACCTGCACGACCTGCTCGGTCACAGTCTCACCGTGATCGGGCTGCACGCCGACGTGGCCCGCGAGGCCCTCGACCACGATGCAAATGCGGCCCGCGCGGCACTCAGCCGGATTCGCGGCGTCACCAGCGAGACGATGCGCGAGCTACGGGCCACCGTGAAGCTGCTGCGCCGCGCAGACGAGGCGCCGCCCGACCAGGAGGTAGCGAGTCTCGCACAGCTTGACAGCTTGCTTGCCGGCGCCCGGGCCAGCGGGCTGCACGTGAGTCTCCAGCGCGACGCTCGCCTGCGTCCCTTACCAGCCCACGTCGAAGCCACGGCTTACCGTATCATCCAGGAGGCCGTGACGAACGTGCTGCGCCACGCCAACGCGACGACGGTCAACGTTGTTGTGCGTGTCGAAGGCGAGGCGCTCCAGATTGCCGTGTACGACAACGGGAAGGGCGCGGCTGTGCCGCTGTCCCGGGGCACCGGGCTGGCCGGGATGGCCGAGCGCGCCCGCGCCACAGGTGGCACGCTCACGGCGGAACCACGGCCCACGGGCGGTTTTGCCGTGCGTGCGACACTGCCCCTGGGAGCGGACCAGTGATCACCGTTGCGCTCATCGACGACCAGGCCCTGGTGCGGACGGGCTTACGGGCGCTCCTGGAGCGCGACCCGGAGCTGCGCATCGTCGGCGAAGCGGACGATGGGCGCAGTGGCCTGGAGCTGGTACGCCGTACGCGCCCCCACGTCGTGCTGATGGACATTCGCATGCCGGGGATGGATGGGCTCGCCGCGACGCGGGCGATCGCCGGCGATGCCGAGCTCACCACGACGCGCGTCGTCATGCTGACGACCTTTGATGAAGACGAGCAGATCGACGCGGCCATCCAGGCGGGGGCGGCGGGCTACCTGCTCAAGGACATCAGCCCGGACGAACTGCGCCGCGCGGTGCGCGTCGTTGCCGCGGGCGATGCGCTCCTCGCGCCGGCGGTCACCCGGCGGGTGCTGCAACGCCTGGCCGCGAGCGGCGCGGGCACCAACCCGGCGCTGGTGGCCGGGCTCACCGAGCGCGAGCGCGAGGTACTGCGCCAGATCGGGTTGGGGCAGTCCAACGACGAACTGGCACAAGCGTTATGCATCAGCCCGGCGACGGCCCGCACCTACGTGAGCCGGCTGCTCGGCAAGCTCGGCGCCCGCGACCGCGCCCAACTCGTGGTGCTCGCCTACCAGAGCGGGCTCGTCGCCCCGGGCCAGACCTGATGCCCCGAGCAGCCCGGGTTCGCCCGGCCTCACAGCATTGCGCACAAGAGCCGGCGCTCGCTCCCGCAGCACCAGAACAACCTCCGCCGGCGGCAATAGGCTCGCCACGAGCTCGCCGACCTGAGCGCGCCCCGGGTACGCGATGAACCAGCACACGACCGTTTATCGTAGTACAATCTCACCCCCGGTTCGTGTCGTGCCACTCCCCGATATCGGGGCTTCCGCATCAGACCTGGTATGGGAGGATGCTATGATCCGTCGTCGCCGCGTACTGCTCACGCTCGTTACCGCATGGACCCTCTTGCTGAGCGGGATGCTCACGGGCGGCCCCGCGCTGGCCGCCGCCGATGTCGCAAGCTGCGCGCCGGACAGCGGCAGCGCCACGATCGGCGGTACCGTCACCGGCGCTGGTGCCACGCCGCTCAGCAATGTGCTGGTCACCGCCTACACCACCTACGGCGTTCGGGCGGGCAGCGATTACACCGACGCCAGCGGCGCGTACCAGATCACCGGCCTGATCGGCGGCTCATACCTGCTCAAGTATGAGCCTTCCGGCGAGTACATGGCCGAGTGGTACAACAACCAGGCTACGGCCTTCACGGCGACGCCAGTGAGCGTGTCCGAGGGCGGCTCGATTTCCGGCATCAACGCCGAGATGGGCTTCGGGGCGCGCTTCATCGGCACCGTGGTAGGCCTTGGCGGCGGGCCGCTGCAGAGCATCTCCGTCACCGTCTACGATGCCGAGGGCCGCAGTGTTGCGTCGGCTTTTACCGACGCCGCAGGTAACTACACCACCCGTCCGGGCTTGCCCTCTGGCACCTACCGGATCGGCTTCGGCGGCGGCTCGGGTTTCCTCCCCGCCTTCTACAACGCCGCCACCACGCTAGAGGAGGCGACGCCCCTCGCCGTAACCGCGCCCACGGTGCGCAGCGGTATCAACGCCACCCTCAACCCCGGCGGCGCGATCTCCGGCGTGGTCACCAGCGCCGAGACCGGCCTGCCCGTGTCTGGCCTCTGGGTCTCAGCTTCGGGGTCCGGCGGCTCCAGCTACGACTTCACCAATGCCAGCGGCGCCTACGAGCTCATTGGCCTGGGCAGCGGCAGCTACACGGTCCAGGTCGAGTCATCGGGCACCCTCAATCTGGTGAGCGCCGAGCGGCAGGATGTCCAGGTCACCGCGCCTGATACGACCGCCGGGGTGGATTTCGCGCTCGAGGGTGGCGCCACCCTCAGTGGCACGGTCACGGGCCCTGGCGGGGCGCCGCTGAACGGTATCACGGTCTACATCAGTAACGAGGACGGCAGCTACCAGGACTACGTCTCCACGAACGCGGCAGGGATCTACACGGCCTCGGCCATGCCCGCCGGCACGTACCGGGTGCTCTTCCGGCCGAGCAACTACATCCCCGAGGCCTACAACGACAGGCCGAACTTTTCCGACGCCGACCAGATCATTGTGCCGCCGCAGGGCAACGTGACCGGGATCAATGCCGAACTGGCCCCTGGCGCACGCGTGAGTGGCACCGTGACCGACGCCACCACCGGCCTGCCGATCGAAGATATCTTCGTCGAGGTACTGGATCTCGACGGCGGCCGGGTCGAGGCCACCTTTACGCAGGCCGACGGCACCTACCAGACGCAGACGACCCTGGCCAGCGGCCAGTACCTGGTACGCTTCAACGCCGACGGGCGATTCGCCTCCTGCACCTACGTCACGGCCTACTACGGCGGCCAGCTGCGCGAGGAAGATGCCGAGCAGATCACGGTGAGCGCGCCTACCCCGCTCACCGGCATCGACGCGCAGTTGACGCGCGGCAGCATCCTGTTCGGCCGCCTGACCGACGCCGGCACCGGTGAGCCGATCACGAGCGGCCAGGTCTCCGTGTACGACGCGGACAATAATGCTGTGGGCTTCGGTCGCCTGACGTTCCTGGGTGGCTGGTATACCGACACCGGCTTGCCGAGCGGCAGCTACCGGCTGCGCTTCAGCGACTACGACGACGGCTACATCGACGAGTACTACGACGACGCGCTGAGCTTTGAGGAGGCCACCCCGGTGGAGGTGACGGCACCGACCGACATCACCGGCCTCGACGCGGCGCTGGCGCGCGGCGCCCTGATCGGCGGGCGAGTCACCGCCGGTGATACAGGCGAACCCTTCAGCGCGGGCTGGGTAGCCGTCTACAACCTCGACGGCGACGAGATCGGCTATGGAGCGCTCGATGACGATGGCAGCTACGTGGTGCGCACCGGCCTGCCGAGTGGCAGCTACCGGGTAGCGGTGGTGCCCTACGGCACCGGGGGCGAACTGGCGGCTTCGCCAGCCCAGGGCGGCGCGACGGATGGGTC
Organism: Chloroflexi bacterium OHK40; assembly: GCA_004367505.1. Classification (GTDB taxonomy): domain Bacteria; phylum Chloroflexota; class Chloroflexia; order Chloroflexales; family Chloroflexaceae; genus OHK40. Next base: position 14,932 of record SFCB01000152.1, on the reverse strand, counting down.
GGCCTACGCCATCAGCTACTACGGCAGAAGCGTCACCCCGACGACCGCCACCCCGGTCGTCGTGAGCGCGCCGGAGCTGCGCGACGCGATCGACATCGTGATGCTCCAGGGTGCCTGGCTGCCATTGCTGCGGCGCTGAGCGCTCACCGGCGCGCCGGGGAACTCGCGGCCAGAACCCGTGTGCTGCAAGTGGCTCCGGGAATGGGGGCGCACATAGCCACTGCGGGCACACCGCACCCACGTAGCCGACCCACATAATCGGCCGCGCTAGCGCGCGCCGCGCGCTCCTTCCCACCCTCGGAAATAGACAACAAGCTCCTCGCTTTTGCGCAAGACAGGCCGATACGCTCACCGTATCCTGGCCTGTATCGAGGTGTCCATCAATTCAGGCATGACGGCGTCGTCTGATCAGCCCCGGAAGATCCCGGTCACGGCAGGGCCGTGCCGTGCGCTGGACGATCGCTGTCCCATCGGGGGTATGTTGAAGGAGTCAAGGAAGGCTTCGATGAACTCACAGAGATGGTGGGCCATCCCAACGCTGGTGCTTCTGCTCGCTCTCGCTCTTGCCGCGCTACCTCCCCGTACCCTGGCTGCTTCAACGGTCGCCAACCCCGACTTCGGCAACACCGGCGTCGCTTCACCCGAAGGCTGGAACAGCTCCGGCGACGTCGCAGCCGACTTCACCGAGTCGGGTGGTCGCTCGGGGTATCGCCTTACCCACTGGAGCGCGAGCTCCTACACCGTGGCTACCTGGCAGACTCTGGACGGACTGGCCGACGGCGAGTATACCTTGCGCGCCTGGGTGCACACCGACGGCGGACAGAAAGCGGCATACATTGGCCTGAGCAACTGCGGCGGCCCGGATCGGCGCACAGCCCTGCCAGTCACCAGAGGCTATGCCCATTGGGTACAGATCGCCGTCTCGACAACAGTCAGCGGCGGCCGCTGCACGATCACGCTCTTCTCCGACGCCAACCCTGGCAACTATGCCAGCTTCGACGACATCACCTTTACCCCGGGCGGCACCGACCTGCGAATACGTGGCAGCGACCTTTCGGGCCTGAAGAAGAATGAAGACTTTGGGGCCATCTACTTCAACGCGCAGGGCAAACCCGGCGACGCAATGATGATCCTGCGCGACCACGGGATGAACTATGTCCGCCTCAAGGTCTGGGTGAACCCCAGCGACGGGTACAACAACAAGGCCCGCGTACTGGAAATGGCCGCTCGCGCCAACGCCCTCGGCCTACAGACCCTGATCGACTTCCACTACTCGGATCGCTGGGCCGACCCTGCTCACCAGACACCGCCAGCCGCGTGGGCAGGCTACGACCTTGCTCAACTCGAGCAAGCCGTCTACGACCACACACTCGACGTGGTCGGCGCCCTGGTGGCTCAGGGCACACCGCCCACGATGGTGCAGATTGGTAACGAGATCAATGGCGGTATGCTCTGGGAGACCGGCAAGAACTGGTGGCCCGAGGGTTGGGACCGCCTGGCCGTATTACTCAAGGCCGGCTATCGTGCCGTGAAAGCGGCCTCGCCCAACACGCTCGTGATGCTGCACAACGCCGAGGGCGGCAACAATGGCCACTTCCGCTGGTGGTATGACAGCGCCGTTGCCCGTGGCGTCGAGTGGGATGTCACTGGCGTCTCGTACTACGCATACTGGCACGGAACCTTCGCCGCCCTGCAATACAACCTGAACGACATCGCCACACGCTACGGAAAGCCGGTGGTGGTGGTCGAGACGGCCTATCCCTTCACGCTCGCAGATGACGACGGCTGGGAGCAGATCATCAACCTTGAGAGTGAACTGACGGCCGGGTATCCTGCTACACCCGCAGGCCAGGCCGCCCACTTCCGCGACGTGATGAGCATTGTACGTGCGGTGCCAAACGGCCTCGGCTGGGGCGTCGTCTACTGGGAGCCGGCCTGGACCGGCGTAGCAGGCAACGGCTGGGACCCGGACGACCCGGGTTCGGGCAATGGGTGGGAGAACCAAGCACTCTTCGACTTCGAGGGCCGGCCACTACCAGCCATGCGCGAGTTCCACCACGCGGGCTATCTGCCAGGCCCGACACCAACAGTTGACGTAGGAGCCGGCGGGCGGATCCATGGCGACCGGGCCGGCGCCTTCAATCTGCGGATCGCCGATGGTGATACGCCCCTGGAGAACCTGACCCTGAGCGCCAGTTCATCCAACCCGGCCCTCGTACCGATCAGGGGCATCCGCTTCGGTGGAGCCGGCGCCACCCGCACCGTAGTGATCGTGCCCCATCTGCGCAAGAGCGCCGACCAGGCCGTGATTACCATTCACATCAGCGATGGGGCACACAGCTCAACCTGTACCATCACCGTCATCACGGGTAGTCATCACGCCGATACCCTGCAGGGCACCTCGGGCCCCGACCTGATCCTGGGCGGCAACGGATCGGACATCCTCGCGGGCGGCGCCGGCAACGATGCGCTCTCGGGCGGCAATGGCGCCGACCTCCTCTTGGGCGGCGCAGGAGCCGACCATTTCAGTGGCAGTGGCGGTGCCGACAGCATCCTCGACCTCGCGCCGATCGAGGGCGATACAGCCGCCAGCAGACGCTAGACAGAACCACGGGTGTGGGCAGCTGGCACTACCCTCAGCTGCCCACGCCTGCCTGGCGCGGAAATTGACAAAGAGTGCCGCGCTTTTACGCAAGAGCGCGCGTGGCGGCGGCCGTATCCTGATGGCCGAAGGGCCCACCACCAGGATGTAAGGATGCCCCACGTGAACTGCCCTACGCTCCTGCTGATCACCGGTAATCAGCATCTGCTCTATTTGATCACCCGCTACGGCGAGCGAGGTGGATGCCGGGTGCTGGGCGCAGGTAGCATCGAGCGCGCCCTGGAACTCGTCGAGCAGGAGCGCCCGGACGGCCTCCTCCTGCACCTTCTTTCGATGATCGACCGCGGCTGGGACGACATGCGGCGCCTCAAAGCTCACCCCGCCACAGCTGGGCTCCCGGTCACCATCATCTCAGCCATGGCAGACGAGGTGCGTGCCCGCGCCGAGGGCGCGGCATACTGGCTGTGGCAGCCAGTGATGTACGCCGACTTTCTCGCCGCACTGAGAAGGACGGCAGTGTTGCCGCAAGCAACCCCCGCAGTGGCAGAACCGGAGGAGAGGAAGGAGGTGCGCTCGCACTAACGCCGGCTGTCAGGAGCGATGAATGCTTCACAAGTCGAAGTCCGAATCAAAGGAGATCCCCAGATGCAACTCCCCATCCGACTCTTCACCGTCCTGATCCTCCTCGGCCTCTTCCTCGCCGCCTGCGGCCAGCAGGCGGCCACACCCGCCGGGCAGTCGCCCACCGCCGCAGCGGAGCCCACCGCCGCACCCGCTACGGGCGCTCCGACCGAGGAGCCAACCGCTGCCCCGGAAGTGTTGGGTAGCGGCGATACGAAGATTACTATCTGGCATCGCTGGGAGGGCGAGTACTACAACACCATCGAGCAGATCTTTGCCGACTACGCCACCCAGCACAACGTCCAGATCGAGCTCCTGCTTGTCCCCGATGTAGCCAACAAGGCGCAGATCGCCGTACCCTCAGGCCAGGGTCCCGACATTATCGCCTGGGTCAACGACCGTATCGGCAGTAGCGCCTTGCAGCAGATCATCCAACCCCTCGATCAGTATGGGATCGACGTGGCCTACCTGCGTGAGAACTTCGCCCCTGTCGCCGCAGACGCGATGATCTACCGCGACCAGGCTTATGGCATCCCCGAGTCGATGGAGGCGATCACCTTCATCTACAACCGGGCCTTGATCAGCGAGGATGAGCTCCCGGCTACCACCGACGACCTGCTCGCACAGGCTCGGGAATACAACCAAGCCCCCGACAAATACCTCTTCGTCTACAACGCCAGAGGCGATATCTACGCAGGCGCGCCGTGGTGGCACGGGGCTGGTGTAAGCCTGGTGAACCCTGACGGCACGACCGGCGTGGCGAGCCCGGAGGGTATTGCTGCGGCCACGTTGATCAAGCAGTTCAGCGAGATCATGCCCGCAGAGCTCGCCTACGACGAAGCCAACACCCTGTTCCTCGACCAGAAGGCCGCGATCATCATGAATGGTCCCTGGGTGATCGCTGACTACGCGGCCAAGGGTATTGACTTTGGTCTCACGCCGATCCCGGTGGTAAGCAGTTCGGGCCAGCCGGGGAAGCCTTTCGTTGGCGTGAAGCTCCTGATGCTCGCTCAGAACGCCAAGAATCCCGAGGCCGCCGTGGAGCTCATGAAATATTACGGCAGCGCCGAGGTGCAGATCCGCCTTGCCGAGGTCAATAAGCAGGTGCCAGCGAACCTCTCGGCTCAAGAACAGGTTAAAGACGACCCGGTGATCGCTGGCTTCATCGCTCAAACCCAGAATGGCGTCCCTATGCCGAACTCCGAGTTTATCGCCGCGATGTGGGAGCCCTTCAACAAGATGACCGAGGCCATCTGGACCGGAGCCGCCACGCCGGAGCAGGCCGTCCAGGACGGCGCCGCACTCTTCGAGGAGCAGGCCGCTGATCTACGATAGCTGCCACCGCCACACGCCGGCGACCGCTCCAGCGGAGCGGCCGCCGGCTGTCGCGCTGGTGCCGGTACGCCAACGAGCGCAACGCCGCGTTACTCATCGGCGCGAACCTCCAGGAGCACCCGATGCATAACCAAACGATGCCGATCCCCGCACCGGGGCGAGCGGGCCGAGTCGCCGGAATCCGAGCCAGGCAGACCCTCACCGCCGCTGCCTATCTCGCGCCGATGATGGCTGGCTTGCTGTTGATCAATGTCTTTCCGATCCTCTATACCTTCTATATCTCGCTGACCAATCGTAATGGCCCGGCCCGTTTCGCCGAGGGCACCTACGAGCTCACCGGGTTCCAGAACTACACCCGCCTGCTCAGCCAGCCCGACTTTTATCTGGTGCTGGGCCGCACCATGATCTACGCCGTGAGCTGCGTCTTTCTGTTCTTTGTGGTGGGGCTAACCTTCGCGCTCATCCTGAACAATCCCGCGATCAAAGGCCGGGCACTCTGGCGTACCCTGCTCATTTTGCCCTGGGCCGTCCCCTACTGGATCACGGCACTGATCTGGAAGTTCTTGTTTCACGGCCAGTATGGCCCGATCAATCAGAGCCTCCGGCTGATCGGCATCACTCCGCCCGACTGGTTGCTCAATGGAGCGACTGCCTTCTTCGCCATCACCGTCGTGAATGTCTGGCTGAGCTTCCCTTTCTTCATGCTCATCCTGCTCGGCGGACTGCAGGCCATCCCTGGCGAGCTGTATGAAGCGGCCGATCTCGACGGTGCCGGGTGGTGGCAGAAGCTATTTCGTATCACCCTACCGCTCCTACGCCCTGTCGCAGTGCCGGCGGTGATCCTCAGCCTGATCACCACACTCAAAATCTTCGAGACGATCTTCCTGATGACGGGGGGCGGGCCGGTGGTTCGCCTTGGCCAGCCTGGCGCCACCGAACTGCTCCTGGTCTGGGCCTATAACCAGGGCTTCCAGGGCGCGCAGCGCTTCGGACTGGTGGGCGCCTTCTCGATCGTCGTCTTTGTAATCCTGCTCGTCGTCACCCTTGTGTACAGCCGGGTGACCAATGCCACCAGGGCGGTGTACGAATGAACGCACGGAAACCCGGCGCCGGCGCGCTGGCGCTCCAGTATGGCATTCTGTTGCTGGGCGTTCTGTTCGCGGTCTTTCCGATTTACTTCGTGGTCCAGGCGTCGTTGCGACCCGGGCAACAGCTCTACTCTACCGAACTGCAGCTCATCCCATCCGACCCGACCCTGGATAACTTCCGGTATGTGCTCACCCAGCTTCCACTGCTGCTGTGGCTCTGGAACAGCGTGAAGGTTTCGGCCATCACGACGATTGTCACCCTGCTGGTGACGGTCCCGGCGGGGTATGCGCTCTCGCACTTTGCCTTCCCCGGGCGGCGCTCCCTGCTGACAGGGCTCCTGGCGCTTCAGGCCTTCCCGGCGGCGCTGGCGCTGCCGGCGTTCTACCTGATTCTGCTACGGGTCGGCTTGCTCAACTCACACTGGGGCCTGGTGCTCATCTATGCAGCCGGGGCTATCGCCTTCAACGTCTGGAACGTCAAGGGCTACTTCGACACCATCCCCATGGAACTGGCCGAGGCGGCCCTGATCGATGGGGCATCATCGACCAGCGCCTTCCTGCTGGTGATGCTGCCACTCGTGCGCCCAGTTCTCGCGGTGACGGCGTTGTTCGGTTTCCTGGCCGGATTCAGCGATTTCATTCTCGCCAATACCGTGCTCTTTGACGAGCGGCTCTACACCGCGCCTGTCGGCGTCTTCGCACTCCAGAATGGCTACCGCAACCCCTGGGGCTGGTTCGCTGCTGCGGCGCTGATTATTGCGCTACCGATCGCCGCCCTGTTCCTGTACCTCCAGCGCCATTTGGTATCTGGACTGGCGGCCGGTGGCGTCAAAGGCTAGGCCAGGAGATCCCGCACCCCCCCCATTCTATTCCGAGCGACCGGGCTCGCCCGCCCGCTCCTTGCACCAGGCAAGCAGTATGACGAGTAACGGACCCAACCGCAAGGCACCCTTCCAACTCGCCGCAATGGCCTACGGTGGCGACTACAACCCCGAGCAGTGGCCCGAGGAGACATGGCACGAGGATGTGCGCCTGATGCGTGAAGCCGGGGTGAATCTAGTCTCGGTTGGTATCTTCGCCTGGGCGAAGCTTGAACCCCGCCCTGGCGTGTACGATTTCGCCTGGCTCGACCGGGTGCTCGACCTACTTCACGCGAATGGCGTCATGGTCGACCTCGCCACAGCCACCGCCTCACCACCGCCCTGGCTGGCAAAGCTCCACCCCGAAAGCCTTCCCGTCACCGCCGATGGGAGGACCCTCTGGCCGGGGAGCCGCCAGCAGTACTGCCCGAGCAGCCCGGCCTACCGCGAGGCAGCGGCGCGCCTGGTTCGCATGATGGCCGAGCGCTACAAGCATCACCCTGCCCTCGTGCTGTGGCATGTGAACAACGAGTACGCCTGCCACGTTAGCGAGTGCTTCTGCGACGAGTCGGCCCGCCACTTTCGCCGCTGGCTCCAGCAGCGCTACGGGAGCCTCGACGCGCTCAACGCCGCCTGGGGCACGGCCTTCTGGAGCCAGCAGTACGCCGATTGGGACGAAATCCAGCCGCCCCGGGCCGCTCCTACCTTTCAGAACCCCACGCAGCAACTGGACTGGCGACGCTTCTCCTCGGATGCTCTGCTGGAGTGCTACGAGCTTGAGCACGCGATCCTCAAGGAGTTGACGCCTGACGTACCCGTCACGACAAACTTCATGCACGCCTTCAAGCCACTCGACTACTGGAAGTGGGCCCAGTACGAGGATCTCGTCACGCTCGATATGTACCCTGACCCGACCGAGCCTGACGCCCATGTCTATGCCGCAATGAACTACGACTTGATCCGATCCCTGGGCACGGGCCGCCCCTGGCTGCTGATGGAGCAGGCCCCTGGCCAGGTCAACTGGCGGCCCCACAATCTCGTCAAGGAGCCCGGCATCATGCGCCTGTGGAGCCACCAGGCGCTCGCCCGTGGCTCGGACGGGGTGATGTTCTTTCAGTGGCGGGCGAGCAAGGCTGGCTCCGAGAAGTTTCACAGCGGGATGGTGCCCCACGGTGGAACGGAGACGCGCACCTGGCGCGAGGTGGTTGCCCTTGGCCAGGAGTTGCGCCGGATCGAGGAGTTGCGCCCCACGCGGATACACGCCGAGGCCGCAATTCTCTTCGACTGGGAGAACTGGTGGGCCCTGGAGCTTGACAGCAAGCCGAGCGCCGATCTGCGCCTGGTCGGGCAGGTTCGCAGCTATTATGACCGGCTGTTCGAGCGCAATGTCACGGTGGATTTCGTTTCGCCCGGGACCACCCTGAGCCGTTATCGTCTGGTGCTGGTGCCCAACCTCTACATGGTGCGCGACGAAACGGCACGAGAGCTGGAACGCTTCGTAGAGGCGGGCGGTACGCTGGTGATGTCCTTCTTTAGCGGGATCGTCAACGAACACGACCAGATCTGGCTCGGGGGCTATCCGGGGCCCTTCCGCAGGCTGCTCGGCCTGCGTGTTGAAGAGTTTGCTCCGCTGGCGCCCGGCCAGACGAATACGATGCGCATGGCCGACGGTCATCAGTTCGCCTGTAACCTCTGGAGCGACATCATCGCCCTGGAGGGCGCCGAGGTACTCGGAGAGTTCGGCGAGGGCTGGTACGCAGGGCGCCCCGCCCTCACCCGCCACACCTTTGGCCGTGGCCTTGCCTACTACCTTGCCACACGGCCTGAACCGGCTGGGATGGCCTGGCTCCTCGCACGGGCCTGCCACGAGGCGGGCGTAGAGCCAGCAGCCCATGTGCCCGCCGGGGTCGAGGCGGTACGGCGGCAATCAGGCACGGCTACGCTGCTGTATCTGCTCAACCATGGCCATGAGCCAGCCGACGTCGCACTGGAGAGCCCCGCCCTCGATCTGCTCACCGGCCAACGGCATTGCGGCATTGTCACCCTGGAGCCCCGTGGCGTGGCGATTCTCCGGTCGTGAGCGAGAGTGACCATGACGACTCGCGAGAGGGGCGTGATGCACGATCACGTGGAGCAAGCCGGCACGGAGATGCGGCCATACGTCGTGGAGTACCGGCCGGCAGACTTATCGCAACTCGACCTTTCATTCCTCCTGGAGCGTCCGGCGGGCAAGGGCGGCTTTGTCACCATCCGCGACGGCCACCTCATACGGCCCAGCGGCGAGCGGCTTCGGCTGTGGGGCGTCAATATCACCGAGTGGAGCCCTGGATCCGTCATGCTCCCGACGCATGCGGACGCACGACGCTACGCCGCAGCGCTCGCCCGGTTCGGGGTGAACTGCGTGCGGCTCCACTTCCTCGATCTCCCCGCCCCGCGCGGGCTGATCGATGATACCTCGGATACGACCCAATCGTTCGACCGTGAACAGCTCGACCACCTCGACTACTGGGTTGCCCAGCTGAAGAGACACGGTATCTACTGCGACTTGAATCTGGTGGTTGGACGTTGTTACAAGGCCGGAGACGGAGTACGTGACTACGCCGAGGTTGGCTGGGCCAAGGCGCTCACCTACTTCGACCCTCGCCTGATCGAGCTCCAGCAGGATTATGCCAGGCAGCTCCTGACCCACTACAATCCGTATACGCGCACCGAATACCGGCACGAGCCAGCGATTGTCATCGTCGAACTGGTCAACGAGAATTCGCTGGTTGAGGCCTGGGTGCGCGGACGGCTGCACCCTGGTGATCAGCCCTCCGACAGCCCGAACTGGCGCTCAATCCCCGCCTCCTACGCCGCGCAGCTCGACGAGCGCTACGCCACGTACATCGCGGCGTTGCCTGGTGAGCAGCAAGACCGCCTACGGGCACTGGCAGGTATCGTCGGTGAAAGGCCCATTCCAAGGCTGAGGGCCGAGGAGCTTGCTACGGCCCCCCACGAGCGATTCCACATTGAGGCCGCGTTCTATATGGAGCTCGAGCGCGACTACTTTCGCACCATGCGCACCTTCCTGCGCGACGAGCTCGGTGTGCGATCGCTGCTCATCGGCAGCAGCGATCACGCCCACGACCTGAGCGGCTACCCGCACCTGTGGGCGAACGCGCAGCTCAACATTATTGACGGACACGTTTATTGGCAACCGCCGGAAAGCACCGGGCCGACGAACACGCCAATGGTCAACGACCCCTATGGCTCGACAGTGGTGCAGCTGGCACGAACGGCAGTGGCTGGTAAGCCTTATACGGTCAGTGAGGTGAATCACCCCTTCCCACACGACTACGCCTGTGAGGGCATTCCGACCCTCGCCGCCTACGGGCGCCTACAGGACTGGGATGGGATCATGTGGTACACCTTCGAGCCCAAATCCGACCCGGGATGGTCACCATCGCTCGGAGACGCCTTTGATCTCTCCCTGGATCCCGTTAAGATGGCGCAGTTGGCCGCTGGCGCACTTATGTTCCTCCGTGGCGATGTGGCTCCTGCCCGCACGACAGTGGCGCGGAGCTACACCCCGGAACAGGTGCGCGCAAGCCTGTTGCTCCCGAACACGGAACAACCCATCTTCACGCCCGGATTCCCCGGCCTGGTGGCGCTCCAGCATCAGATACGCATCAGTTCGCTGAACGGGCCCGCAGGCGTCCCGCCCTGGACGCAGCCTGCCGCCCCGTTCATCTCTGATACTGGCGAGCTCCAATGGCAACTAGCCCCGGATGGCTGCGGGCTGATCACGGTGGACACGCCCTGCTCGCAGGCCCTGATCGGCTTCGTTGGGACGAGCAAGGACGGGGTGACGCATCTCGCCGTCAACGTAGCGAACACGTTCTGCGCCATCACCCTGAGCAGCCTTGACGATCAACCAATCGCCCACGCAACCCGCCTGCTCCTGACAACGGGCGGCCGAGTAGAGAACACTGGACAGCGCTGGGATGCAGCGCGAAGGCGCCTGCTGGAGCGAGGAGGCGCACCAACGCGCATTGAGCCGGTACGGGGTCAGCTTCTCCTGCGCGGTCTTGATCGTGCTACCGCCATACTCGTGCAACCGCTCGATGGGGCAGGCCTGCCACGTGGCAACGCTGCCCTGGCCCGCGCCGTAGGAGATAAATGGCAGATCTCCATCGGCGATCCGGCCACACCGTGGTATGTGCTGACGATTAAACGGGAGGCAGCTATGCCAGAGGAGTCAGCCTGGCGCCACCGCTGAGCCCGCCCGAGGGCAAGTGAACGCCTGCCGGGCAAGAGCACGGGTGTGAGTCACCCAGCGCGTACTGCGGCCTGAGCGCCAACAGCGGGCAGGCGTTCCCGGAGCATCCACCGGCGGCGAGCAGGCAGCCAGGAGTTGTATACTAGAAGCGTGTCCTTTCGGGAAGCGCGGCGCGACGACGTGCAACGCGCCCGGTAGAAGCCGACTGGCACGCCACGGTTGGCCACCATCCGGCGCTGCTCTCTGCTCACCGCCAGACGTGCAACAAGCAAAGCTCTCGTGTGAATAGTCGTATACACCTATGAACGACGCTTACGGGGAGGGGCTTCCCCGCTCGACGGTGCGACGGCGCACCATTGGCGTCATCAGCAATCGGCAACTGTACGTTGGCTCAACCATTTCGCGCTACGAACAGACCTTGCTGCGCGGGATCCGCGCCGGCGCCCTGGCCCAGGGTGTACAGCTGCTGCTAGCATGCGGCATCGGCCCCGATACCAATCCGTTCGAAGTTCTGCCAGCCTGGCCGGTTTGCCTCCCCGGCATGACCTTTGTTCCGGTAGGGCCGTGGAACACCGACGGCCTGCTCGCCATCCCACCCTTTAGCGAGGAGCAACTCGGTGTGCTCACCGCGCTGCTCCCGCCGGGCTACCCGGTTGTCTTCACCTACCCGCAGCCGGGCTACCCATCGGTTGGCCCGGCGAACGACATCGGCATTAGCGCAGCGTTTGCGCACCTGCGCGAGCACGGTCATCGGCGGATCGCCTTCATCACAACTGATGCGCACCCGGTCGGCGACGCGGCCGAGCGCCTGGCCGCCTATCATGAGGCCCTTGCCGCAGCCGGCTTACCGTTTGACCCGGCGCTGGTGCTCTACGGCAGCCACAACATGCATCAGTCGCGCCACGCGCTACGGCAGCTGCTCGCGGATGGGGTCGAGATAACGGCCGTGCTGGCGAGCAACGACGAGTCTGCCATCGGTGCCATGCAGGCCCTGGCCGAGGCCGGGCTGCGCGTGCCGCAAGATGTGGCCGTGATTGGCTTCGACGACGTGCTCTACGCCAGGGCACAAGAGCCGCCGCTCACCACCGTGCGCCATCCCACCTTCGAGCTGGGCTACCGAGCTCTAGAGCTCCTGCTCCGGGCGATCGAGGGCGAGCCCGTGGCGAATCACACCGTACGGGTACCCACCAGGCTGATTGTGCGCGAGTCGTGCGGCTGTCTCCCAAATCGCCCCCTGGAACCAACCCTTGGGCCCATCACCTCGCGCGCTCCACTGAGCGGGCTTGATGAAGCGGCACTGCTCGGGGCCATGGAGGAGGCCGTTGCAGCGGAGGCACGGCAGAGCGATACCCGCTCAATCCGGCGCTGGTGCCAGATACTCCTCGATGCCTTTCTCGCCGCGCTCAACAATGGTAACGTCGCAGCATGGGCGGCCGTCATCGACCAGATCCTCCATGACGTCGAGGCGGCAGGCGAGGACCTGTACTCCTGGCAAGGGGCCCTCACAACCCTACGTATGCACCTGGGGCACCTGATCGCCGCGCGGGCCCCACATGCCACGCCGGGCGACGCCGAGCAACTCCTCGACCAGGCCCGCGTGTGGATCAGCGAACGTCTGCGCCGCCAGAATACGCGCCTGCTCCTACGCCAGGCCGAGTTGATGGATCGCCTGGGCAGCATGACCATGCGGCTGCTCACCGCGCTCGAGCTGAGACAGATTCTCGCCATTCTCGCCGAGCATCTGCCACAGATTGGCATTCAGTACGCACACATCGCCCTGCTCGAGCCCGCTGGCGACGATCCGGTGTACTGGAGCCGGCACTTCGTACACGATCCGAGCGGCCCACCCAGGGTGTACCGCGTGCCAACCCGCCAGTTTCCACCACCGGAGCTCTACCCTGCCTCAGAGCCCCTTCAGATGGCGCTACTACCCCTGATCATCGAGGGCGGCCCTACGGGCTTCGTCGTTTTCGACGCCGGTTTCCTTGAGCCCTGCGGGGTAATCGTGCGCCAGATCGCGGCGGCTCTGCGCAACAGCCAACTGCATGCCGAGGCCGAGGAGGGCCGCCGTCTGGCTGAAGAGGCCAGCCGGATGAAGAGCCGCTTCCTCTCGACAGTGAGCCACGAGTTGCGCACACCGCTCAATATTATCGTCGGCCTGAGCGAGATCCTGCTCCATCACCGTGAGGAGCAGCTCACCGCTGTGGCGAGCTTGCGCCAGGACCTGGAACGCATTTTTCTCAACGCCCAGCATCTCGGCCGGCTGATTGGCGATGTGCTTGACCTGGCGAGCAGCGAGGCTGGCCAGCTGCGACTGTACCAGGAGCCGCTCGACCTCGCTGATGTGCTCGGTGCCGTCGCCGAAACGGGCGCCCAGCTGGCGCAGGAAAAAGGGCTGGAGTGGCGGGTCGAGCTTCCCCCACCAGGCACCCGGGTTCACGGCGATCGTACTCGCCTCCGCCAGGTCGCGCTCAACCTGATCAGCAACGCTGTGAAGTTTACCGAGCGAGGTTCCGTTACCCTTGCCGCCTCGTCTGATGGCCGCGTCGCAACCATTGCTGTTAGCGATACAGGTCCGGGAGTGCCGCTCGATGAACAGGAGCGTATCTTCGATGAGTTCCAGACCTCAGAGCGCACGGCCGCACGGGCCTACGGCGGTCTGGGCCTCGGCCTGGCCATCAGCAGACAGCTGATCGAGCGCCACGGCGGCACACTCGGGGTGCGCTCTTCCGGCGAGGCCGACTCGGGTGCAACCTTCTTCTTCACCCTGCCGCTCCTGAGCCCGGACGCCATCCGTGACGATCCAGCGGAGCACCGTATCGAGGGTACGCGAGTCGTCTTTCTGACCGAGCGCACTATACGGGTTGGCCTCGACAAGGCGCTGCGCGAGCGTGGCTACACGGTTGATGTGCAGCCAGTCGACGCCGACAGCGACTGGCTGCCACGGCTCATTAGTATGCCGCCGAGTGCGATCATCCTCGACGAGCCACTCGCTACCCGCCGTGGATGGGAGTTGCTGGGCGTCCTGAAAGGCCACCGTACGACAGCACACCTCCCGGTATTGATCTACACGATCGACCCGCAGCAGGAACAAGGCACCCTGCTTGAGCTGAACTACCTGCTCAAACCCCTGGACCCAGAAGATCTGGCCAGGGCTCTGTTGCAGCAGGGCCTGGGCGACAGCCAGCCCGCCGGCGCGCCAACCTTCCTGGTCGTTGATGACAACCCCGACACGGTGGCGATCCACACACGGCTCTTACACCAGCAACGACCGGGGTGCCACGTGCTCCAGGCAAGCAATGGCCGCGAGGCCCTTACGCTGCTCCGTTGCCACCAGCCCGACCTGGTGCTGCTCGATCTGATGATGCCCGAACTCGATGGCTTCGGTGTACTGGAAGCCATGCGCTCACAGCACGCCACGACCAATGTGCCCGTTATTGTCCTCACCTCGCGCACCCTTACGGACGTTGATGTCAGGCGCTTGAACGCGGGGGTCGCAGCGGTGTTGAGTAAGAATCTCTTCAGTGCCGGTGAGATTCTGGCACATATCGAGAAGGCCCTCACCCAGCAACGCCGGGTGAGCAGCGCAATGCAACAGGTTGTGCGCCGGGCGCTGGCCTTCATTCATACGCACTATGCCGAGCCGCTCACCCGCGACCAACTCGCCCTATACCTTAGCGTCAGTGCCGACCACCTGACTGCGAGCTTTCGCCAGGAAATGGGCATTCCGCCCATCGTCTACCTGAACCGCTACCGGATCCACCAGGCCCGCATCCTCCTGGAAACGACGGCCCGCAGCGTTACCGAGGTAGCACTGACGGTGGGCTTTACCGACCTGGCCCATTTCAGCCGTACCTTCCACCGCGAGGTGGGGCTCACGCCAAATGCCTACCGACGCTCGAACCAGCGTCAGGGCAGCACTTGCTGAGCCTGCCAACGCGCTTCTTCACGCAAGCAGCGTCCAATAGCAAGGCGATCGATCGAATGGTGCCGCCGGAGCGAACTGGGATATAATCTGAAGCGCCCAGGTTGTGCAATGATATCGAGAACTGTGCAGGGACCCCTATGACCTTACTGGGGTACGTAACGGCCAGGTAGGATATCCGGCATCGGATTGCGATGGAAGGTCATTTTCACGTTCGGGTAGGGGCCAGGCAGATCGCTCGGA
>SFCB01000269.1 GCA_004367505.1 Chloroflexi bacterium OHK40 | reverse complement strand
GGATGGCTTTGCAAAGCCATCCAAAGACGTATGGGTAATGGATGGCCCAGAGCGGAAGAGGGGGGACACCGCCCATCAGGATGCGGCAAATCGCTGATCACACGCCGGAACCGTCAGCCCCTAAAAGGCCAGGGGGGAGCGGGGCAGTGGGGGAAATGGGGTTCGAGGGCGCCGGCACCACCCTTATGGCATCAGGAATGGCGGCACCCAGAGCGCCCCGAACGTGGGCACAAAGAGATTGAGCAGCGAAATCACCACGAACACACCTATCCCGGCCACCAGAAAGGCCCAGTCCACCGGGCGCATCACCAGCACCACCGACCAGGTACGGGGGCCAGTGCCGAAGGCCCGCAGGTCCATCGCGTCCACCAGTTCCTCGCCCCGCATAATCGCGCCGATGGTAACGGGCACAATCAGCGGCGCCAGATTTCGGAGCGCCTTCACCACACCCCCTGCCCGCTCTAACTCGTAGCCACGGGCCTTCTGGGCATCCATCGTCGTGCTGAAATCGTTGGCCAGGCTCGGCACAAAGCGGAAGGCCAGGTCGGTGGCCACAGCCAGCTTGTCGCTCATCCCCAGGCCCTTGAAGACCACGCCGTAGCGGGCCGGGTGGATGGTGTAGGGGAAGACCATCACCAGCAAGGCCATGGTCACGAGGCGCAAAGCCTGGGCGAGGCCATAGGCGATCCGCTCGCTGCTCAGGGTAAAGGGGAAGGGGCCGATCGTACCCTGCCAGAGGATGGTCGTGTCGCTGAAGACGTTGAGGCCCCCGCGCCCGGTGAAGAAGGTGAGTAGGACGATGAAGGTAATAAAGATACTCAGGAATGTCCAGCCAACCCGCGTCTCGTTCCAGGTAAGGCGGGCAGCGGCATATTGCAGCGCCGCGTAGCCGAAAAAGGCCAGCAGCACGCGCAGATCCCACACCTGGATAATCGCGAAGAGCAGTGCCAGGATCACGAGCAGGCGCGCGCGGGGATTCAGGCGCTGGTAGGCTGTGCCACGTTCTTTGTAGCGCCAGGCGATCAGCATGTCAGTCCACAACGAAACCATGCACCATGCAATTGCGCCGGAGCGCGCCTGCGTGGTGCATGGCGATCGGTTCTACCTGCCGCTACGCGCCTGTGCCGCGTTCCAGGCCGTCAGCAGGATCGGGAGCAGGATTACCACATTGATCAGGTTCGAGCCAGCGGCCGGCACGAACTCGCCGAAGAACGCCGCTGCCGGGCTCGTCCCGTTCTGGATGATCCCGCCGAAGGCGGCGAAGCCAATGCCCACGATCACGCCGAGCGCGCCCCAGACCACTGCGGCCGCCGTATCCACATCACGCGCGAAGAGGTAGCGCGCCCCCACCACCAGTAAGCCGCCGACCAGCGGGATCCAGAAGAGGCCGCCCGCCGTGTAGGTGTTGCCGCTAAAGTCGCTCATCTCGTAGCCGCCGTTGAGTAGCATCAGCACGCTTGCGAGAACGGCGATGCCCGCCACGACCCAGGTCAGCACGTCCAGCGACTGCTTGCGGTTCTTGAAGCCCACAATCAGGCCCGGGATCATGCCCATCAGGCCATTGCCAACGTCCCAGAGCGGGTAGACTCCCCAGCCCGTGAGTGCATCGCCCAGCACATTGCCCACGAAGCCGCTAAAGAATCCGACCACCGGCCCGAAGGCGATCCCGAAGAAGACGGGGATCACCACGGCGGGCCGCAGCGAGACGAGGCTGATCGACGGCAGCGGGAAGATCGCGTTCGTCACCCATGAGAGCACGCCGTACAGCGCCGCGCCGATGGCCATGTAGACCACCTCGCGGGTGCCGATCTGCCAGATCGGCCGGTCCGCAAAGCCCACGTACAGCCCGTAGATGATCGCGGCGGCGGCGAGCACCACCCCGCCCCAGCGGCTGAGCGGGAGGGCAGCGTCGTCGGTGGCGCCCTGGGCGGCGGCGATGAAGCCACCGATGTAGAGCAGCACGATCGAGGCGACCACAATGATCGCCAGCGGTACAAGCGGCCGTACCCACTTGTTCTGCGACTGGTTCCCGGTGAGCATGTGCGTCCTCCTTGGTCCCCTATCTGTAATCGCGTTCCCCTCACGGTGTGCCGGGCCCTGGCCGTCCCGGCGTCCAGCATTAGGCAAGGTTTCGGGCCGCTTGACCGTTTGGGCGCATCCAGGGCTTGCTGCTGCCTCGGCCCTGTCCCCTGTACCCTTGCCTTACGCGCCGTACCGCTGCGACGGCGTAGTGCCCAGGACTCGGTCGCCCCCCTCGGTTTGCTGCAGGTAGGCTGCCAGTTGCCGCAGGCCGAGCATGCGCCCGGTCTGTGGGAGCAACTGGAGGTTCAGTTCCAGGAGCGAGGTGGGGAGCACATGACAGCGCCGCAGCAGCGCCGTATCGGGCAGCACGTCCTCGGGCGTCCCATCGGCGGCCAGCTGGCCGTCGTTGAACAGCAGCACCCGATTGGCGTAGCTGAGGGCCAGATCGAGATCATGGGTGACGAAGAGCAGCGCGTCGAAGGCATCCAGGCTGGCGATCTCATCCATGAATCGGGTGTAGCTGGCGTAATCCTGCCCGGCGGTGGGCTCGTCCATCACCAGGATGCGGCTCTCCATCGCGAGGACGGCGGCGATGCCCACACGTTTTTGCTGGCCGAAGGAGAGGCTGAGTGGCGCCCGCTCGAGATGATCCTCCAGCCGCAGCAGCTCCAGGGCGTGGGCGGTGGTGCGCTCGATTGTCGCGGGGTCCACGCCAAGGTTGCGCGGCCCGAAAGCCAGTTCCTCGCGCACGGTTGGGGCGAAGAGCATGTGGGTCGGGCTCTGGAACACGAAGCCGACGCTGCGGGCGAGTTGGGCGGTGGTGGCCGCGCGCGTATCGCGGCCCTCCACCCGCACCGTGCCGCGCTGGGGGCGGTTCAGGCCGACGATATGCTTCACGAGGGTCGATTTGCCGCTCCCGTTCGGGCCAAGCAGCGCGATCACATCGCCCTTGCGGATCGTGAGCGAGACGCCCTTGAGCACAGGTGGGCCGTCGTCGCCGTAACGGAACTCGACGTTCTCGATCTCTACGAGCGGCTCACCGGCTGCCCTGCGGGCCGGGGGGGCAGGCGCCTCGATCTGGGGCCGCTCACGCAGACGCTCCAGCGCCGCATCGGCGGGCAGCTTCACCAGCAGGGGATCGGCAACCGCAGCCAGGCCCGCCGCCGCGCCAAGGTAGGCCTGGCGGCCCTCGTGCATGAGCATGGCCCGCTCCGGCCCGATCGAGAGCGCATCATCGACCCGGTGCTCCACCACTACAATGCTGCGCCCCCGGTCGGCCTGGGCGCGGATCACCTCCAGCGCGTGTTGTGCGGCCAGCGGGTCCAGGCTTGCCAGCGGCTCATCCAGCAGCAGCAGCCGTGGCTCCATCGCCAGTAGTCCGGCCAGTGCCACCTTTTGCTTCTCGCCGCCCGAGAGCCGATAGGTCTCCCGGCCACGCAGGTGGGTGATGTCAAGCTCTGCCAGTGCGGCGTCCACAGCGGCGAGCACCTGCGAACGTGGCCAGCCCAGGTTCTCCGGGCCGAAGGCTACCTCCTCAGCCACATAGCTCGCCACGATCTGCTTCTCCGGGTCCTGCAACACCGTGCCCACCAGCCGGGCGAGGCGGCTCAGCGGCAGGTCGGCCACTGCCTGGCCGGCAATCGTCACCCGGCCTGCCAGCTCCCCACGGTACGAGCGGGGGATGAGCCCGTTGATGCAGCGCAGCAGCGTGCTCTTGCCGCAGCCGCTTGGGCCGGCGATCAGCAACACCTCACCGCCATCTACGCGCACATCGATCGCACTGATCGCGGGCGTCTCGGCGGTGCGGTAGCGGAAGCTCAGTTGCTCGATTGTCAGAGCGCTATCTGCCATAGGGGCACGTGAGATGTATCGCAAGTTACTATACCAAGCGACGCAAGATTGTCAAGAAAAAAATCTACTCCTGCGCGTACCAATCGGCGGCCTCGCCCGGGCCTCATCCTTCCAGGATGTCCGCGCGATCTACGGCACGTGCCTGCGGCCCATGGCCTGGCATCCAGACTTCCTGGCTCAGTGCTTCCAGGGCACACCGAGCACGCCACGGCGAACGGGGTGGCGCGCGCCTCACTGCCGGGAGCCTCGCTGCACCCCCGCGCCGCTATCATCTTCGAGCCGACAGGTTAACCTATGGTAAACAACAATCGGTGCGCCGTCAAGCGGCGCAAGGGTGGCACCGATCTGTCACGGGCCGGCGACAATGGCGCCCCCTCGGCCACGGAGTCATGATGCGCGGGAGCTCGCCCCTCGGCGACGGATCGTTCTACCCGTTCCACGTGAAGACTCCGCATGCAGCGTCGCCTCAAAGCGCACCCGAATGCCTTGCGCGACAATCGGCAATCCAACCTCTGCAATCTGATATCACGTCCGCCTTGATCCCGTGCATCGGTGGGGGACGCGGAGGGGCCGCTGCCCCCGCGCGAGCGGATGCGCCGCTCCAGAGCTGGACGACGGCGACGACGACCCGCCGGCCCCGTGTGAGTGGATGCGTCCTTCAAGGTCAGGGCGGGAGCCAGTGTGAGTCAATATCGCAGAAGCGCAGAACGTTCCGCCACACTCTGGGCGGGGAGCCCCGGGCAGGCCGGCGACCACTCGACTGGCGTGTACAGGCCCCGCACCCGTGCTCCGGCGCGGAGCTGACTCAGGCGACAGCCGTCGGCCCCAGGCGCATCAGCCGGGCTGGCCGACCGGCGCGTTCCTGGCGTTCGTGCGAGCGGTGCTGAGCATCTCGGACGCAACTCGCCGCCCAAGCTCGACCGCGAAGTTGGTGCCGCGATCCCAGGGGTAGACCTGGCTCATACTCGCCCAGAAGAGGCCCGGCAGTGGTGTACGCAGTGGCGGAATGCTGGCGCTATGCCCCACCGGCACGATCGGCTGCGCGTAGGGTTCGCGGTGGAGCCAGCTCGTACGTACCCAGCCAGGCTCGAAGGCCGGGTTGACCAGGCTGAGCGAAGGTAGGAAGCGGGCCAGCAACTCTTCGTGGCTCAGGCTGAAGTAGGCGTGCCCCTGCTCCAGGTAATCGCCGAGATAGATCAGATGATCGCCGCCGTAGTGTTCGGGCCCGATGAAGTTGGTGTGCTCCACCAGCGCCAGGAAGGGGAACTGGTCCTTGGGCATATTGACCCAGTAGAGCCCCCTGGTGAGCGGCCTGCGCAGGGCCAGCGTCAGCACCACTGCCCCCATCGAGTGGAGCTTCCGGAGTCTGCCGAGATAGTGCTCGGGGAGCTGGGGGGCCAGCTTCGCCAGCAGGCCTGGCGCACCGGTTACCAGGAGCTGATCGTAGCGCTCGGTGCTGCCCCCGGCGACAAGCTCCCAGCCGTCATCCTGCTGAACCGCGCGCTCAACCGGGGAAGAGAGCCGCACCTGCGCACCCCTGCGCTCCACCGCCACGCGCAGCGCATCGCTGAACCCCTGGAAGCCCCCCTCAAAGTAGCCGAGCTTAAAGCTGCGAGCCTTCAGGCGGGCCCAGAGCCAGGCCATGTTCACCTCGTCGGTATGGGGGCCAAACTTACCCTCCAGCAGCGGGCGCACAAAAGCCTGATAGACCGGCTCGCCCATTGTCCGGCGGGTCCATACCGCAGCCGTCTCGCGCTCAAGGGGCCGCCAGTCCCGCACCACAAACTTGAGATAGGCGGCCACCAGACCCATCCGCAGCCGGCTCGGCAGGCTCAGGCCCGGGTAGTTCAGCGTCTGGATAGCCGTGCCCAGCAGGCCCGGCGCGCGGAGACTCCGTCCGCCAGGCAACCTCAGCGCAGGCAGATCGCCAAAGATCGGGCGGCCCTGCCCCTGCCACCACTGGGCCGTGATCGGGCTACGGAAGAAAAGCCGGTCGCCGAAGCCGATCTCGTGGGTCAGCGCAATGATAGCCTGGTCGGTCTGGAAGATATGGTGGTAGAAGCGCTCAAGTGGCCAGCTCCAGGCCGCATCCCGAAAACCCGAGGCCAGCCCACCCACCACCGGTGCGGCCTCGTAGATCGTCACCCGGTGCCCTGCGCCGGCAAGGTCGTAGGCGGCTGCCAGGCCCGCCACACCGGCGCCCACAATCGCCACATTCACGGGGCGACCCCCCTGGCAACTTCGTCGCTCTCCCGGGCCGGGGCATCGCCGGACTCCAGGGTGGAACCCTCCGCCTGGATGGTCGCTGCCCGCTCCATATCGCGCCAGCCGATACTCTCGCGGAGCATAAAGATGGCGCCAAGCAGTGTAATCGGCAGCCAGAGCGCCACGTGTAGCACGAGCGTGTAGCCAGTGGCGATCGCCTGCGGCACACCGAACTGGGTGAGCACGGCGATCCCCGGGGCGTCGAAGGTGCCCACGTAGCCCGGTGTCGAGGGAATGGTCGTGAACAGATTGACCACGGCGGTCATCAGCATCAGCACCGGGAAGCTCACCTCAAAGGGAAACGCATGCATCACGAACCAGTACTTCAGCGTCTCGCCGAGCCAGATCAGGATCGTCGTCACGAGGATCGTCAGCATCTCGCGCGGGCTGCGGAGCGACTGCAGGCCCGTAACGAAACGGTCGAAGAGGCCATGTACTCGTGGGCGCCAGGCAGCGGGGAGCAGCGTATCAACAACGTAGGCGTAGGCCCGGCTCATCCGCTCCGGGCGGGCCGCCAGCAGCATAAAGATCAGCAGGGCTACGCCAAAAAGCAGGCTGAAGCCGATCACGAGCCAGCGGTAGGCCGGCGGCAGTGGCGCGAACGGGAGCGTCGCAAAGACGAAGAGCAACATCACCAGCCCGTCGAAGAGCCGCTCGAGCACCACGGTTGCCAGCGAAGCGCTGATCGGCACGCCCTCATTGCGGCGCAGCACATAGCTGCGCAGCAGCTCGCCGGCGCGAGCCGGGTACACGTTGTTGCCCATGTAGCCGATGACGACCACCGGAAAGAGCCGTGCCGTCGGGATGGGCTTGAGCGGCTCTAGCATCGAGCGCCAGCGCCACGTTCGTACCCAGACCGTCACACCATAGATCCCGATACCGGGCAGGAGCCACCAGTAGTTGGCCTCCCGGAGGGCGCGCCAGAAGTGCTCAAGGTCCAGCCCGCGGAGCGCAATGGCGAGAAACACAACGCTGATCACCAGCCCGAGCCATAACTTCCAGCTCCGCAACCTGCCCTCCCCCTCGTACCCGCCATCGGTAAACTGGCACATCTTACCCCGGCGCCAGGCCCTTGTCAAAGATGGCGCCAGCAGATCGGCCCTCCCCGCGTGCAGCGTCAGGTCTCGCCACGGGCGTTCAGAGAACCGCTGTGTCTGGTATTGAAGCGGAACCACGCGGCGACGGAGGGCAAAGCCCGCCGGCGCGGGCTCCCGTGGTGGTGAGGCCCGGGCGGGCAGAATGGTACGGCACACCCGTAGGCTGGCGCCCCTTTGCCCCAGGCGTGTGCCGGCTGGCCCTGTCCCCGGTCCCCTCGTGTACCGTAGCGGCGAGGCCCACGGCGGGCTGGCCTGCACGATGGGCCGCCACACCCGGCCCAGGATGATCTCTTGCAAAAACAGAACGCATGTGCTATACTGCTTCTGGGACGATCCGGTACGGTCGGGGGGCGCACGGACCCTCCGCGAGACAACAGGACACACGGGCAGAGCCCGGAAAGGCCACGCAGATGTACGAGAAAGCGATCATCTACGATCCGGAGACGCGGGACTTCGCGATGTACCTCGACGGTGAGCTCGTTGGCTTTGCCCGCACCTTCCAGGAGGCCGAAACAACCCTGGATGAGCTGATCTACGAGTTGCTTAACGGGCAGTATTTTCGCGAGGCAGCCTAGCTCCAGGTTCCGAGCCCCCCGCCGCGAGTCATCCTCCCGCTCCCGCAGCCGGCGGGCCGGTCGGCGTCGGCGAGCCTGAGCAATCATTCAGCACTGCCACCAATGCCATAGGGTAGCCGTCGCACCCACAATGCCTCGCCGCCGTGTGGGAGAGCGATCTATGGCACGGGAGACGCCCACGGAGATGCCGCCGGACCCGCAACGCTTCGCCGTTGCGCGGTGTGGCGGCATTGCTGTGGTCGCCGTCGTGCCTGGTATAATTGCCCAGACGTAGCACACCGCCTCACGCGAGCCGTCAGACGGGGTCGTTCGCTCACAAGGGCGTACGGGGTTCGTCCAGCGGCCCTACCACTGCGGGCGACCAGAACGCGGCGCACGTGTGAGCAGCAGTCCTGGCTGCGTTGTGCCGCCAGCCCTGCGTGGCCGTAGGGTGGTGCCTGGTTCTGCTGGGGTTGCTATCGAGCGGTCCCATCCACGGGGTGCAGCAGGCACCGTGTCGTCGAAGGGCCTTGCTCAGAGCTCGGTTCGGCTGAGCGCGCTATACGTCCACTGGCGAGGAGAGGTATGGCCGAAGCACCCTTCTGGCAGCGGTTCGTCGCTGCGGTAAACCGCGAATACGAGCGCCGTATCCGCGCGGCGAGCCTGGTAAGCGAGTATGGTGGCGACCATCACGGCGGAGATGAGCCCGAAGGGGGCGAGGTCGCGGTGATCGCGAATGTGCCCCGGGGGACGCGCCTGCGTCCATCGTCGGAGCATCGCTCGGCCGAGGGACACGAAGCCGCTGCCGATGGTCCGGCGGAGCAGTCAAAATCACCGCATTAGATTGGTATGCTCGGGCGTGCCGTGAGCGCGAGCCCCTGCCCCACGAGGGCGGGCCGTGGAGAAGCAGGACTGACGCCCAACCCTCGCCGGTTACACCGGATGGGTCTGCACCCTCGCGTGCCGTGGCGCTGAAGCGCGTGGCTCTGGGGCGGCGAAGCCCGTCCGCGCGGGCTCCAGCGGTCGCCGGTGGCGGCCTGTGCCCAGTGCGCGCCGCAGTACTGACGCCCACGGCGGCCTGGCCTGCACGATGGGACGTCACACTCGCTCGGCTCCTACTTGCCAGCCATCCCCCAGGTATGCTATACTTCTATTGCATATAAACAACGATTGTGCTTCTGTTGAAACTTGCGGGCCACGCAGGCCCGGGTCAGGGTGCGCCGCACGTCAGCCCTGGTGCCAGGCGTCAAAGCCTGGCCCGCGCTGTTTCTGGTGCGGCTACGCCATCAGTAGCTAGCATGAACCTGGAGCCACCTGTGGAAGCCCCGCTCAAGCGCCAGCTCTCGCCGGCCGTGGTGGCCAGGCAACAGGCCAGTTCACAGCACGCCGAGGTTGCGATCACGCGCTACTGGCTGATCGCCACGGCCATTGGCGTCATTGGCCTCTGGGATTGGATCAGCGCATGGAACGTGCCGGCGACGCTGCAACGTCCGTGGCTGGTGCTGTACCTGCTCGGATCCTTCGCCCTGAGCCAGATCCTCTACGCGCTCGTGGCTCGCCACGATGGGCGCCCCTTCTTCCCCGGCCCGGCGGCTTTTTTTGCCGTCGGCAATGGGATTGCCGAGACACTGGCGTTCGCGCTCGTCTACCGGTTTGGCGAGGTGCTGGGCACCTGGCTCGTGGGGCTCGTTGCGCCGTCATCGGCCGCGCTCGGCGGGTTCGTAGTCGGCATTGCTCTATTCGTGGTCTACGGTGGGTTGATCCACGCTCGTTTCTGGCTCCACGTCTTACCCCCTCATCTGGACGACTCGCCGCGTGCGCGCGCGATCCGGCGTTTCCGACCGTTCGCCGAGGTTGCGCTGGTGGTTGGCTGGAGCCTCTGCTTCTGGCTTACCCGTGATATCTGGCTGGTGGTCTTCTTCCACATCCTTGTTGATATCGGGCTCATGCTCAAGGTGCGCCCGCCGATCTTCGGCGCTGGCTAGGCAGCACCCGCAGGCTCTCGGCGACACCCCGGCGCCCAGCTCACCCCGAGTTGCTATGCGGCTCCTCCCCGCTTCCTCCCTCCACCATACATCCACCCGCCAATGGTGTGCGTAGGAACCAGTGTGACCGCAGCGTGTGCAAAGATTGTGCAGCGCACGGGCGTCGTCACCACGCACAGACGGTTTAGAGGAGGAACACGGTGAAGGTTCGCAAGTTGCTCGTACTGAGTACTGTCGCGCTGCTCATGGCCCTGGCCATCATCCCGGCCGCCTTCGCCCAGAGCGGTACTGCCAAGGTTCGGGTGCTCCACGCCTCCCCCGATGCCCCGGCGGTCGATGTGTACGTCAATGGGAACCGCGCCCTGAGCAATGTCGAGTTCTTCACGGCCAGCGACTATCTGGATCTGCCCGCTGGCACGTACCAGGTTCAGGTGACCCCGGCCGGTCAGCCGGCGAGCGCGGCCGTGATCGATGCCAGTGCCACCATTGAGGCCGGCAAGGCGTACACGATCGCCGCGACGGGCCAGCTTGCCAGTATCGCCCCGACGATCATTGAGGACGACCTGAGCGCCCCCGCTGCCGGGAACGCCAAGGTGCGGGTGTATCACTTCTCGCCCGATGCTCCGGCCGTGGATGTGAAGGTGGCCGGCGGCGACACCCTGATCTCCAATCTTGCCTTCCCCGATGCCAGCGATTACCTTGAAGTGCCTGCCGGGAGCTACGATCTCCAGGTGACGCCCGCTGGTGCCAGCGCTGTCGTGATCGACCTGCCTGGCACTGCGGTTGAGTCGGGTCGCATCTACTCAGTCTTCGCGACCAACGTTGTGGCCAGCATCACCCCTGAGGTCGCCGTAACCACCCCGGCCGCCGCTCCGGCCACCGGTGGCCCCACGACCCTCCCCGCTACCGCTGAGGGTGACACGGCGCCTCTGGGCCTGCTGGTGCTGCTCGCGCTCGTCCTCGTTGGCGGGGCGCTGGCCCTGCGCCGCCGCGCCGCCCTCTAAGGACGGCCTGGCACGCTCGCCCTGCGGCCATGTGTCGCAGGGCTGTTTGTCTTTTCAACGTCGGAGTCTCAGGCCAATCTAGAAGCCACATACAGCGTGCGAGCGCCTTTCCGAGGTACTAAACTATTGACACAATCCCGACAGCGTGCTACTATTTGCGCTGACATGTGTTGACGTAACAGAGACTCCTACCGGCGTGCGTACGGCCTCGCCTGCCAGCCTGGTTGCTGCCCTGTCATTATTTCGTTAGCTTTCGGTTAATCGAAGTTGTGGTACACTATACGGTGGCAACCGGATAGTGCCGAGGTGCGGATCCAGGCGATGAGCATGTGCAGGGCCATGCACCGGCAAGCGAGTAATTGTGCAGCGCCTGCCACAGCAGCAAGATCGAACATCCTCGCGCGCGAGGTGCCGCAGCGGAATGGCGTTTGCCGGCAGGATTATCCTCCTCGCAGGATTGGTGATGACAGTGAGCGGCTGCATGGAGACGCTTCAGCGCGCTCAGCCGCCCGTCGCTCGTCCGCCGAGTCCCCTACCTTCTCCGCTGAGCACCCGGACGGTGCCCGGGGTACTTCCCAGCCCGTCTGCCCCGGGGAGCCTTGCGCCCGATCCGGCGACCGCGGCCCCTACGGCCTCACCCGTGCCCGTAGCCCCGAGTCCGTCGCCGCTGCCATCGCTTCCACCGTTGGTGCTGCCCACTGCTCCTGCCCTGACGAACGAGGAGCGCTGGCGCGCCCAACAGCAGGATCGAATCGTCTTCGGAGATCTGCAACCCTACTACAGCGCGGGGAGTGAGCTCTGGTGGTTCGACCCGGTGAACCAGACCCATGTGATCCTTGGCCAGATCACCGGCGATTTTGTGGCCCAGGCGCAGTTTGTGGTGCGAGGGCAAGGGGTGCCGGCGCTTGAAGTGCCGTATCAGCTCAACAGAAGCTATGGACTTACCGCGCTCTCGCCCGCGCTGCTTGAGCGCATTGCAGCAGCCGGCTACGCGAGCGACTGGATCGAAACCTATGTTTTCTTGACGCCGGACGTTGTGCCGCGCTAGGCCCTGCGACAAGCATGATACCTCCCTTCCAGCCAGCGACTTACACCGCAAGCAGCACGGCGGGCGCGTACGCCCGAGGTGCTGCTATCACTTTATGGGTTGGTGCACCGGGGGACAACTCCCGGGCTCGAGCGGGTGCGAGCGCGCTGGTGCCAGTTCCATGCCCTCACCGGGCGTACACTCCTGTACGACGTAGCCAGATCACCCTTGAGATATTCGCACAGATGTGCTATGATACGGTCAGGGGCGGCGCTCCATGCCCTGCGGCCGGGAAGGATCAACCGTGAGCAGTAGGTATCTCGACATGGTGCGCGGGCAGCGCCGGAGGAGCGGTGGGTGGCAGTTCACGGCCAAGTCGCTTCTGGCCATCCTTGCGTTCATCGCGATGTGCGGCTCATTCGTATACTGGTGGGGTGTGCAGAGCCAGCTCACCGATAACCAGATCGTCGCGATTGCCTTTACCGCGATCCTGGTGCTCGCACCGCCGAGCCTGACGTCCTTCCTCATCCCCTGGTCGCCGGGGGGGATGCTGCTGCAGAAGATCAACGCTCGTACCTGGGGCTACGCCGTGATCATTGGCGCGGCGCTCTACCTGCTTTACTACTCCTTCGAGATCCAGTACTCGTGGTGGAGTTCACAGCCGGCGGTCGCTTCCACGGGCCTGGTCCTCCAGCAGGTAATTATCGGTATCATCGGGTTCATCATCATCCCGGCGCTGCTCTGGACGCCCGTGACGAGCGAGGAGCTGGTCGAGCAAGTGCGCCAGGCCCATCTGGTGCGGCGCTACGAGCTCCAGACCCAGGCCGACATCGCGATTCTCCGCGCTACGTTGCTCCGAGCGCAGGAAAAGGCCCTGATCGGCTTCGCGAATCTGACCGTGCAGGAGAAGGAAGAGCTGGCGGGGGTGATGCGGGGCCTGGTCAAGGGAATTGACTCGACTCTCCGGGACGTTGGCGAGTCGGTGCGGACGGTTGCCGGCGCAACGGTGCCTTTCGGCTCCCTCGAAGACAACGAAGATATTCGGGGCTATCTCGACTATATCTCCGAAAGCCTCACCGAAAATGCGCTCCTCCCGCGCCGCACGGGCCAGGGTGATCGGGCATCTACCCAGTCCACTGACGAGTACGACGACTATGGCTACGATGAGCGCCCCACTCGCCACGGGGGGCGCCGTTAGCGTGTAGCTGTTGCGCCCTGCTGGCGGAAGCCCCGAGCCCGGCGCGCGGGCGAGATGATGGGGAGCCGCCGCTGACGTCAGGCCATTGTTGTGCCCCAGCCGCCGCTCGGGGCCCACGATCCAGGGTTACGTATCCGTGCCTTAGCCAGAGACGCCATCATGATTGGGTATCGCTACAGCACTGGCCAGCGGCTTCCTGAGCGCGACATGCTCGACCTCGCCGACTCGCTCGCTCTGCAGCTCCACGAGACGCTTGGTCCCCGGGTCTACTTTCTTCCCCGTGGCGATGTCCGGGAGTTGATCGCCCCCTACGTGAACGATCTCCATCCCGCCGATCAGCAGGATCTTTCCTGGATGGTGTGGCACCTCTTCCAGGATGCCCGTGAAATGGATCAGGCGGCCTGATGAGGCGCTCCACGCTCCTCCGGGAGCACGTATAATGCGCACCGTGCGGCATCGCGGAGCCTGGCGGTGGAGCGTTGAGCATGGGGGAGCCCGAACGCATCGGGATCTACGGCGGCACCTTCGATCCGATCCATATCGGGCATCTCGCTATTGCCGAGGAGGCCCGCGTTGCCCTGGGCCTCAGCCGCGTCATGGTTGTCCCGGCGGCACGCCAGCCACTCAAGGGCGCTGAGGGGGCTCCTGCCGAGCATCGCCTCGCCATGGCCCGCCTTGCCTGCGCCGATAATCCCGCCTTCGTCGTAGACGACCTGGAGCTGCGCCGGCCGCCCCCCTCCTACACGATCGATACCCTACGGGCCTTGGCTGCGCGCCTCGGCCCCACTGCTGAGCTCTACTTCGTGCTCGGTGCCGATGCTGCCCGCGATCTGCCGCGCTGGCGGAGCGCCGACGCCATACTTGCCCTCGCCCGAATCGCCGTTGTCGGGCGCCCGGGCACCACACTGCACCTGCCCTCGCTTGCCGCTGCCTTGCCCGCCGCTGTCGGCCGTGTTACGCTCCTCCCTGGCCCTCACCTCGACATCTCTAGCACCGAGCTGCGCCGGCGGATCGCTGAGAATCGCCCCGTGCGCTACCTCGTGCCCGAGCCGGTGCGCGCCTATATTGCCGCACACGGCCTCTACCGCCATGCCAGTGCCTCCTGAGCAGCTCCTCCGCGCGACGGCCCACTCCTGGGGCCTCCAGCTCGATGAGCGCCAGCTTGCCCAGTTTGCCATCTACGCCGAAGCGCTGGTTGCCTGGAATGCCCACACAAACCTGACGACCGTCACCAGCCGTGAGGCTGTGTACGTGCGCCATTTTCTCGATTCACTCTCCCTCGCGCGCTTCTGGGGCGATCCGCCGGCGACCCTCGCCGACCTCGGGAGCGGGGCGGGCTTCCCTGGCCTCCCATTGAAGATCCTCCGCCCGGAACTGGCCCTCACCCTCGTCGACTCGGTTGGAAAGAAGACCGCCTTTCTTCGCCACGTTGTTGCCCTGCTTGAGCTCGATGCGGTGCGGATTGTCACCGGGCGTGCCGAAGAGCTGGGACGCAACCCGTACGAGCGCGAGCGCTACGATCTGGTTACGGCGCGAGCCGTCGCCGACCTGCGGGTGCTTGTTGAGTACGGGCTGCCGCTGCTGCGCCTCGGTGGCCGACTCCTTGCCCCTAAGGGCGCGGCCGCCTACGAGGAAGCGACAGCAGCGGCCCGCGCTATCGCGCTGCTTGGCGGCGAGCTCCTTGGCGTCGAGCCCGTCGATCTCCCGGGCCTCGACTCGCGGGCCATCGTGGTAGTGCGCAAGGTTGCCCCGACCGACCCGCGCTACCCCCGCGCCGTGGGCCTCCCCGCCCGCCGGCCGCTTTAAGGCAAGGGTACAGGGGTGCAGGGCCGCCGCAACAGCACGCCGCGCCTGTCACCAGAGCGTCAGTCGTCTCGAACCCTGGCGAGCGTGCCGCTCGCCACCCCGGTGTTGATCGGGTGCAGGGTGGTGTTTGGGAAAGGGGCTTGCGGCCATACCACGCCTTCCCGAACCATCGAGCCGTACGGGAGCTGAAACCTCTGGCGGTTAGCCGCGTAGATTCGTTGTGGAAGCGCATGCCACGTGCTAGAATACCGTGGCGCTTGCGTGACCGCAGTGGGTTCCGGACGACGTCGTCAGAGTTGTGAAGAAGCCGCAAGGGAGGAAGCGATTATGGCTATCCTGGGCCGCATCAGGGATCTCATCAGCGCGAACGTGAACGCCATGCTGGACCAGGCTGAGGACCCGGAGCGGATGGCGAATGAGTACCTGCGGCAGCTCACCAATGAGCTCTATGAGGTGCGCACCAACGTTGCCGCCGCGATGGCCGATGAGACGAAACTCGAGCAGCGCCGTATCGCCAGTTTTGCCGAGGTGACGCAGTGGCAGACGAAGGCCGAGGCCGCCCTGCGCGCCGGCGACGAGGAGTTGGCCCGGGCCGCCCTGAGCCGTAAGGTGCAGGCGCAGAAGCTGGCCGAGCAGTACCAGCAGCAGGAGACGGCCCAGGAGGAGCAGGTCAACGCGATGCAGGAGGCCCTCGTCCAGCTTGAGACCCGGATCGCCGAGGTGAAGGCGAAGAAAGAGTTGATCATCGCCAAGAAGAACCGCGCCCGTACACAGGAGGCGCTGCAACGCACTGCCCAGAGCGTCGGGCGGGTCTCCGCCATCGATAAGCTCGACCAGCTCGAAGAGCGCGTCGATGATGAGCTTGCCCGCGCCGAGGCGATGGCCAGGCTCGAGCAGGGTTCCCTTGAGGCGCGCTTTAAGGATCTGGACCAGCAGACCGAGGTCGACTCCGAGCTCGCCGAGCTGAAGCGCAAGATGGGCATGGCGTAGACGCTCGGCGCTAGCGCTCTCCAGACGACAACCATCCTCCGACGACCGGCGATCCCTTGTTTGCTACCGGGCCGCCGGTCGTCGTCGTTCGGCGCTCAGCGCGCAGGCTCGTAGCAGCTCCGGCAGCGGGCCTCGTAGAGATCAAGCCCGCCCACAACAAGGGTTGGCGCGTCAGCTGGTGCCGGCCGGCCGTCGATCAGGCGCTGGGAGCGGGTGGCGTAGGCGCCGCAGCGCACGCAGATCGCGTAGAGTTTATCGACCTGCTCGGCCACCGCCATGAGCTGCATCATGCCCGGGAACGGGTCGGCGCGATAGTCCTGGTCGAGCCCGGCGACGATCACCCGTAGCCCACGATCCGCGAGGGCCTGGCATCCTGCCAGGATGACGTCGGGAGCGTCTTCCAGGAAGTGCAGTTCATCGATCGCGGCGACTTGCAGGTCGTCCGCGCTGGCGAGCACCTCCTTGATCGAACTGACCGGGATCGCCTCCAGTCTAGCACCGGCGTGGCTGGCTACGTGCTGCGCGCTGTAGCGGGTGTCGAGCCGGGGGGTAAAGACCCGGCATGGCTGGCGGGCGATCATCACCTGCCGCATGCGCCGGATCAACTCCTCGGTCTTTCCGCTATACATACACCCACAAATCACCTCGATACGGCCGCCAGCACTTGGACGGGTCATAGGTCAGGGCCTCCTCAAAGCAGTTCGCCAGGCACAGGGGTGGCTCCCGTGGAATGCGCGAGTATACCACGCTTTCTACGCCGGGACGATGATCGCGCCATCAACGGGTTTGGCGTACCATCGTGCAGGCCAGCACGTCCCCGCGCAAGGGGGGGCTACCACCGCGCTTGAGTACCTCCGGGAGCGCAGGGAGGCTGGGTTCCCGCGTGCGGTGGGTTCCCGCTTGCGCGGGAACGACACCTCGGCGCAGTTGCGTCGTGCGTGCGCAGGTGGGCGTCCAGGGAGGGACGCCGGGGGCCGCTCGGGCGTCTCTGCCCCTTGGGGAACGCCTTCCGGCGGGGGGCGACCCGCGTGGCGCGCCTCCTGGGGCAGTGCGTGACGCGCGCACCGCAGGGCGTCGGCACCCTGACCGACCCCCTCGCCGCGCCCCTCGCGAGCCTTTTCCGAACGTGTCAGAGCGCCGTCCGCTTGCGGTTCTCCGGTTCCTGGCTCCTGGTGCTTGCGCTCTACGGATCCCGAACGACGGCAGGCATGGTCATGAGCCGGCTGCGGTGTCGGCGCCGAGAGCCGCGTTCTTCGCGCGGGACTGCTCGGCTAGCCCCTGCTTGTAGGCGAGCATCCGAGTGAGCAGCGCAGCATTGCCCACTGCGAGGATCTGCACTGCCAGCAGGCCGGCGTTACGCCCGGCCCCGATCGCGACGGTGGCGACCGGTACGCCGGCTGGCATCTGCACGATTGAGAGCAGCGAGTCCAGCCCGCTGAGCGCTTTGCTCGGTACCGGCACACCGATGACGGGGAGCGGCGAGCAGGCGGCCAGCATGCCGGGGAGGTGGGCCGCGCCACCCGCGCCGGCGATGATCACCCGCAGCCCGCGTTCGTGGGCCGTGCGCCCGTACTCCACCATGTCGAGCGGTGTACGGTGGGCGGAGAGCACACGCGCCTCGTAGGGGACCCCGAACTCCACGCAGACGTCGATCGCGCCCTGCATGGTCGGCAGGTCGCTATCGCTGCCCATCACGATCCCGATCTGTGCTGTCATTGGCTTAGAGCTCTGCCTGTGCCGCCGCCTGTCGGGCGATCGCCTCGGCCTCGGCCAGATGTCCGCCAAGGGCCGTTACATGGCCCATTTTGCGGCCGACCCGGCTCTCACGCTTGCCATAGAAGTGGAGCGCCGCACCTGGGACGGCCAGGGCCCCGCGCAGCGCCTCGGGCGCCACAGGCCCCGCCCGCCGCCCCAGGAGATTCACCATAACGGCCGCAGGCGCCCGGAGTGCCGTTGCGCCCAGGGGCCAGCCCAGGACGGCCCGCAGGTGGTTCTCGAACTGCGAGGTGAGGCAGCCTTCAATGCTGTAGTGCCCCGAGTTGTGGGGGCGCGGCGCCAGCTCGTTGTAGAGCACCTGCCCATCCGCCAATTCGAACAGCTCGACGCCGAAGACCCCAACGCCAGCCACGGCCTCCACTGCCCGCAGCGCTAGGGTGGTGGCGGCTTCGGCCGTTGTGGGTGCCACAGGCGCCGGTGCGCGTACCAGGTGGCAGATATGGTTCTGCTGGACGGTCTCCACCACCGGATAGGCCAGGGTCGCCCCATCGCGCCCGCGCACGACCATCACTGCCAACTCGCGGACGAAGGGCACCCAGGCCTCTACCAGCAGCCCCCCGCCACGGTTCAGGCGCTCCCAGGCAGGGCCGATGTCAGCGGGGCTCCTGAGGCTCGCGTTGCCGTAGCCATCGTAGCCATTGCGGCGGGCCTTGAGCACCAGTGGCCAGCCAAGCGCGGTTCCAGCGGCCAGCACCTCGTCGGGGGTGGCCACGGCGCGGAAGGCCGGTACGGCGATCCCGGCGGCGGCCATGCGCTCTTTCTGGACGAGCTTGTCCTGTACGGCAGCCAGTGTCGCCGCCGATGGATATACGGCCATCCCGTGGGCTTCGAGGCGCGCAAGGATGCTCGCGTCGACGAACTCGTTCTCGAGGGTTACGAGATCACAATGTGCGGCGAAGCGCTCGAGCGCGCGCTCGTCTTCCCATGCCCCGACCACCTCGTAATGCGTAAAGCGACCAGCCGGGCTATCGGGCACACGCTCAAAAATGGCCGTTTCCAGCCCGAGCGAGGCCGCAGCCTGAGTGAGCATCAGGGCGAGTTGCCCGCCCCCGAAAATGCCAACACGTGTCATAGCGGCGGTATCATACTGGCAGCGGGCGGCTCGCGCAAGCCGCGCTGTTCACGCGGATGTACACACGGCTGTGTACGCCGTGAAGGTATCATAGCTGTGGTCGAAGCCCCATTGCCCGAGCGGCTGGCCAGACGCGGTCTGCGCGTCTACAACCTGGCCACCTGGCGCCCCGACGCACGGACCCACGGGGGCGCGAGCTGGCGGTAGAAAGCGAGCGAAGCTATGGAACCCTTTGCGATCTCCCCCCAACTGACCCTCGGGCCGGTTGAGTTACATGTGGCCGACCTGGAGCGTTCCCTGGCTTTCTACCATGGCCTGCTCGGCCTCGCGGTTGGCGAGCGCCCCGGCGATCACCGGGCCGTCGTCCTTGCCGCTGGTGAGACGCCGCTGCTCGTGCTGCACGAACTGCCTGGCGCCCGGCGCAAGCCGCCCCGCACCACTGGCCTCTACCACCTGGCGCTGCTGCTGCCAACCCGGCGCGAGCTTGCGCGGACGCTGGCGCGCCTGGCCGAGGCGCGCTACCCTCTCACCGGCGCCTCCGATCATCTCGTGAGTGAGGCACTCTACCTCGATGATCCAGACGGTAACGGCCTGGAGCTTTACGCCGACAGGCCTCGCGAGCAGTGGACTCGGGTCGGGCACGAGGTGCGCATGGCGGTAGACCCGCTGGACCTGGATGGCCTGCTTGGCGAGCTCGACGACACGCCGTGGAGCGGGCTGGCGCCCGGCACCGTTGTGGGGCACGTGCACCTGCACGTCGCCGATCTGGCCGCCACCCGAGCGTTCTATGGTGATGTGCTCGGCTTTGCACTGATGCAACGCTTCCCTGGCGCGCTCTTTATGGCGGCTGGCGGCTATCACCACCACCTCGGGCTCAACACCTGGGCGGGAGTCGGCGCGCCGCCACCACCCCCGGACGCGGCCGGCCTGCGACGCTTTACCGTCCAACTGCCCGACAGCGCGGCCCTGGAGGCCGTCGCGCGGCGCGTGCGCGAGGCAGGCCCGCACCCGATCGCGCTGCCCGAGGGCTTGCTGCTGCATGACCCATCGCAGAACGCGCTGCTGCTCACGGCGGCTTCCGGCAACGGTGGAGTCTCGACCGCGAACTGATGGTATAATCACGGGAGTCTGCGTACACACCGGCCGCTCAGCGCGGTCCGATCGATAGAGGAACGTGATGGCCAGTTCTCGTAGCCAGCGTCGCCGCCAGCCCGTTCGCAGCCCGCAGCGCCGCCCCAGCGCCGCGCGTGTGTTGGAGCCGCCTGACTACAGCCGCGACTACGCCTATGTGCGCCAGGACCTCATCCTGATCGCGGTGATCGGCGGGCTGCTGCTTGCGGGCATGATCGGCGCCTCGTTCTTCATCTAGTTCAAAGGGTGCGGGCGTGTCCGAGGACGACCGCATCAAGAGTAAGGCCGTCCGTCTGCGCCGGATCGAGCACCGGCTCTACAACGCCCCGGGGGGCCTTCGCGCGAGCGAGCTCGCCCGGGATTGCGGCGTTGCCCGGCGCACGATCTACCGCGACCTCGAGTCGCTGCAGGAGATGGGCGTCCCGATCTGGGAGGGTGAGGGGCGCTTCGGGATCAACCGCAGCACCTATCTCTCCACTCCACCGGTGGGACCGGCGCCTGCGCGGGGAGCGGGCGCTTCGGGATCAACCGCAGCACCTATCTCTCCACCGTGCGCCTCAATCTGAACGAGGCTGTGGCGCTCTTCTTCGCGGCGCGTCTGCTCGCGCACCACAGCGACGAGCACAACCCCCATATTGTCTCCGCCCTGGACAAGCTCGCTGCAGGTTTACCGGCGGGAACAGTTGCCGCCCACATCGCCCGTGTGGCCGAGCTCGTGCGCGAGCGGCCGGTGCGCTCGGCCTACATCCGCACCCTGGAGGTGCTGACGCAGGCCTGGGCCGATCGGCGGCTGGTGCGGCTGCGCTACCGCGCGCCCAACCGTGAGCTCACGGAGCGCGAGGTTGCGCCGTACGTGATCGAGGTGTCGCGCAGCGCCCCGGCCGCGTATGTGATCGGCTATGATCGGCTGCGCGGGGCCATCCGCACCTTCAAGATCGAGCGGGTTGAGGCGGCCGAGTTGCTCGATGAGCCCTACGAAATTCCGGCCGACTTCGACCCGTACGATTTCCTCGCCCGCGCCTGGGGCGTGATGGACGAGGGCGCAGTGACAGTACTGCTCCGCTTTAACGGTGTGGCGGCGCCCCGTGTGCGCGAGAGCCTCTGGCACCGGAGCCAGCGGCTCACCGATACGCCCGACGGGGGGTGTGAGCTAGAGATGACCATCGGGAGCGTTCGGGAGATCACGCCCTGGGTGCTCGGCTGGGGTGCCGATGTTGAGGTGCTGGCGCCGGATGAGCTACGGGCCGAGGTGGCAAGCCACGGGGCGCGCATGGCGCAGCTCTACGAACGGGATATGGCGTAAGGTGGGTTTCAGGCCGCTTGACCGTTTGGGCGCATCCGGGGCTTGCGGCTGCCGCGGTCCTCTCTCCTGTCCCCTTGCCTGAGGGCTTGCCGGAAATAGCAAACCTCCTGCGCTTTGCATGGGTGTAGTCACCGCATGCGCACGTCAGGAGGTTTCGTGGCAACCTGCCCTAGATCTGAGGTTCGGGCGTGCTTACACCGCGCTGGCGCGGCGACTCGGGCTTTGGCGTTCACGCGTCGTCGCCGTAGAGCTCCTTCAGCAGGCTCTGCTTCTGGGGCGGCTGGCTCCGAGCCTCACGGCGCTTCTCCATGGCCGCCTGCCGGTCCTGGGCGGCGCTCAGGCGCTTCATGAAGCGATCGACCTGGCCGGCGGTGTCGACGATCCGCTGCTCGCCGGTGTAGAACGGGTGGCAGTTCGAGCAGATCTCCACACGCAATCCCTGGCGGGTGGAGCCGATCTTCCAGTGGGTGCCGCACGTCGTGCAGACGATCCCATCGGATGTGTACTTCGGGTGAATGCCCTGCTTCACTGAGTTGCTCCCTTGGTACGGGTGGCCAGAGGCGGGCCTCTGCGGGGCCACCCGGCTGTGGGCCGTGCGTCTACTCT
Organism: Chloroflexi bacterium OHK40; assembly: GCA_004367505.1. Taxonomy (GTDB): domain Bacteria; phylum Chloroflexota; class Chloroflexia; order Chloroflexales; family Chloroflexaceae; genus OHK40. Next base: position 26,658 of record SFCB01000269.1, on the reverse strand, counting down.
GCGGCAACAGCCTCGGCGGCCGGGGACATCGGGATCACGCTTACCATCTTCTGATCGCGCGAGTACGGCTGGAACTTTACCGTGCCCTCGACCAGCGCGTAGAGCGTATAGTCACGGCCCAGGCCAACATTCTTGCCCGGCTTGATCCGCGTGCCCGTCTGGCGGACGATAATATTGCCGGGGACAACGTGCTCGCCGCCGTAGGCCTTGACGCCGCGCATCTTCGGCTTGCTGTCGCGCCCGTTGCGCGAGCTGCCGACGCCCTTTTTATGTGCCATGGCAGTACTCCCTGGTCCTATCTTGTAGCGCCTCGGAGGCGCTTTTTCCTGGTTCGCGGTTCTTGCGCTTGTGGTCTGACACGGTCATGATGAGGAACGTCGGGACGCAGCACGCTATGTCCGTCCATGACGCTCCGGCATCGTTGTCATCGTGTCACGCGATGCGTACTCCGTCCGCGCAACGCTACGGGGTGAACCGCCCCTGAGGGTACTTTCCACGGGCGCCCCCATGTGGCGCTGGCGGTGTGCTAAGCCGCTAGGCGACGATCTCGCTGATCTTGACCCGGGTGTAGCGCTGGCGGTGGCCCGTGCGTCGGCGGTAGCGCTTCTTGTTGCGGTAGCGGAAGACGATGATCTTCTCGCCCATGGCCTCGCCGAGCACCTCGGCCCGCACCTTTGCGCCGCTCAGCACCGGCGAGCCTACTTTCACGGAGTCGCCATCACCTACCAGCAGCACCTCACCGATCTCGATCTGGCTGCCGGGCGTGGCCTCCTCAAGCAGATCGAGCACGAGCACCTGGCCCTGCTCGACACGATACTGCATCCCACGGTCTCGAATAATCGCGTACACGTCACTTCTCCTCACAGGCGGCTGTGCCGGCGCCGGCCTATTGCGGGGGCGCGCTTCTTCACAACATGTCGACAACATGAAAATAGAGCGGCCTGACCGCCCCACACCGCAGTGATTATAGCAGAGCTACCAGGCTCTGTCAAACCAGATCGGAGGGTGCTCCTGGTATCTGATGCAATGGCGAAGAGGTATCGGCGGCGTTACAGCCTACGGCCCCCGCTTCATCAGGATGCGGCGTAGGGCGCCCCGGCAGACGCGGCCTGCGGCATCTGCGCGAGAGCCGTAGCCCCCGATCAGCCTCATGGCGGAGCGTGTGGCCAGGTCGCTCACTCTATCCTGAGCCAGCGGCACCGCTCGTTCGGTGGCGGCTGGAGCGCGCCGGCGTTCTGAGGGCGAGGTACTGTTCTCTACGCGGTAGTGAGATTGCATCGCGGTGGTGTGTGCTCTACGCGTAATCGTCGGATAGACAAACAGGTCTACGGGCCTTACAATGCCTGGTACCTACGAAACCCTGAAGTATGCCGACCCACGGTGGTCTACGGGCGACCCGCGTCGTTCCTGAGCGCATGACCAGACGACCTCCGTCGCCATTGCGCGCAGTGCTGCGCACGAGCCTGGCGCTGGCCCTGGCAGCCCTCCCCTTCGAGCTGGCTGCCGGCTTCGCGGCTGGGCCGATCACGCTCACCAATGTCGAGTTGCTGCTGCTGCTGCCCCTCGGCCTCTGGGCGTTGGTGCTGGGTGTTGAGCAGCGATGGCCCGATCTGCCGCGCTGGCTGCTCGTCGGTAGCGCGCTGGTTGTGGGCCTGTTGCTGCTGAGCGCCGCACTGGCGACCGAGCAGCGCCTCGGGGCGCTGAAATTTGCCCTGCGGCAGGCTCAGGGCGCCGCCTTCGCGCTCTGCCTCGCCGATACGCTGCGCCAGATGGGGGGCGCCAGGCTCTTCGCCGGCGCGCTCCTGGGCGGCGCGGGTGTGAGCGCGGCCCTCGGCCTGCTGGAGCTGAGCGAGGCTCCGCGCGTGATGGCAGCCCTCGCGCCGTTCAAGACCGAGAGTACGTACATGGGTGGCCTGCTGCGGTTGAGCGCGACCTTCAGCTACGCGAACACGGCGGCCCAGTACTTCGAGGCGCTACTGCCGTTGAGCGTGCTCGTCGCGATCGGGGGGTGGGCCGGGCGCTCCCTGCTTGCCAGGGCCGCGCGTTTTGTGCTGCCCCCGCTCCTACTCCTCGCCACGCTGCTCACCTACAGCCGCGCCGCCCTGCTGACTACCAGCGCACTGCTGGTACTCACGCCGCTGGTGGCGTGGCGGGCCCTGGGGCCCAGGGCCGGGCGCTACGCGGGGCTGGCTGGTGCGGGGCTCGCGGCGCTGGGCCTGGGCCTGGCCGTTGCCAGCCCGACCTTCAGGCTGCGGGTGACCGAGCCCGATGTGGCGCGCTGGTATGGCGCGATCTACCAGCCCTCGCCCGTGGCACCAATGGCGCCCAACGAGCGGCGCGCCGTTCCGATTGCCCTTACGAACAACGGGCGGCTCACGTGGCAGCACACGGGATTGCGACCGGTGCGGCTGGCTTACCACTGGCTCGATGCGGAGACCGGGGCGGTGGTGCGCTTCGAGGGCGTGCGCACCGAGCTTCCGCATCCCGTGGCGCCCGGGGCGACGGTGACGCTCACCGCGACGGTGCAGGCGCCGGACAGACCGGGGCGCTATGTGCTGGCGTGGGATCTCCTGCGCGAGTATATCGGTCGTGGCTGGTTCAGCCAGATGGGAGTTGCGCCGGCCCGGCTCACGGTGGAGGTGGGTGGAAGCCCGGCGCCGGGGGTTGCGCCTCCGCCTGCTGAGCCTGCTAGCACCCCCAGGGTGATTGCCCCTCAGCCTGGCCCCCCTGGTCGCCGCGAGCTCTGGCTGGTGGCGCTTGAGCTCTGGAGCGAGCGGCCATTGCTCGGGATCGGTCCCGATGTCTTTCGCCACGTGTACGGCCCGCGCCTCGGGCTCCAGGTGTTCGATGCCCGCGTACATACCAACAATCTCTACCTCGAGTTGCTCACCGGGGCCGGGGTCGCGGGCCTGCTGGCCTTTCTTGGGATGGTTGGTGCGGGGTTCTGGATGGGCTTGCAGGCACTGCCGCGTGGCGCGCTGGCGAACGACGTGCTCGCCGGGGCGCTGCTCGGGGTCGCCGCCTTTATGCTCCATGGCGCTCTCGATGTGTTTCTGGCCTTCACCCCGACCTACGGGCTGTTCTGGACGCTGCTCGGCATGCTGGGCGGGGCTGGTGCCGGAGGACCAGACGTAGATTCAGGTGGGGGCCGGAGCACGAACTCATGGAAGCACGCACGATCGGGGTAAGGCACTTATGCGAATTGGCTATGAGATCACCGCCGTCGGAGAGCGACCCTCGGGGATCGGCACCTACACGCTGGAGTTGCTCCAGGGCCTCGCTGCGGCTGAGGAGGCCCACGAGTATCTGTTGCTCGCAAACCGATCGCATCACCGGGACCACCTGGGCCAGCTCCCACGTGTACGTGATCTCTGGCGCCCCTTCCCCAACCGCATGCTCTGGATGCAGCTGCTCTTGCCCCGCCAGCTTCGGGCTACCCGGCCCGACCTCTGCCATTTCCCGAACTCGCTGGGCCCTCTGGATAGCCCGTGCCCCTACGTGGTGACGATCCACGACATGACGCTCAGTTTGATGCCGCGCCACCACCCGTTGCGCAAGCAGTTGCTTGTGCGTCCGCTGGTGCCCCTGGTGGCCCGCCGCGCCGCCCGGGTGATTACCGTCTCGAACGCTGCGCGCAACGATCTGGTGCGGCTACTGCGAGTGCCCGCCGAGCGCGTGGTGGTGATCCCCGAGGCGGCGGCGCCGATCTTCCGGCCCACCTCCGCCGAGGAGCGTCGGCGAGTTCGCGCCGCGCATGGCCTGCCCGAGCGCTACGTGTTGTTTGTCGGTACCCTGGAGCCGCGCAAGAATCTCGTGCGCCTCATTCGGGCCTGGGGGGCGTTGCGCGCCCGTGGTCTGGTGGCTCAGCAGCTCGTGCTCGTCGGGGCGCCCGGGTGGCAGTACCGGGCGATCTACGCCGAGGCTAGCCAGCTCGGCTGCGCCGAGGACGTGATCTTCACGGGCTATGTGCCGCGCGCCGATCTGCCGGGGATCTTTGGCGCCGCCGATGTGTTTGCCTTCCCCTCACTCGCGGAGGGCTTTGGCCTGCCGGTGATCGAGGCGCTGGCTTGTGGGACGCCCACGCTGATCTCCGCGACCGCCGCCCTTACCGAGGTGGCTGGCGATGCTGCTCTGACTGTGGACCCGCGCGATATCGCCTCGATCCGCGATGGCTTGGAGCGCTTGCTCACCGACGAGGGGCTGCGCCGGCGGTTGCGGGCCGCTGGCCTGGCACGGGCCCGGGACTTCTCGTGGCAGCGCACCGCCCGTGAGACGCTTGCCGTCTATCGTGTCGCCGCCGCCCAACCCGCCGGGCGGCTGGCCTCGGTCTGATGCGGGAACCGGGGAGCCGCGAGCGGGGCGGTCCTGATGCGCTGGAGCGCTCCGCTCGCGGCTCAATCGTTGCTCTTGCACGACGGTTCGTGCCCGCTCTGGCGCATGGCTGCCCGGTAGGACAAGAGGATGGTTGAGAGAGGCCACAGCTGTGTCTGAAAATCTCGCAATGCATGAGGTTGAGGTCAGTCCTGGGCCCGAGGCGCTGAGGGGTGCTTCGCCGGCTCCTGGTGTGGCCGATGCAGTGGTCGCGTGGCTGGGTGCTGATGCCGCCACCAGGATCTCACGCGAGACAGCCGCCTGGGGCCTGGGGGAGTGGGCGGACGCCCGCCGTGCCGCCCTGGTCCATGGTGTTGCCCCGCTGCTCGCCGCGCGCCTGGAAGGCACCGCCGCATGGCTGGCCCTCGCGCCCGAGTTGCGCGCCTACTGCGCCGAGCAACTGGCCCTGAATGGGCAACGAGTCGCACTGATGCGGGCTGACCTTGCCGCGATCCTGGATGGGGCGGCCCATGCCGGAGTCGAGTTGCTCCCGCTCAAGGGGGCCGTGCTTGTGGAGCACTACTACCCCGACCCGGCCTTGCGCCCCATGGCCGACCTGGATCTGCTCGTGCGCCCCGAAGCGGTGGAGCGGCTCCACCGCGTGATGCTGGCACTCGGCTATCGGCCTGGCGAGCAGACGCCCCGCCACCGTGTGTACATCCGCGGCGAGCCCCGGGTGGTCTCCTGGGATGGTGAGCACCCCGATAACCCCCGTGGGGTCGAGGTGCATACTGCGGTCGGCGAGCGGCTCCGCGCGATCGCCTACGATATTACCCCCGCGCTCCGGGCGGGTGCCAGCGAGCGCGCGTTTGGGGGTGCCGTTGGCCTGGCCCCGGCTCCCGAGGCGCTGCTGCTGCACCTGCTGATCCACACCTGCCACAATATTGTGAACCGGCGCCTCCGGGCTGTGCAGCTCTACGATCTGGCGCTTGTGGCGCCGTACCTGAGCGATGCCGGCTGGGAGTGGCTCGTCGATGATGCGCTGCGGGCCGGCGAGGCGCGCCTGCTCTATGCCCCACTGGCCCTGGCTGAGCGCCTGTTTGGCCCGTTGGCGCCCCCGATCGTGCGCGAGCGACTGGCCCGCGAGACGCCCGCAGCGCTCCGCGCCATGCTGGCCCACACGACGCCCAGCCAGGTGTCGCTCTGCGACCGGCGCGAGGCTTCGCCCGCCTTCAAGCTCGCCTGGTACCGGCCCGGGGCCGAGTGGCTCGGCGCGCTGCTGCGAGTGGCACTGCCGGCACCCGCCGAGTTGCGCCAGCGCTACCCCTCGGCCGCCGGTGGCCTGCCGGGCGCCTATGCGCGCCACGCCGGCCATACCGCCGGATGGGCGCTGCGGGCCGCGTTGGGGCGTGAGCGCCAGCGCGTGCGGGAGTAAGCTATGCACGTCGCGATCGTCAGCTACCCGCTCCCAGCCCATGTGCCCGGCCCCCACGCGCTGATCGAGCGCTTCTACGCTCTTCGCGACTGGGCTGAGGCGCTGGCCGCCGCAGGCGCCAGGGTGACGGTTGTGCAGCGCTTTTACGACGATACGGCCATGCAGATCGGGTCGGTGCGCTACCAGTTCGTGCGCGATGGCCGCCGCCAGTTGCCCCGTACCTGGCACATCCCCCGGCGGCTTCACCGGGCCGTCGCGGCGGTTGGCCCGGATGTGGCGCATCTTCAGGGGCAGATCTTCCCGCTGCAAGCTCGCGCGCTGCGGGCAGCCCTGCCCCCACGGGTGGCACTGGTGGTGCAGCATCATGCCGGCGATCCGCCCGCACCCCACGGGCTTCGCGGGGCTGCACATCTGGCCCTGGCCCGCCTCGGGCTCGCCGCAGCTGATGGCTTCCTGTTTACGTCGACGGAGCTGGCCCGGCCCTGGCGTGCCGCCGGGATCATTCGCCCTCACCAGCCCGTGTATCCGGTGCTCGAAGCCAGCACAACCCTGCGGGCGCCAGCGCGGGTGCCTGTGCGGCTGACCGGCGAGCCGGCCCTGCTCTGGGTTGGGCGCCTGCACCCAGTGAAGGACCCACTCACGGTGCTTGAGGGCCTGGCCCGCGCGCTCCCACAGCTGCCTGGTGCCAGGCTCACGATGATCTACGGGAGCGAAGAGCTCCTTGGGGCCGTCCAGCGGCGGATCGCGCAGCCCGATCTGGCCGGACGGGTTGCGCTGCTGGGCCGTTTGCCCCAGTGCCAGCTCCCCGATTATTACGCCGCAGCCGACCTCTTCGTGCTCGGGAGCCACCGCGAAGGGGGGGGCTTCGCGCTGATCGAGGCCCTGGCCTGTGGCCTGCCGCCAGTGATCACCGATATCCCCGCCTTTCGCGCAGTCACGGGGGGAGCCGTTGGCGCGCACTGGCCCCCTGGCGATGCCGAGGCCTGCGCGCGCGCAATCGTGGCGGTGGCGCGCCGGAACCTGGACCGTGAGCGTGAGGCGGCGCGCGACCGCTTCGAGCGCGTGCTGAGCTGGGAGGCCGTGGGCCGCGCTGCCTACGCCGCCTATGCCGATCTTGTGAGGCGAGTATGCGCATCGCCCTGATCGTCCCGGGGGGTGTCGGCCAGGACGGGGTTCACCTGGTGATCCCGGCGCTCCTCGATCTGATCGGCGAGCTGGCCACGCGCCACGAGTTGCTCGTTGCCGCCCTTGAGCAAGGTGATGCGCCGACCAGTTACGAGCTGCGCGGCGCCCGGGTGGTCTGCCTCGGCCGGGCGTCCCTCGGGCGGCGCCTCGCCCGCCTGCTGGGGGGCCTGCGCGGCTTCCAGCCACAGCTACTGCATAGCTTCTGGCTCGGCACCACCAGCACCCTCGGCCTGCTGGCCGGCGCAACGCTGGGGGTGCCGCTGGTAGCCAGCCTCGGAGGGGGTGAGCTGGTGAGGCTGCCGCAGATCGGCTACGGCGGGCGCCTCAGTGCCCGGCAGCGCGCGCACACGGCCCTGGCCCTCGGTCGGTCCCACGTGGTGACCGCCGGCAGCCGCTATGCCCTCGGCCCGCTGCTGGCCCGCCGGCGCGATGCCCGCCTGGTGCCGCTGGGCGCGGCGCTCGTGGATGGTGCTACGGCCGCGCGGCCACCTGGCCCGCCCTGGCAGTTGCTGACCGTCGCCAGTATCAATCGGGTCAAGGGTCCTGAGGTGCTCCTGCGGGCACTGGCGCTAGCGCGTGGGGAGCTGCGGGCGCGCACCGGTTGCGCTGAGCCCTTCACGCTGGATTGGGTAGGGCAGGACGTGCTCGACGGCACCGCTCACCGGCTGGCGGCGGGGCTGGGCCTTGGCAAGGCTGTACGCTTCCACGGCTGGCGCCCTCACAGCGAGGCGCTGGCGCTCGCGCGCCGTGCTCACCTCTACCTCCAGGCCTCCTACCACGAAAGCCAGGGCGTGGCGGTGTGCGAAGCCGCCTCGGCCGCTACCCCCACCGTCGGCACAGCGGTGGGGCTGGTCGCCGAGCTTGCCCCGGAGGCAGCCGTTGCCGTGCCCCCGGGCGACCCGGCGGCGCTCGGGCGGGCGATTGTGATGACCCTGACCGACCCGCCGTGCCGCGAGGCCCTTGGCCGAAGCGCCCGGCAATGGGCCCGCGCCCACGACGCCGCATGGACGGCACGCCAGTTTGAGCAGCTCTACGGGACGCCTCGATGATCGGGGCCGTCCGTAGCGTTCGGCACCAGGGACGGCCACCGCCCACGCCAGGCCGACCTGAGTCTGAGGTTTTCACCGGAGGAGAGTGATGCCAGGGCCGATAAAGCTCAACGCCAGCCTGTGGGTTCTGCCGAGCCGATCGATGCACTACAACGCCGGCCTGATCGTCAGCGCCGGCTCCGCCGCGCTGATCGATCCCGGCCCGCACCCCGATGATGTCGCCGCAGCAGCCGATCTGGCGGCCAGCCTGGGCGCGCGTGTCGAGCTGGTGCTGCTCACGCATAGCCACTGGGATCACATCCTCGGACCCGAGCGCCTCCCCGGCGTGCCGGTAGCCGCCCACACCAGCTTCGCCGCCACACTTGCCGCTCAGCAGGAGCCCACGCTGCGAATGATCGGCCGTTGGGAGCAGCGCTTCGGCTATGGACGCGAGGCGCCCTTCACGCCCCCGGTGATCACGACGCTGCTCGGCGACGGCGCCAGCCTGACAGTTGGCGACCTGGCCTTCCAGGCAATCCACATCCCCGGGCACGCGGCCGACCAGCTGGCGCTTTTTGAGCCGGCCAGTGGCGCGCTCTGGGCCGCCGATACCCTCAGCGACGTGGAGATCCCCTTTGTGAGCGATAGCCTCGACGCCTACGAGCAGAGCCTGGCCCGGCTGGCCAGGCTCCCCATGCGCGCGCTGGTGCCCGGCCATGGCAACCCGACCGACGATCCGACTGCGATTGTGGAGCGCCTCAGCGCGGACCGGGCCTACCTTGCCGAGCTTCGGGAGCGCGTGGCTGCGGTGCTGCGGGCGGGTGGGAGCCTGGAGATGGCGGTGGAGCGGTGCGCTGGCATGCTCTTTCGCGAACCGGCGGCGAATGCTGCTCCCCACCGGCTGAACATCGAGAGCGTCTACATCGAACTGGGCGGCCAGGCCGACCCGGCGCGCGTAGGCTGGGTCCAGGAGGGGCTGATCGATGAGTAGTGCGGCGCGCACGGTTGCCCGGCGCCTGAGCCGGCCGCCAGGTACCATCCTGCTCTGGGCGCTGGCCATGGTAGCGACGGCGTGGTTCTTTGCGCGCGTGCTGCTGCCTGCCGTCGGGTTCGACAGCTTCGGCTTTGCCTCGTACTACACTGCGGCCCGGCTGGTGGTGAGCGGCGAGCTCGACGCGCGTATCTACGACAACGCGTGGTTTCAGGAGCGGGAGCGGGCGCTGGGTCTGCGCAACGACATCTACGGCCATCAGCCCCCAACCATGGCTCTGCTGATGCTGCCCGTGGCCTGGCTCCCGCCCGCCGTGGCCCGGGCCTCCTGGCTGGCGCTGGATCTGCTCTGGCTCCTGCTGATCGGTGTGCTGGCAGCGCGCTCGGCGGCCAGCCTCGGTGGGCGCGCCACGCTGGCGACGGTTGCGCTGATGTTGCTCCTCGTTGCGCTCTTTCGGCCGCTGCACGCCGAGCTGCGCTACGCCCAGGTGCATACTCTGATGGCGCTCTGGTACGCCGTATGGCTCTACGGCTTCGTGAGCGGACGCGACTGGCTCTGCGGCGCCGCGCTGGCGCTGCTGGCCCTCGCCAAGCTGGCTGGCGCGCCACTCTGGCTCTTGCTCCTGGTGGCTGGCCGTTGGCGTGCCCTGTTCTGGGCTGCCGCCCTCGCCGGCGCCGGCTTTATGGGCACGCTCCCGCTGGTCGGGGTCGGCACCTGGCAGGCTTATCTCTTCGGGCGGGTAGGTGACCTGGCCGCGAACCCGGTCTTCGGGGTGACGGCCCTGCAGACACTCACCAGCCTGCTACGCCAGCTCTTCGTCTTCGATGCCGCGTACACTCCCGCGCCGCTGCTCCACGCGCCCGGGATCGCCACGGCGCTCTGGATTGCCGCCACAGCCGCGCTGCTCGTCCCGACGCTGGCCGGTGCGCGGCGCCGGCCACGGTTGCTCGCCGGCGCCGCGATGCTCTGTCTCGTGGTCCCTACCCAGCCGGCCGGCGAGCAGCACCACTACGTGATGCTGCTCACGCCTTTCTTCGTCGCCCTGCTCCTCGCACACAAGGACGTGCTGGCTGGGGTCCTTTCCCCACAGAGCATGCAGGGGCGGGCAGAACAGGTGGCCGTTCGGCAGGCTGTCCCGGGTGGCGCCACAGGCATCGATCGGGCCAGGGGCCCGCGCCTGGCGCTGCTGCTCGCCGGGATCGGCGCCGCCTTGATGCTGACGCCAAACTATTTTCTCGACAATGCCGCGTGGGCCGGCTGGCCGCGGGCGCTCCTGGCCTACCCGCGCCTTTACGGCGCGCTCCTGCTCTGGGGCGCCTTCATCTGCTGGCCGGCTCACCCGGCACCGCGCTCAGAACCCCCACCAGCACCATGACAACAGCTCCACCAGCACCGCCGGGCCTCCTCGGCGACACGCCCGAGCGCAACTATGGCCGCAAGCTCCAGCTCTTCAACGCCTTTGCGGAGCCCGAGTTGCGCGCCCTGATCGACGGCCTTGGCCTGCGGAGCGGCCAGCAGGCCCTGGACGCCGGCTGCGGCGTGGGTTCCACGACCCTCTGGCTGGCCGAGCGAGTGGCGCCCGGCGGCATGGCGCTGGGCATCGACCTCGCCACGGCCCACACGCGCATCGCCCGGGCCGCAGGCGGCGCCGCCGTGGTGCTCCAGGCCGATATCGCCCGCCCGCCGCTGCGCCCCGGCAGCTTCGACCTCGTCTGGTGCGTGAATACGATCAACCACCTGCGCGAGCCGCTCGGTGCCGCCCGGACGCTCGCCGGGCTTCTGCGACCCGGTGGGCGGCTCGCCCTTGGCCAGAGCCACCTGCTCCCCGAGATGGTCTTCGCCTGGGATGCCCGGCTCGAGCGGGTGGCCACTGAGGCCAACCGCGCCTACTACCGCGACAAGTACGGCCTCCGCGAGGCCGACACTACAGCCATTCGCGCGCTCGTCGGGCTGCTGCGCGGCGCGGGTCTGCGGCAGGTGCGCCCACAGACGGTGGTGGTAGAACGGGTGGCCCCGCTAGCCCCGGCCGACGAGGCCTACCTCGTGGAGGCGCTCTTCCGGGGCTACTGGGGCGATCACCTGCGCCCCTACCTCGATCCCGATGATTGGGCCGCGCTGGCCGCCCTGTGTGACCCGGCGAGTGCGACGTTCTGCCTGCGACGCCCCGACTTCCACTATATCCAGACCTTTACGCTGGTTACCGGAACGCTATGAGGACATCCTTCGCTCCCGCAGCCGATCTGCTCGGCCAGAGCGCGCCCCTCGATGAAGTGCTGGAGGTGCCGCTGCTCGGTGTTCCCGTGGTCTATCGCAGCAACAGTGCGGCTGTGATCGCGACCGCCGCCAGCGCCTTCCAGCGCTGGCGCCAGCTTCCCCCGGCGCTCATCGACGCTGGCCCGGCCGCACGGGTTGATGTGGTCGTCCACCTGCCTGGCTCCGCCGGCCTACCCCTGGCCCACGACGAGCGCTTCGTCTTCCGGGCCCATGGCCGCACCTTCCTGGCTGCTGCGGGCGCCAGCGTGCTGACAGCCCAGCTTGATCACGGTTACGCGCTGGCCTTTGTAACCCCCGCCCTGGCCGCCGACGAGGCCAGTTTGCGCCGGAACGTCCTGGAGTGCCTGGGCTTCCTGCTCGTGAACATGCGCGATCGGACGCCCGTGCATGCCGCCGGTGTGGTGCGCAACGGGCGGGCCGTCCTGCTCGTCGGGGCCAGTATGGCCGGCAAATCAACCCTCTGCTACGCCTGTGTGCGCGCTGGCTTCAGCCTGCTTGCCGAAGATACCGTCTGCGTGAGCCTGGCCCGTGGCCTGCGCGTCTGGGGGCACCCAGGCCCGATCCACCTGCTGCCAGACGCGCCGCGCTTCTTCCCCGAGCTGGCCGGGATCGAGCCCCGCATGCTGGCCAATGGCAAGCTGAAACTCACGGTGGACGTGAGCGCCCTCGGCTCGGAGCGGCTGGTGACCCATGCCGAGCGCGTCGCCCTCTGCTTTGTCGAGCGCTCCTCCGGGCAGGCCAGCCGGCTCGAACCGCTCCCGGCGGTCGAGGCGGCAGCCGCCCTGAGTGACCCGCGGGAACCAGGGTTTGATTTGCTGCGCGACCAGGCCCCGACCGTGGCCGCAGCGCTTGCCGCCAGCGGCGCCTACCGGCTGCGTGTCGGTAGTGACCCGGGCACTGCCGTGACCCTCCTGAAGCACCTGACCGACAGCTAGGGGGCTCTGGTTGCCTGGCGATGAGCGGGAGCGAGGCCCGCAGGGGCGTCACCGGGCCGTTGGCCAGCGGTTCGCTCCCGGAGACAGGCCACGAACAGGCGATGATGGACAAGCGCCGAACGACAATCCACCTGGCCCTGCTCATGCTGATCGGCCTGTGCCACGGGTTGATCTACGCCCTGGGCGTGCCACCCTGGCAGGCGCCCGACGAGCCCATGCTCTTCGAGTTTGCCGGGCTCACCGCCGAGCTCGGGCGGATCCCCACGCGCTGGGATCACAGCCCGGCGCTCGAGCGGCGGATCACGGAGTCGATGGCGCGCGCCAGCTTCTACGATCACCTTCTGGGCGTCACCCCGGCGCCGCTCCCGATCACGCTTGCCGAGGCCAGTGCGCTCTTCCACATGCCCCGCCAGGTGGGTGGCGACCCACCCTTCTACTTTGTGCTGGCCGCCCTTCCGCTCCGTCTCACGGGTGGGTGGAGCATCGAGGCCCAGCTCTACCTGCTGCGAGCGCTTAACGCGCTGCTCCTCCCCATCGCCGTGGCCTGCACCTACCTGGCGGGGCAGCACCTGCTGACCGACACCCATGGCCAGGCCTTCATTCCACTGGCCGCCGCCGCTCTGGTGGCGCTCCAACCGATGGCAGCCGCCATCGGCGCGGCCATGACCAACGACGCGCTGGCTAATGCGCTGGGCGCTGTGCTCTGCCTGCTGCTCGTACGCGCCGTGAGCTCCGGGCTGCGCCGGCGCGATCTGCTGCTCTTCGGCCTCCTGGCCGGGCTGAGCCTCGGCGTCAAGCGCACCGTGCTCCCGTACGCGCTGCTCGGCGCTGGCCTGGGGGGGATCTGGCTGCTCCGGCTCGGCGCTGCGGCTGGTCCGGGGGCGTGGCGCCGGCGGGGCCTGGCGGCGCTGCTCGGAGCCGGTCTGCCGCTGATCGCCGGGCTCTGGCTGAGCGGGCAGTTCGCCTGGGCCACGGCGGCCCGCTGGGCCGATGCCCGCACGCTCACCCCCGCGCCACGGGTGGCTGCCGCCAGGGGCGGCTACGCCCTGGTCGTCGAGAGTGGCGGCGAGGCACTGCAGGTGCTCCCCGATGTCGCCACCGTCTACCTGCGCAACAACATCGTGCGGGCTGGCGCGCTGGTCTGGAGCCATGGCCCTGCCAGCGGGCGCCTGGTGATCTACACCGGCGAGCGGCGCCAGGAGCACCGGTTCAGTGTTCCCGGTCCCGAAGGGGTGCGCGCCGAGATCGCCGCCTCCGTGGCTGCCTACGCCCACGACGTGCGCCTCGGGATCGTGGCCGACAGCGGGCGCCTCTATGTGAGCAACATCTGGGCTCAGGGGGTCGGCTTGCCGGGCAACCTCGTGGCCAACGGGTCGCTGGCGCGGCCCGCCCTGCGCCCCGACTCGCCGCTGTACCCTGCCGTGCGCTACCTGCGGGTCGAGGAGCTGATCTGGCTGCTGCAAGGGGCCAGGCTCCAGTGGGGCATGCCCGTTGGCGAGTGGGCCACCTGGCTCTTCACTAGCTTCTGGGGTCACTTCGGGTGGCTGCACATCCCTCTCGTGCGTGGGTCGCTCTGGGCCTGGGCCCTGGGCGGCCTCTGCGTGATTGGCCTGGCAGGCGCGCTGGCCGCGCTCGCCATGGGGCGGGCGCGGCGTGCCCCGCTCGGGGCGCTGCTCGCCCTCGTTCCGCTGGCACTGCTGCCGCTGGCGCTCAACGCGCTGATCGACGCCCAGTACATCCAGCAGGGCCGCTACCTGCTGCCGATCCTGCCGGCGGTCGCGTTGCTGCTCGCGCTCGGCGTTGCGTATCTTGCCCCGCCTGGCCGGCGCCACGGAGCGTTGCTGCTCTGGCTCGGCTTCTGGCTGGCCTTCGCCGCCGCAGCGCTGCTGCGCGTGCATGGCTCCTACTTCGGTTGACGACAACCGGACAAAGTTGAGGAGGGTTGATGACCGACGTACTGCTGGCTCATTCGTACTTTCTGGCCTTCGACCCGAAGCAGACCGAGAAGATGCGACCCTACCCACCGTTGGCCACGCTCTACGCGGCGAGCGTGCTGCGGATGGCCGGCTACCGTGTGGCGCTCTTCGATGCCATGCTGGCCGAGGGCGAGCACGAGTTCGCCGCCGCGTTGCAGCGCCACCAGCCCCGGATTGTGGCCATCTACGAGGATAACTTCAACTTTCTCAGCAAGATGTGCCTCACCCGGATGCGCGAGGCCGCCCTGACGATGATCAGGATGGCCCGTGAGGCCGGCGCCACGGTGCTGGTGAGCGGTGCCGATGTGAGTGACCACCCCGAACTTTATCTGGACCAGGGCGCCCTGGCGGCCCTCGTTGGCGAGCCCGACCATACGCTGCGGGAGGTTGTGGAGTTGCTGCTGGGCCGGCAGCCTGGCGAGTACCGCGAGCGTGCCGATGCGCCCGCGCTCCTCAACGCGCTCGCGCAGATCGCCGGCCTCGTCCTGCCGGAGCCAGACGCGCCTGGCCGCGTGCGCTACACCGCGAAGCGCTCCGTCGAGCGCCAGCCGGATGTCTTCCCCATCCCGGCGTGGGATCTCGTTGAGATCGAGCGCTACCGCGCGGCCTGGATCGGCGCCCATGGCTACTTCAGCCTGAACATGGTCAGCACCCGTGGCTGCCCGTTCCACTGCAACTGGTGCGCAAAGCCGATCTGGGGCCAGCGCTACGCCATGCGCTCACCCGCGAACGTCGCCGATGAGTTGGCCTACCTCAAGGCCACCTACCGGCCAGACCACATCTGGTTCGCGGACGACATCTTCGGCCTGCGGCCCCGGTGGGTGGCCGATTTCGGGCGCGAAGTGGCCGCGCGCGATGCGGCCGTGCCGTTTATGATCCAGTCGCGGGCCGACCTGATGACCGACGAGGCGGTCGAGGGGCTGCGCCGGGCCGGCTGCGTGGAGGTCTGGATGGGCGCCGAGAGTGGCAGCCAGAAGATCCTCGACGCCATGGACAAGGGCATCACCGTCGAGGAGATCCTTGCTGCCCGTGAGCGCCTGCGCCGGGCGGGCATCCGGGCCTGCTTCTTCATTCAGTTCGGCTACCCTGGCGAGCAGTTCGAAGACATTCTCGCAACGGTGCGCCTGGTGCGCACTGCCCTGCCCGACAACATCGGGGTGAGCGTGAGTTACCCGCTGCCGGGCACCAGGTTCCACCAGCTCGTCCACGAGCAGCTCGGGAGTAAGACCAACTGGACCGACAGCGGCGACCTGGCGATGATGTTCCAGGGGACCTATCGCTCTCCCTTCTACCGGCACCTGCACCGGCTGCTGCACCGCGAGCTGGAGGTGCGGCAACTCCTCGCCGCCTGCCGCGCGGAGGCTGGAGCGCCAGCGGGGCAGCGGGCCGATCCTGCCGCGCTCGAATCGCTCGCGAGCGCCGTGGCCGAGCTCGCCGATCACTGGTTCAAACTCGGCCAGCTCGAGGTGAGCGAGCGCAGCGAGGCGCCCACGGTGATCCGCAAGGGCTACCTGCGGCTCGCCGCGCCCGATCTGAGCAAGGAGCATAACTGACGGGCGCCACCGCACGCGGTTGGACGCCTGGAGCGCGCTGCGGCTTACCTATCGCACCCTGGCCTTGCGGTGCTCCGCAACCATCTGACATGGAGGCAACCTGATGACGGATATCCTTCTCACCCACGGCTACTTCCTCTGGGAGGACGAAAAAGAGCAGCAGATTATGAAGCCCTACCCGCCGCTCGGGCTGCTCTACATCTCGGCATGGCTCCGCCGCGAGGGCTTTGCCGTCGAGCTCTTCGACACGACCTTCAGCAATCGTGAGGCGCTGCTCGCGCGGCTGAGCGCAGGGCGGGGCGTGCTCGGCATCTACACCAACCTGATCACGCGCGGCAATGTCGTCTGGATCATGGGCGAGGCCCGGCGCCGTGGCTGGACGGTGGTAGTGGGTGGGCCTGAGAGCGCCAACTACCCCGAGCAATACCTCGACCACGGCGCCGATGTTGTGGTGGTCGGCGAGGGCGAGCAGACCCTCAGCGAGCTCATCCCGGCCCTGGCCCGGCGGGGTCCTCACCGGCTCCACGGCATTCAGGGCGTCATCTTCCGCGACGAGCTCGGGCTGACCCAGTACAACCCTGAGCGTCCGCAGATCGCCGATATCGATAGCATCCCCTGGCCCGACCGGGAGCAGATCGCGATTGAGCGCTACGTCGAGATCTGGCGTACCCATCACGGTATGGGCAGCGTCAACCTGATCACCGCTCGTGGCTGCCCCTACAAGTGTAAATGGTGCTCCCATGCCGTCTTCGGCTACTCCCACCGTCGCCGTAGCCCCCTCGACACCGCCGCCGAGGTGCAGCACATCGCCGAGCGCTACCGGCCCGAGCAGGTCTGGTATGCCGACGATGTGTTTACCATCAGCCACAAATGGCTCTACGACTACGCGGCCGAGCTGAAGCGCCGCAATCTCAGGCTGCCCTTCGAGACGATCTCGCGCGCCGACCGGATGATGAAGGAGGAGGTGCTCGCCACGCTGGCCGAGATGGGCTGCTACCGGATCTGGATCGGCTCCGAGAGCGGCAGCCAGCGCATCCTCGACGCGATGCAGCGTGGGGTGAAGGTGGAGCAGGTGCAGTGGGCGACGAAGATGGCCCAGAAGCACGGGATCGAAGTGGGCATGTTCCTGATGTGGGGCTACGATGGCGAGACCCTCGAAGATATCGAGGCCACCATCGACCACGTCAAGAAAGCCAACCCGAACATCTTCTTTACCACCGTTGCCTACCCGATCAAGAACACTCCCTACTACCAGGCCATCGAGCAGCAGATCGAGCTGGGCAAAGCATGGGTGCAGGCCACCGACCGGGACTACGTGGTGCGGGGGCGCCACTCGCGCCGCTACTACCGCTTCGCCGACCAGTGGCTGCGCAACGAGGTGGCCGGCTTCCGGCTGGAGGCGAGCGATCCGGCTGCCGCTGCCGAGAAGTATGCCGCCGCCGCCACGGCCAGGGCCGCGCTGCTTGCGAGCGCCGACGAGGTGGAGGCGTGAGCGGCGCGACCGATCAGCCGGCGTCGCCCTTCGACCTGATGGCGCCGGGTTACGACGATCGTTTCACGCGGAGCCTGATCGGGCGCCTGATGCGTCAGGCCGTCTGGCGCCATCTGGACACGGCATTCGCGCCGGGCGATCGGGTGCTCGAGCTGAGTTGTGGCACCGGCGAGGATGCGGTGTACCTCGGCCGTCGCGGCGTGCGCGTGATCGCCACCGATGTATCGGAGGGGATGCTGGCGGTGGCGCGGGCCAAGGTAGCGGCGTCCGGGCTCGGGGCTTCTGTGCATGTCGCCCGGCTCGACCTGCATGAACTTGCGCAGCCAGAGGCGCTGGAGTTGTTCACCGGGGCGCCCTTCGATGGCGCGCTCGCGAACTTCGGCGGGCTGAACTGCGTGGCCGACCAGCGGGGCCTCGCGGCGGGCCTGGCGCGGCTGCTGCGGCCCGGAGCCCCGGCGCTGCTCTGTGTGATGGGCCCGCTGGTGCCCTGGGAGTGGGGCTGGTATCTCGGGCGGGGCGAGCCACGCAAGGCGCTGCGTCGGCTGCGGTCGGGCGGGGTGCGCTGGCGCGACCTGACGATCACCTACCCCTCGATCGGGGCGCTGCGGAGGGCGTACGGGCCGTGGTTCACCCCGGTTCGCGTGAGCGCCATTGGGGCCTTGCTGCCTCCCAGCTACGTTGAGGAATGGGCTCGCGGGCGGCCAGGGCTCACCTGGGCACTCCATCGGTTCGAGCGGCTGATGGAGGGAGTGCCGCCTTTGCCCTGGCTGGCGGACCACTATCTGGTCGAGCTCCGGCGCCGCTGAGGCGAACGGCGAGCGCGAGAACCGAACACCAGGAAGCGGAGAACCGGGAGCGGATGGTGTTCAGATGTGCTCCGCCCGCCGTTGACCGCTCAACCGTGCTCAGGCACGCTCTCATCGCCCTCCCACAGATAGCGGGCGAGATCGACCCGCTCGCGGTCATCCACCGCTACACCCTCGGCCTCAAGCAACGCGCGCTGGAGGGCCGGCTCGTAGGCGTTCGAGATATAGCCCTGGCGGTTGATGACGCGCCACCATGGCACCTCAGCACCGGGGCCAGTGCGCAGCGCGTGGAGGGCATACCCCACCAGGCGGGCGTGATTCGGGTAGCCTGCCAGCGCCGCGACGCGGCCATAATTGCACACGCGCCCGGGCGGAATGCGCCGCACGACTGCGTAGATCGCCTCATAGCTCCCCGGGGCGCTCAACGCCTCTCCTGCCGCTGCCATCGCGCGCCACTCATCGGGAACACCCCTGCCCTCGGCACCATGGACGGACGAAGCGCGCTCCGAACCGGCCCCATACGATCCGCCGATCGGCAGAGGATTTACGCCAGGCGCCCACCGTCCACGGCCAGCACCGCTCCGGTCACGAACGAGGCGCTGTCGGAGCAGAGCCAGACCACCGCGTTGGCGACTTCATCGGGGGTGCCGAGGCGGCCCACGGGCTCGCCGTCGGCAAACTGCGCCAGGATTCGCTCATCGCCGCCGGTAAAGCGGTCGATCATCGACGTGTGGATGGTGCCGGGGGCCACGGCATTCACCCGGATGCCGTTGCGGGCATACTCCAAGGCTGCGGCCTTCGTGAGGCCCACGATGCCGTGCTTGCTCGCCACATACGCCGAGACGCCGCGCGATCCGGTGAGGCCAGCCACCGAGGAGGTATTCACGATCGCGCCGCCGCCCTGCCGGAGCATCTGCTTGAGCTCATACTTCATGCACAGCCAGACGCCCTTCAGGTTGATGCCGATCACCCGATCCCAGCTCTCTTCGGGATAGTCGGCCAGCATCGCCTGTGCGCCCTCGATGCCCGCGTTGTTGTGGGCAAAGTCGAGGCGGCCATAGGTGTCCACCACCGCGGCTACCAACGCCTCTACATCGGCGCGCTGTGAGACATCGGCACGCATGAAGAAGGCATCGGTATTTTCGGCCCGGGCCAGCGCCGCCGTCTCCTCGCCGGCTGCCTCGGCCACATCGGCGACGACCACCTTGGCGCCGTGGCGCGCGAAGGCGAGGGCCGTTGCCCGCCCGATGCCCGCGCCCGCGCCCGTCACCAGGGCCACCTTCCCACTGAACTGCGGGGCCATCTGCGCAACCTCCTTGTAGCATCACTCTGCACCGCTATGATACTACACTTTCCACGCTGTGCCTGCCCCCGCCGCTTCGCGTATGACACTTTGTTCAGGTATGTATCGCTCCACTGCGCCAGCGCGTTCATGTTGGCGTACTGGTGGAGCGAAGGAGAGAGGGAGCGTTCTCCATGCCTGATGTCCCCGGGGAGACGCTGCTGCGCCGTCAGGATCAGCAGCACGCCGAGCGCTCAGCCGAGCGGCCGGATGGGCCGTTCGGGCGGGCGAGCGGCAACCGCCAGGCCGGCCACGATGACGACGACACCACGCTGCGCCCCCAACAGGGCCGCAGTGTTGTCTGGCGCTGGCAGCTACGTCGCCGCCAGCGGGGCGGGTAGGGGTGTGACGGATGTTCCTGCACCCGCGTGCGGTGGCGCTGAAGCCGCTTCTCCCCGCTTGCGCAAAGGCATGCCCCCCCGCTTGCGCGGGGGCATGTTCTGATTGGATAGGTGAGACCGCCGGTTTATGCGGAGAGATCCGTCACACCCGGCGGGTAGCACCTGGCGTTGACACCCTGCCCGTTCCGGGGTAGGGTGTCTGTATGTACCGCGACGACTACATCATGCGGATGATCCGGCGCTTCGGCCAGGTCATCGCGTATATCGCCGGGCTGCGCCAGGAGGGCCGCTACCCCCTGGCGCTCCTCGCCACCGACGAGGCCCTCCGCAATGCCCTTGGCGTCGGCTCCGAGGCCCTCGCCCAGCGCTCCGAGCGCGAGATCCTCGCGCTCATTCGCTTCGCCGACCGCGAAGGCTCCTGGCGTGAGCTCGCCGCCTATGTCGCCGCTATCTTCCATGCCGAGGCCGCGATCTACGAGGCCCAGGGCGACCAGCAGTTCGTTGCGCCACGGGCCCTGCTCGCGCTCCAGCTCTTGCTCGAAGCCGAGCTCGCTCCCGATACGGGCACTGTGTTGCTCCCCTTCGCGCCGCCACGCGCCCACCTGCTCGAACTGCTTCAGGGCTATGCTCTCCCCGTTCGCACCAGCGCCGCGCTCTTCCAGCTCTACGAGCGTGAGGGTGCTTATGCCCGTGCCGAGGATACGCTCTTCACCATGCTCGCCGATGCCCCCGAAGATGGCAGCCTCCGCGATGCCGGTGTGGCGTTCTACCGGCGGCTCCTCGCGCTCGACGATGATGCGCTCGCCGCCGGTGGCCTCTCGCGCGCTGAGGTGCAGGCTGCGCTGAGCGAACTGGCGGGCTCCGCCGGAACGCACCTGTAACCAGGCTGACAGCTCCAACTCGCCCGTTATGACAGGGGACAGGGAACGGGGCTATCTGGCACACGCTTGGGGCCAAGGGGCGCCAGCCCCCCGGGTGTGCTGTAGCGTTCTGCCCGCCCTGGGCCGCCCCGCTGCGGGTGCCTGCGCAGGCGGGCGTCGCCTCCCTCGCGCCGCGCGTTTCCGCGCCCCGGGCGTCGCCTCACGCTAGCCGTACGCTGTCGTGTCACGGTGCGCGGGGGCGTAGGAACATCCGTCACACCCTTATGGCAGGAAACGCTTGACAGCGACGAAGCCGGCAGTGTACACTCCGCCTAAAGGGAACCGATTGTAGTAGGCCCGAGCAGGCCATGCGTGAGCATCCTGTGTCAACCTCAGCTCACGACAGAGCCCTCGACGAGGCCCTGGCCGACCTGGCGCCACGCCGGCGCCGGCCTGCCCGGAGCCTCTTTGAGTGGCTGATCGTCGTCCTCGCCTTTCTGGCTACCCTGGCTGTGATCGGGCTCCTGGGGGTGCTCCTGGTCGAGCGCGAGCTTGCCCGCCGTATCTACCCGAATATCAGCGTGCGCGGTGTGCCGCTAGGTGGCCTGACGCTGGAGCAGGCCCGCCGTAGCCTTGAGCGCCGCTACGGCGAGTTCCTCTACAGCCCGGTCGAGCTTCGCTACGGTGGGCAGACGTGGCGCCCCAGTGCCGAGGATCTTGGTGTTCGCCTCGCCATTGATGAAGCCCTCACCGCCGCCTTCGCTGTGGGCAGAGGTGATACCCGCGCCTCAAACCTGCGCGTCGCCGCTGCCGTCTGGGAGCAGGGGTTCGACCTGCCACTGCGTCTGGAGGTTGACCAGCGCGCCCTTCAGCGCTATCTGCTCGGGATCGCGGCCTCGGTTGAGGCGCCTCCCGCCGATGCTGCCGTATGGCTCGCCGGGGGCCAGGTGCTCGTGGAGCCGGAGCGTTGGGGCACCCAGGTGCTTGTTGATCAGACGCTCCAGGATCTGACGGCGGCGTTGCAGGGCCTGGAACGTACGCCAGTTGAGCTGCGCACGCGGGCGCTCGAGCCGCGTCTGCGCGATGCGGCGGTTGCACCGGCGGTTGAGGAGTTACGCACGATCCTTGGCGGCCCGGTGGTGCTCACCGGGAGCAGTGGCGGCTGCGCCCAGGGTTGCCGCTGGGAGCTCACCCCGGAGCAGATCGCCGAGTGGGTGACGCTCCGGCGCGTACTGGCCGCCGATGGCTCTCCGACGATCACCGTGAGCGTTGACCAGAGCGGGATCCGCGCGGCGCTGCTCCCCGTGGCCGCCGCCGTGCGCGAGGAGGGTACCCTGCCCCGGGTGGCCTGGAACGACGGCGCCCTGCTGATCGCCGAGCCGGGTCAGCCTGGCCGTGGCCTCGATGCCGACCAGGCCCTCGCGCTGGTGAGCGCCGCCCTCTACGGTGCCCCGCGCACGATCGACCTGCCCCTGGAGCCGATCCCGCCCCCGGTGACTGAGGCCAATCTCGCCACTCTCGGCATCACCAGCCCGATCGGGGTGGGCGTGAGCTCCTTCGCGAACTCTGAACAGTACCGGATCACCAATATCTCCGCTGGCGCACGGCGCATGCACGGCGTGCTCATCCCACCGGGCGGGAGCTTCTCGTTCAACGCGCAGTTGGGTGAAGTGACGGCTGAGCACGGCTTTGTGGAAGGCTACGCGATCATCGATAACCGAACCCAGAAGGAGTGGGGCGGCGGCCTCTGCCAGGTCTCTACGACGGTGTTCCGCGCCGCCTTCTTTGCTGGCTTGCCGATCACGGAGCGCCACGAGCACGCCTTCCGGATCGGCTGGTACGAGGAGCTCGGCGAGCCCCCGGGCCTCGATGCGGCGATCTTTACGCCCTATAACGATATGCGCTTCACCAATGATACGGGCGGCTGGTTGCTGATGGAGAGCTATGTGGATCTCCAGAGCCAGCGGCTCACGGTGGCGCTCTATGGCGCGCCCACGGGCCGCAACGTGACCTACGATCACCGTGTGATCGAGCGTACACCCGCGCCCACCCGGCCAGTGTATGTCGACGATCCGACCTACCCCCGGGGCTACCTGCGCAAGAGCGACACTGCCCGGGGCGGAATTTCGGTTGAGGTCGTTCGCACTGTGCGTGTGGGTGACCAGGTGATCGCCCAGGATACCTTCCCCACGGTTTTTAAACCCTGGCCCGACATCTACGTGCGCGGTACCGGCGGTTAATCAGGATTGCCGCACTACGCCTCCGCCCTGATTGGAATGGTAGGAACCGTGCGGCGGCGTGCGCCTATGGTACAATCCCCGGCGGTACCACGCCGCCGCCCATCTGTACCACCCCACAGGATCGATGAGTTATCGCACCCGTACTCGCCTGCTCGCCGCGACGCTCCTTCTGCTCCTCGCTACCCTGCTCCCTCCTGTCGCCAGGCCCGCCACCGCAGCCATGCGCCAGCCCCCGAGCCCGCCGACACTGTTCGGGCTCAATATGTATGTGACCGGCCGCGAGCGTAGCGATGCCGAGGCTGCCGCCCTCGTTGCCATGGCTGGCGCGATCGGCGCACGCTGGACCCGCGAGGAGATCTGCTGGGCCTGCTGGGGCCGCGAGGATGAGAATCGCTTCTACGATCGGCGCATCGGCATGCTCGCCGACGCGGGCATCGGGATCGTCGGGATGCTGCTGACCACCCCGAAGGAGTACCGTGACCCGGGTTGTGTCCGCTACGCGCTCGATACCGGCCAGCCCGAATACTGGTGTGCGCCGACCAGTATGGATGCCTACGCCGACTGGGCCGCCCGTGTGGTGGAGCGCTACGATGGCGACGGCTACCGTGACGCGCCCGGTTCACCCCGGGTGGCCGCCTGGGAGATCTGGAACGAGCCCGACATGGATGGCACCTGGCTCCCCAGGGCCGACCCGGGGGCTTATGCGCTCATGCTCCGCAAGGCCTACGATGCGATCAAGCGTGCCGACCCGAGCGCCACGGTGCTGAACGGTGGGGTCTATGTCTTCGATGGGGTGGGTCAGGGCGCCTTTATGGACCGGGTGGTTGAGCTCGCCGGATGGAACAGTTTCGATGTGCTCTCCATCCACCCCTGGCTGATCGATCACGCCCCGGACGATCCGAGCCTGATCAATCCGATCGAGCGCTTCGATGTGACTGTCCCCGGCCGTATCGCGCTGGCCCAGCGCTGGCTGGCCGCCCGGGGGGGGGGGAAACCGCTGTGGGTTACCGAGGTGGGCTGGAGCACCTGCGGCGGCGCCTGCGCGCCCCAGTTTGCCAAGAGTGAGGAGCAGCAGGCCGACTATCTGGTGCGCACCTTCGTGCTCGCCGCCGCAGCCGGCGTCGCCCACGTGAGCTACTTCCAGCTTGAGGACAAGTTCGGTGGCGCTCAGCAGCCCTGGGGACCCGCCGCCATTCTCAACGACTCGCTGAGCCCTAAGCTGGCCTACCTGGCGTACGGCACGATGGTCGCCCAGCTCCAGTTCGCTCGCTACCAGGGCACCGGGCCGCTCCACCAGCCCGGATCGGTGGCGAACTACCGCTTCGCCTTGCCCGAAGGCGGTACGGTGGACGTGCTCTGGAGTCTCCGGGGCGCCCGGACGCTCGAGCTCCCGCTTACTGCTGGCCTCAACGCCGCCCTCGTGCAGCGCGATGGCGCTGAGGAGTCACTCGCGGGCCGGAGCGTCCGCCTCAATCTCGGCGAGCGACCGATCTACGTGCGGCAGCAGGCCGGCCGTGCCCGCGCCTTCGCCGAGACTGGCCACACGGTGCGCGACCCCTTCCTGCGAGCCTGGGAGCGGGGCGGCGGGCTGGCTGTCCTGGGCCTGCCGCTCGGGCCCGAGCGGGTTGAGCGTGGCGCCGATGGGCGCGACAGGCGCGTGCAGTGGTTCGAGCGCAACCGCCTGGAGCTCCACCCCGAGAACGCTCCGCCCAACGATGTGCTGAGCGGCCTCCTCGGCGTCGAGGCTCTCGCCCGCCGTGGTGTGGATTGGCGCAGCCTGCCCACCGTGAGTGGCCCACCAGCCCAGGGCTGCCGCTACTTCCCCGAGACCGGGCACAGCCTCTGCCCGCCCTTCCGGGCCTTCTGGGAGCGCAATGGCGGTCTGTCCGTCTTTGGCTACCCGATCAGCGAGCCGGCGCAGGAGTTGGTAGAAGGTGGCCGCCTCCTGACCGTCCAGTATTTCGAGCGTAGCCGTTTTGAGGAGCACCCCGAGTTGCCTGCCTCCAGTCGTGTGCAGCTTAGCCGGCTCGGGGCCGAGCTGAAACCCTGAGTCTGCCCTGGGTGCCAGTGTGCCGCAAAGGATGCGATGCACCGCGCGCTGGGTGGCCAGGCAAGCCACCTTCCTGGTCGTGGTCGCTAGCCCCCACCGGGACGTTCGCGGGCTCGGCATTACAGGCGCTGGAGCGCGCCGAGCGCCCGTGCCCGCCCGAGGTTCCAGCCAGGCAAGCCATCGCGGGCAGCCGTGGTCTCGAGGGCGGTGCGCCGCGCGCGCAGGTGCGCTTCGACGGTAGTGCGGTGCTCGCCGAGCGCTGGTAGAGCCGCGACGAGGGCTGGTACGGCGTCAGCGGAGAGCGTCGTGAGATAGGCCCCGTCCAGGTCGCCGGTTGCGTGGTAGCGGGCCAGGTTCTCGCGCACGATCATGGCGTCCGGGTTGAGCAGGTTGAGCGCCAGCAGGTAGGCTACCGCCGCCGCTGGCACGCCCATGGTGAACCAGCGGGGCCGCTCGCGCACGAGGGCCACGAGGAAGAGCAGCAGCACGCAGGCGAGCCAGATCATCCAGGTGTGGGTGAGCAGGCGCAGCAGCGTGAAGCCGTAGGCTTGCTCGTAGAGCCACATGCGCAGCGCGGCTGAGGCGAGCATCCCCAGCACTAGCACTACCATCACGGCGCTGGCCGCCACAAAGGCCCGGCGCTGCCACGGACGCTCGCGCCGCGTGATGAGATCGGCGGCCCAGAGCAGGGCGAGGGCGAGGCATGCCACCGTGACCAGTTCAAAAAATCCGCGCCGGGCATAGGTGGCGAAGGTCATCCCCGTGCGCTCCAGAGTGTCGTGCCCCCCGAAGAGATAGGTGCCCTGCACAAGCATGAAGGCGGCGAAGAGCATGTCCACGAGTACGAGCACGGTCAGCCCCTCGCCAGGGCCGAGCACGCGGAGCGACACAGCGGGCCTCAGGCGCTGCGTCTCGCCCTCGGCAGGCAGTTCAGCCACGGGCGGGCCGAGGAGCGAGCCGACCGGATGATCGTCCAACGCCACCAGGAGGCCGCCACACACGGCCCAGGCGACAGTGGCGATCAGCGCGATGTGCCCGATGGCACTGCCGAGATCGAAGGGCGGGCGGAGGGTGAGCACGTCGGCTACATAGCTCGCGAAGATGCTGTCGGCCATCGTGAGCAGGCCGGTAAAGATCAGAAGCACCGGCAAGGCGAGTGCGACGCCACGGCCCACCACCAGGAACGCCTGGCCACGGTTGCGCAGGTTGCTCAGGCGTCCGGCCTGCTGGAGGGCGAGGGGCGCGGGGAGCAGTGTGGCCACCAGAGCGGCCCGCGCCGTGCCGAGGCCCACTCGCCAGCCAGCGAGCCGACTGAGTGGCGCGGCGCGGTAGAGGCCAGCGTGCAGTAGCAGCAGCCCCAGAGCCGCCAGGATGTTCATCACCGTGAGCAGCGGCGAAGCCCGCACCGCCACCAGGACCGCGAAGAGCAGCGCTAGCAAGCCCGGCGTCACGACGCTCCGTTTGGCGCCTGGTGTGGTGAGCGGAAGACGCCCCTCGGCGCGGGCGATCCCGGCCAGGGCGGCGAGCAGCAAGCCAACGAAGAGTGGCGCGGAGATTCCTGGCGTCCGTCCGTAGAAGAGCAGGTCTGCGCAGAGGCCAAGGGCAAAGGCGACGGCGAGCAGGGTGAGCGGGTGGCGGAGTTGCGGCATAGCATCGTCCACGGGGATCGCAGGAGGGCCACCACGTGTGGGTGGCCATCGGGACCAGTTGCCTGCCCCGGTTATACTCCTGCTGGCGTCGCAGCGCCACCGCCTGCGTGGAGTGGGTTGCGCACCCGAGTGCTTGACAGCGCCAGCGCTGCGCCCGGGTCCCCGTCCCCTGTCCCCCGCCCCCCGGCCT